>JAZOOG010000018.1:0-20083 GCA_045654945.1 Paludibacteraceae bacterium
AAGCTAGCTCCAAGATTAGATTTCCATTGAGGGTCGTTGTAGACTACGACGTTGATAGGCTGCAGGTGTACAAATGGTGACATAAAGCCGAGCAGTACTAATTGCCCGAGATCTTTTTCTAGAGAAGAGATTCTCAAAAAACAATATTGAACAACATTGAACAATACTGAACAATGTTGAACAATTCTAAACTACGCTTTTGAACTTAGGGTATTTGCTCTAAGCTTCTACAGTCAATATGTCAACCCCTTCGTTGGCATTTATGCGTACAAATAGTACATTGTAAATAGTCCAATAGTAAATTAATTTAGGTGGTTATAGCGCTGAGGTCCCACCCCTTCCCATTCCGAACAGGGTCGTTAAGCTCAGCAACGCCGATGGTACTGCGTTTGTGGGAGAGTAGGTAGCCGCCATTTTCAGAACCCTTCATCAATATGATGAGGGGTTCTTTGTTTATATCCCGTCCTTTAACCTTTCGCCTTTAACCTTTCGCCTTTAACCTCTTCCCTTTACACATTACACCTAATACTTCACACCTTACACCAAAAAAATTTGCACAATCCAAAAAAAAGTTGTACCTTTGCAGGGATAATACTACATTCTTACTTTTGAGTATGAAAAAGCTAATAAATCTATTGGTAATGGCACTCATATGTATGAGTTGTGAACACAAAGTCATGCAAAGTGATATGGTGCAAGGTATTGGTGTGTTTTCAGTATCTGAAACCCAAAAAGTAACTTTTTCACCAGGCAATCTGCAATACCATCGTGCGACGAGTTCGTGGCATTTTGCTCAATCACAAGCTGAGTTGTTGTCCATTAATAATCTGAATAGTCCTATTCAATTTCCTAATAATGGAAACTATATTTCCGCGTTACGATTAGATTCGATGGATATTGATCCACAATTACAATTAGGAAGTAAAATTGATTTATTTGGTTGGGGAACGGGCGATAATCCCACTCAGGTAAGTCAAAATGCAGAGGATTATACTGATTTTGTAGATTGGGGGCGACATGTGATAGATAATGATCATAGTATGGCGTGGCGTACTTTGAATTATGAAGAATGGGATTATCTGTTGCATAAGCGTCTTAATGCCGATTCTTTGTGGGCTTTTGCAGAGGTTAAGGGTTGTCCTGGAAAAATATTTTTACCAGATGGATGGGTTTGTCCCAGAGCTGTTTCTTTTCAGGCTGTGCATGGAAATGAACCGGTTATGAGTTTACGAGTGAATTGCTATTATGAAGAAGATTGGGCAGTTATGGAAAAGTCGGGTGCTGTGTTTTTGCCTTATTCGTGTGCTCGTAATGGTGTGAGTATAATGCCGCTCATATCTGTGGCAGGATATTGGGTGGCTTCGTACACGGATGACACACACGGTGTAGCCGTAGGATATTTTTCAGATGAGGAATTAAAAGAGGTGTCACGTTGTTTAGGATATAATGTGCGTTTGGTAAAAGATATAAAACACTAACGAATGAATATGTAATGAAGAAGGTAGTTTATTTGCTCATTTTGTGTTTCACCATCTTGGTAGGATGTGAGACGATTGATTTGATCCCAAATACCAAATATGCCTTTTCGGTATCCGAGAAGGAAAAGATTGTTTTTGCGCCAGGTAATTTGCAATATGTAGTTAGTGAAGACAAATGGCAATTTGCAGAAGACCAGTACGCCTTTATTGGTAATAGGAATTTTAGCGATTTCACAAAGATAGATGGGTATAGCGGTTTGTTCAGTAAAACTGGTATTTTGGGTGATACAATAGATATGTTTGCTTGGGGAACTGGCAATAAACCTACTGAGCTAAGTAATGAATATAGTGAGTACGAAAATTTTGAGGACTGGGGTGAGAATAAAATAGGTGTATATAATGAAGGTGTTTGGCGTACAATAACGCAAGAAGAGTGGTGCTATGTCATCTCCGAGCGCAAGGATGCTATATTGTTGCGCGGTATAGCGCAGGTATGTGGTGTAAACGGATTGCTATTGTTGCCAGATAATTGGGAATGTCCGAAAGGAGTTGTTTTCTTCCCTGGTTATTATGGTTGGGCTGGTAGCAAGTATTATGCTGAGCATCAAAGTTTTGATGAAAAACAGTGGAAAGTATTGGAAAAATCAGGTGCAGTATTTCTACCTGCAGTGGGTAGACGGATAAAAACAGTAGATTACTCCCCAATAGGACAAGAATACTATTACATAGAAGGTATCCAAGATAGTGGAGAATATTGGACAAGTACAACACGTGATGATGATCAACGTTATGCTATAATATTGTGTTTCGGTTCAAATGTGATACTATATAATAATCCAGCAATCTATAAAGCCAGAGGACTACCTGTTCGTTTGGTAAGATCCTTATAATAGAATTTACATGGTATAGTCATGCCCCAAATCAGAAACTCCAATATTGAACTCCTACGCATTCTATGCATGCTGATGGTAGTGATACTCCATTTCAACAACAATGGAGCCAATACGGGTATTGTCAATATGCCTGAACTATTAACTACTCGTCTGACATGGGGGTTTCTGGTTGAGGCACTATGTATTGTAGCAGTAAACTGCTTTGTGCTTATCTCGGGATACTTTGGTATTAAACTCAAATGGCGCTCTGTGCTGAAGTTCTACCTGCAATGCTTCCTCATTGGATTAGTCTCTTATTTGGCATATATTGCTTTGAAGGGTGGTTTCTCATGGCAAGTATTTGCGGAGCGCTTCTTGGCCTTTACGCACAATGGTTGGTGGTTCGTGGTCTCCTATCTTGGACTGATGTTACTCTCCCCTCTATTGAATAAGGCAGTAGAGGCAATGACTGCTAAACAATTATTGCATAGCATATTGTTTTTCACTATTGTAATGCTCTATTTGGGTTGGTATCATAAGGTTGAGGCTACCAACTATGGTAATTCGTTGATCAGTTTCCTGTGGCTGTATCTGATAGGGCGTTATACAGGTGTGCATGTCTCGTTGGACAGTATCCGACGCAGGCGTTGGATCTGGTTAGTAGGATATGTGGCAGCATGTATGGGCTTATTCGTTCTGATCATGTTGCGTTATCGTTGCCATTGGCAAATACATTATCCATTGGATTATAACAACCCCTTTGTGGTGATTGCGGCTGTGATGTTGCTTCTCTTTTTCTTGTCGTGGAGTTTTCAGAGCAAGGCAATCAATTGGTTGGCAAGTTCAGTGTTTGCAGCCTATCTGTTGCAGGAGAGTTGTTATTGGGGGCATCAGTGGCTTTATCCTCAGATGCGCGAGTTGTTTGTAGCGGTTCCTGATGGCTGGCGAGTAGCGGTATTAGTGGGGGTGAGTATGGCATTTCTGCTGTTGAGTATAGCTGTGGATAAAGTATTAGGACTGCTCTCTGGCGGATTGATGAAAGTCTGTGATAGATTCTATCCGCAGCAATAGGAACTATATGTGGTGATAAACGATAATATTATAAATACGTAAAGAAAAATAGTGATGAGACAGAAGATTTTAGTTTTAGTGTTTGCCGTGTTGTGCAGTATGCCCATATTGGCTACTAATCTGGTCATTGAGCGTTATGCAGGAGCCGAGATGGTGCAAGATATTGCTTTGATTGGCAAATGGGTGTTCATGGATACCAATCTGCAATTATTGGATAAAGAAGGTAATGTGCTTGCCACGGAGCCTTTGGCTAATGTGCGCAAGATCGTTTTCTCTAATGAGTTTACGACCTTGGACAATGTGGAGAAGGGCAGTATTGTGGTATATCCTAATCCTACGCAAGATGTGTTGTATATTCAAGGTATTGAAGCACAAATACTCCGTATCTTTAATATGCAAGGAAATATGTTGCAAACCACCGAAGGCACGCAGGTGAGCGTATCCCATTTACCTACGGGTACATATCTCTTGCAAATAGGTACGCAGGTTGTACGATTTATCAAACAATAGTGATACGATGAAGCGATTTCTATCTATACCACTCTTGCTACTCGCTTGTATGTGCCATTCATTATCAATACAAGCAGCAGAGACGAGTAAGTTCTCGTGGTCGACCAATGCCACTATGACCAGCAATTATATTTGGCGTGGGCTCTATTGTGGTGGTCCGAGCTTGCAATTGGATGCTACTGTTGATTATGCGGGTTTCTTTGCGAATATGTGGTGGAACGTTGGCACAACGGATTGGACGTTTTCGGCTTTCAATCCAGAGTTGGATCTGTCAATCGGTTTCAGCCGTTGGGGATTGAGTGTGTATTATATCCACTGCTTCTATTTCGATACCTATCAAGATGGAACACCCAGCAAGTTGTTCGACTTTAAGAATTACCCCAAAGGTGGCGGTGGTGCCACGGGCGAGTGGCGTGTAGCGTATCGTGTCAGTGATAGACTGCCATTGAGCTGCTTGGTCGGTGTTCGGACCTTCAGTCGCGATGGATATATGGTAGATGGCGAACTAAAACGTGCTTATTCCACTTATATTGAGTTGGGCTATGACTTCGCCCTGGGCGAGAATTGGCAGTTGGATGCTCGTGTGGGTATGACACCTGCCAAGAGTCTGTATACAGGCTTCAAGGGTGATTTTGCGGTGACCATGATAGGGTTGAAACTGCATAAGACATGGGCGTTCGGGAAACAGGATGAGGCGAGTAAAGGCCTAAAAGTGAAGGCTTTTGCGAACGTGATGTTGCAACCTTGGCAACTGACAAAGGATAATCTAATCAAACCCATAGCAGAAGCCGGAGACCAAAAGCTGAATGTAGCTGTAGGATGCTCCGTTGCGTTCGGTAATTGACCCTATAAAAAACAAAACATAACCATTCGAAAAACAAAAGATTTATGAAACGTTTACTTTTCCCAGCCATTATTTTGGCATTGTTCTTCCAGTCGTGTGAGAAGACAGCACAACTGAGTTATGAACCTTTTACAGGTGAGTTGCGCCACGCCTTTGGTATCTCTACCAACACGCGTACCACTACGCCTATTGTACTCACGCGCATTACGCTTGGCGATGAGACAGGATACGGTGAAGCAGCACTGCCTCCATATCTCAAAGAGACACAAGAGTCGGTGTGCGCCTTTCTTGCGTTGGCAGAACCTGTCATAAACAGTTGTACCGAGCCATTGAATGTAGATAGTATCATGCAAGTGGTTAATGCGCTTGCGCCAGGTAATCATGCGGCGAAAGCGAGTCTTGATATTGCCCTGCACGATTTGTATGGTAAACTGGAGGGTAAACCATTGTGGCAGATATGGGGTATTGATCCTGAGGCTACACCTTGCACCAGTTATACGATTGGCTATGATGCCAGCGATTCGATTGTGTTGGTCAAAGTGCAAGAAGCTGACTGGGCGAAGATATTGAAAGTAAAACTCGGTCGTGGAGAGGCAGAGGATAAGCGTATGATTACGCTTATACGTAGTCTTAGCGACAAACCTATTTATGTAGATGCTAACCAAGGTTGGCCAACCAAGGAGCACGCACTGATGATGTGCCAATGGTTGGCAGAGCAGGGAGTTGTAATGATTGAGCAACCGATGCCTAAACACATGGACGAGGAGCATGCTTGGTTGTGCGAGCAGGTGGAGTTGCCTATTCTTGCAGACGAGGCATGCCAGACATACGATGATGTAGCGCGCTTGGCACCATACTACGATGGTATCAATATCAAGTTGATGAAGTGTGGTGGATTAGCAGAAGCGCGTAAGATGATTACCCTGGCGCGTGAACTGGGCAAGCAGGTTATGATTGGCTGTATGACTGAAACGCGTGCAGGTATCTCAGCGGCGACAACGCTGAGTCCGTTGGTAGATTATGCCGATTTGGACGGTCACGTATTGATCGCTAATGACCCTTATGATGGTATTCAGATTGTAGATGGCAAACTGACATTGGTGGATAAACCAGGTACTGGTGTTAGTCCGCTGTGATAGGGGGTATTGGATATTGGTTATCGGATATTGGTTATCGGTTATCGGATATTGGTTATCGGATATCGGATAGAATACAGAATAAAAAAAGAGATGGGAAACCATCTCTTTTTTATATTTACGAATCCTGAATCCCGATACCCGATACCCGATACTCGATACTCGATATCCGATTAGAAAATATCTTCAATCTCCAGTGTAGGAATGTTTGTCGTTTCGGGCAATTGTGTCTCTTGCTGTATCTCCTCGGTGTGTGCAGCAGGAGTGCGGTATTCTGCAGGACGATATAGCACTTGGATGTTCTCAGCGATGATTTCTGTTTTGCGGCGAACTTGACCGTCTTTCTCCCACGTGCGGGTTTGGAGTTTACCCTCGACATAGAGCTTCATGCCTTTGCGTACATATTTTTCAGCCCACTCGGCGAGATTACGCCAGAGTACGATAGGGTGCCACTCGGTGCGGTCTGGTACTTGGGTGCCGTTTTGCATGGTGTAACCACGCTCGGTGGTAGCCAGATTGAAATTAGCAATGGCAGTACCGCGATCCAAATAACGAACTTCTGGGTCACTACCTACATTGCCTACTAAAATAACTTTGTTTACTGATGACATAGTAATGATTAGTTAATAATTAATGGTTAATAATTGCTCAAAGTTTTTATTTTATACAAATTCTCTGCAAAATTACAAAAAACTTTTGGACAATCCAAAAAAAAGTAGTAATTTTGCACACAAATAAATAAAATAGTATGAAACTGACCAATTTTCGATTATTTATTGTCGCCATTTTGGCCTTTTGGGCATGGTCTTCGACCTCTCTGCGAGCAGAGGAGATGATAGTGCGCTGTGTTGCATTCTATAACTTAGAGAATGTGTTTGATACCATTCATGATGAAGGTAAGAACGACTATGAGTACTTGCCAGATGGTGGTATGAAGTGGACCAAATTCAAGTATGAACAGAAGATTCAGAATATGGCCTATGCCATTGCGCAACTCGGCACGGACGAAGATCCTCGTGGTGCAGCAGTAGTGGGTGTGTCTGAGGTGGAGAATATAGGTTGTTTGCATGACCTGTGTCGTGAGTTGAAGGAGAAGCACAACCGCAATTATGTACCTATCTTATTGGAAGGTCCAGACCGTCGTGGTATAGATGTGGGTTTCTTGTACAACCCCGAAATGTTTAAGCCAGTAGGTCAGCCTAAGGGCTATGAGTTGAAAGCGCACTATGCTGATGGTGGTGTGGTGAGAAGTCGTTTGGAGTTGTGGGTGTCGGGTTATATGTTGGACGACAACCGCAAGATCGTGATGGATAAGGTGCACTTTAGTATCAATCACTGGCCCAGTCGTTCGGGCGGTGAGGAGAGCAGTCGTGCCACACGCGATACGGCAGCTATGCTCTGCAAGCAGGTGGCAGATAGTATCTATATGCGTGAGCCACGTGCCAAGATGATTATCATGGGTGACTTGAACGATGACCCATTCAACAATAGTTGTGCGGTGATTTTAGGTGCTAAGAAAACACGCGAGGAAGTGCCAGAGCAAGGCTTCTTTAATACTATGTGGCAGAAGTTGGACCGTGGTATAGGTAGTTTGGCATATCAAGGCAGTTGGAACTTGTTTGATCAGATTATTATCTCTGAACCGCTGATGAATGCTAAGGTAGAAGATGGCAAATGGGTATATTGGAAGTCGCAGATCTTCAACAAGCCATTCCTGACCGTGCAAGAGGGTAAGGACAAGGGTACACCTTTCCGTACGGTGAAAAGTGGCGTATGGCAGAATGGTTATGGCGACCACTATCCAACGATGATTTATTTGGTGAAGAAGAAATAAGTGTATGGTGTATAGTGTATAATTTATAGGAAAGATATATGGAACAAGGTATTTTGAGAAAGACAAGTATCGTGCGTATGCGTAATTATGGTCGCATTATACAAGACATGGTACAATTGGCGGTCAAAGAAGAGGATATGGAGAAAAGACAATCGATGATTGTGTATATCGCTCAATGTATGCGCCAGAAGAATGCTATATGGAATAGAGAGCAAGAGTCAGGTATTGAACGCTTGAAGGATGACATCAGCGTGCTGTCGCATGGTATGTTGAAGTGTGACTTTCCTGAGTTTGAGGAGATGATGAAGCGTTTGGCGTTGCGTCCGTTGCAATCGCCAGACCGTCAGCAGATGATGAAGAAAAAGAAGAAATAATAGTGTGCTTATTATACAGCAACGCGCGTAGGGAAACCTGCGCGCGTTGTTGTTATAGCCATTTGGCCAGTTCGTCGTAGTATCGGGGGGAGACAGGGATGACTTGTGCCTGTGGGGTATTGAGTTCGGCTGTAATCAAACCCTCCTTGTCACGGCGCAGAACTTTGATATGTTGGGGGTTGATATAGTAGCTGCGTTGGCAACGGATTAGGCCATGCTTGTGCATGAGTTCCTCTAAGGACTTCATAGATGCACGTAGCGCGTATTCTTTGAGTCGGTCGCCTTCCATATAGCGGATATGGACATAGTTCTCCTCGGCTTTGATATACAGCACTGCGGAGGAAGCAATCATCAGTTTGACACGTTGTGTGCTGTCCACAAAGCGCATGAGCGAGTCGTCGTATGGAGCGTTCTCTTCTTTTTGTGCCATATACGCCATGGATAGGTTGAAGATGACATAGGGATAGATGCAGATAAGAAGTAACGCATATAGCGACTGCCCTACGACGTAGAAGTAAGGGTACGCACCTTTGTACATGAGTGTGAGGTAGAGTGCCATGAACATACTCATGGCGATGAGCTCTGCTATTTCCCAATATACATAGCGTACCCAGTTGAGGCGCAGTTGGTGGTGTGAGAGTACCATCATCAGTACGCGCGAGATAAGCATGACCCCCAGCAGAATACACATGATAATGGTAGTGTTGAAACTCAGCATCTCTTGCCCCATCTTCAGCAGAGCGGTGGCATGCGTTGGTTGGTAGATGAGCATGAAGCAAAGGAAGAACAAGGGTATGCCCAATATGTAGAGCAGTTGGTTGCCCAGTTTGCGAAAAGTAGCAGGTGAGTTGTTCATAATTTAGTCAATTTATTTGGTGTGACGAAATATTAGGTGCGTGTGTTTTGTCACAAATATGTATATTTTGTCACTATATAAGCGTTTTCAGCAAAAACTGTGCCATACTATCACAAAAGTTTGTCCGTGTGCCAAAAAGGCAGTAATTTTGCACCACGTTTTGAAAACCTCCTACGCGCTGGGCGCGAGAAATTCAAACTATCCAAACTAAGAGATGGATAACTGAGGAGGTATATGTTAAATAAATAATAATAAGATAAATATGAAACTTGTAGCTTTAGGTGATTCAATCATGAAGGGTGTGTTGCTTCGTTCTCAGGGGGAACGTTGCCATTATTCTATAGCTGATAAGAGTATCGTGGAGTGCTGTGCCGAGAAGTTGGGTGGAGAGTGCCTTAATCTGGGCAAGATGGGTTGCACTATTGAAGCGGGTGAGCGTATATTAGATAGGTATATGGACAAGTTGCAGGATGCACAATATGTATTGATAGAGTATGGTGGCAATGATAGTGATTATAATTGGCAGGAGATTGCTCAAGCTCCTGAGAAAGAACACTTTCCTCGTACAAGATTAGAGGTTTTTGAACAGGTGTATGAGCGTGTGATTAATAAGATCAAAGCGATGGGGGCGATACCGCTTGTGTTATCCTTGCCACCTATGGATGCTGAGCGATATTTTGCCTTTTTTTCGCAGAAGTGGGAAGAAGGTTTTCGTGCGAATGTCATGCGTTGGTTGGGAGGCTCAACCAACACGATCATGTCTGGTCATGAGTTGTATAACTTAGCAACGATGCGTGTCGCACAACGCACGGGTGCGCAGTGGATAGATGTGACAAGTGAACTGCTCAAAGAGCATAATTATAGGATATATCTCTGCGATGATGGTATTCATCCTAATGAGAAGGGACAGAGGAAGATGGCAGAGGCGGTGCTGCAGAGCATGAATACAGCATGTCTCATTCGTCCGTAGTTGATGCAAGGAATTTTGTTTTATACAAAAATACGCTGCGCTGCGCTTGCTGCAAAAATATTTAAAAATGACAGAGGTTAGGATTTTAAGACAATTTTCGTCAATCTTTTGTCAATTATAGTCAATTCATGGTTATATTTGGTGCTGATGCCATACTTCGTTTAGGCATCGCCGATAGATGTCCAAAACAGTAGCCACTAATGTGTGACATTGCGGCTATTGTTTTGTCCATTTCTCTTACGTCCTGCTTTGGCAGGCCGTTGCACCAAATAGTTTCTGCGTTTTGCAAAATGACTGCGTTCGCACCGAACTGTTTGAAATGTTCTTCGAACTGATCATAGTCCTTCGGAACGAACGGCGGTTTTGACACGCGCTACTCGTAGCGCTTATGCATCTGCCTAACGGCATCTGCGTCAAAACACTGCCTTTGGCAGGTTAGAGGTTATAGGCTAAAGGTTAAAGGCTGGGGAGATAGTGTAATGCGTAAGGTGTAGAGTGTAAAGTGTAAAGGATGGGGGTTATGATAGGTGATATTCTATACAGAGTTCATCAACTAAATATTCATCACTTAGACAATGCATGTCGGCAACACCTTCGCTTATCAATTCAAATGTTTTGGAATCATAGAACATGCCTAAGGCCTGCTCGTAAGTATATCCCTGCCTTTCAGCAAATTGCTGCACAATACGAGCGTATTTTTGTTGGAGTATGATAGGATTGGCTTGCATGATAATTTAGAGTTTAATATATTTTACAAAGTGTAATTTCTCTGCTAATATTTTCTGATTAGTAACACACAATTGTCTATTAGGATGTTTGAAACGTAATTGGTCAAGAGCTTGTTCATAAGTATAGATTCCAGCAAAATACAAATCTATAGTATTAAACACTTGATCATCAGCGATACCTCCCTCTATTATATCATATTCTGGATGAGGCAACCCTTTTCTACATGCAGTTACGAAATCAAGCCATTCATTATCATACGCATCAAACACTTTTTGTGAAAATTCGGTTAAGTCATCCTCTATTTCATACACATTAATGTATGCATCATCTCCTCTTCGTAAAAAGCGTTCAGCATATTTATTTGCTTGGTCATATAACGGGGTGAGATAAAACCCGCACCCAAAGTCAAGATGATTGCGAGAGTGCAAAGTATCTGGCTTGGTGATAATAGTATTAGATGTATGGTATAGCATTTTCATTAGAGAACTCCTTTCTTTTTCATATAGGTAGATAGATCTTCGATAATATACTCTTTGGGGAATGAGTGCAATACCTCATAGCATGGTACAATATATGAAGAAATGATGTCTGCCTGTTGCATCTTATGATACACTTCACGGGCATTCATTTTAAGGTGTTCCGCTAAATTACTTATGCAGAATATGGTAAAATTAAGTATCTTTTTGTCCATAATTACAAAGTTTATGACAATTAATATGCCATTTTCCTGAAATTTGCTGCAAAGTTACACTTTTTTGTGCAGATATGCAACAATAGGGCATATTTTTTCGTATAATCCTGTGAGATTTAATACACCCAACCGCCCTTTGTGGGGGCGGTTGGGTATGGATTTTTCTGCGGGAGGCTGTCCTCTTTCCGCAGAGGAGGAGCAATAATATTTGCTATTATCCTTTTTCGTGTAGGTAATTCTGATAATTACCTAATATTTGTTCAATGTGAATTACTTCAGGACAAGCGTCCTATGTTACTCCGCCAGCCATCAAATACCATTTTGAACGATCTTTTACAGGTACTTTTTTTATTGATGGAAACGAAGACAAAGGCACGATAATTATACGACCATCTTCTAACTTAACTGCCATCTTTCCACGAATAGGGAAAGAAACATGCTTAATCTTTGGAGTAATATTCCAATATCCTTCTACTTTACACATAGTTATATTAGCGTCAGTTTGATAAGAATAGCGGTAGGTGTGGGGTGTGAGTATAGTATTATATTGCGCTAATTTAAAGTTGTACTTTAAGATTGCGCTATTTCTATTGTATTTTGAATACTAAAAATCACTGATATTTCGGAAATTATATATTCCTCTCATTAAAGTAGGAGATTCTAAGTCGCCATCATATACTACACATGAACGCACTATATCTTCTCCTAATATATCTTCCAAGTGTTTAATGCCACGCATAAAATCTTTGGTAAATGTTTTTGCTGACTTAATTTCCATTATGCTCAGTTTGTTAGATTGAGGAGAAACTAAATCCACCTCAGCACCTTTATTCTCGCGATAGAAACACAAATTATTGTCTTTTCCCTGATTGAATCGACTTTTCAGCACTTCGTTCAAAACCATGTTTTCAAAGATACTACCGCGCAGTGGATGGGTTTTTAGCTGTTGGACATTTTCAATTCCTAATAGATAGCATAATAGTCCTGTATCATAGAAGTAAAGTTTTGGGGTCTTTACGAGTCGCTTGTTGATATTCGCGAAATAGGGTGGCAGTTTCCATACGATATAAGATGCTTGAAGGATACTCACCCATTCGGTTATTGTAGGTACAGATACCCCCACATCATTAGATAAAGATGAGAAATTACACTCGCTGCCTACTCTTCCTGCACAGAGGCGAATAAAAGTCTGAAACGCTTGTAGGTTTTTGACTTTGAGTAAGTGATGTATATCTCTCTCTACATACGTGTTATAATAATCGCGATAGAGCATATTTGCAGGTGTATTTTTTGTGTAAATGGCAGGATAAAAACCCTGATATAACAACTGGTCAGTTGATAAATCCTTAGTTCCTGACAATTCGCTTTGCGCAAAAGGCAAAAGGGTAAATAGCGCAGTTCTACCTGCAAGGGATTGTGTTATTTGGTGTAGGAGTGCGAAATTACTACTGCCAGTCAGTATAAATTTACGATCAGGATTTTCATCGACTAACACTTGGATATAGGATAACATTTGTGGCAGGTGGTGTACCTCATCGATGATTAGATGGGTATTAGAGTTTGCAAAAAAGGCTTCTATATCTTGCTCAATTATGGTGCGTTGCGCAGGATGTTCCAGATTGATATAGGTATAATCTGGAAAAAGATTTTTGCACAATGTTGTCTTACCCACTTGTCGTGGTCCTGTTATAGTAATAACGGAATAATACTGAATTGCATCAAGAATACTCTTAGAAATGCTTCGATAAACATAGTTCATTTTTGCGCTAATTTAAAGTTGTACTTTAAGATCGCGCAAAATTACTATATTTTTTTCATACCACCAAATAAATTATGTATTTTTAATCATATTTCTATATTTTTAGAATGGAGAATACTCTAAAAAGGCCTGAGTAAATACACCCAACCGCCCCACAAAGGGCGGTTGGGTGGAAGAGACAAATGAAATGCCAAATGACTCGTGGTACAAATGTTAGTACAAATGACCGTTAACTCGTTGTACGGATGAGAGTGATTATGAACGAGGATTAGTCGCCATAAGCACCACTAACGGCTTCGCCTGTAGGGATGAATTTTGCTCCTGGGCTTGCCATGAGTACGGCTGATGCAATCAATTCCATTGCCTCAGTGCGAGGCGCTAAATATACTTTTTTCATTTCAAATACAATTTAATCGTTTTTGTTTTTATTGAAGACAACTTAAACAACAACTGCGCGCGCCAACATTGCGCTTGCCGAGGTGTTTGTTAGACTTCCTCACCGCTCGCCATGTTGAGCGAGCGGAAAGGTAGTCAATATTGTCTTTATCTGATCACTTGTCCTTGTACGTTGTACTTAACGCCATCACGGATGATGATGAGTTGGCCGTTCTCGATAAGCTTTTGGATATTGGATATTGGCAATTGGTTATTGTCAAGACCAGTCTCTATGTTCTCGCCCTGTACATCCATACCGATGTAACGACGGCCTGGCATTTGTTGAGGAGCACCACCAGTTACAGCAGACAAATCAAGATATGCGCGGTAAGCATTGACTTTATTTGTTGTACCATCAGCAGGAATGAATGCACCGCTGTAGAGAATATAGTTGCCTGTAGGAACAACTTTTTCATTGGTGAAGTTACCAATCAAGCCATTAGATGAACTAGCAGTTGAAGCTTTCTCACCTGTGTAAACAACTTTGATTTGGGTTGTAGAATTAGACTTCTCAAAGATATAAGGTACGCCAGCCTCCAATTCTGTAACGCTCGCGAGATATACATTGCCCGCTTCTTGACCGACAACCTCGAAGAATGTAGCACCTGATGTGCTTGCAGAAGCATATGGCAAGCAGATAGTACCATATGTATTGGTTACATTACGTACGTAGGCAGTTTGGTCAATGTAGATTTTGTTATCATTTACTTTGAAGTAGAAGTCATAGATACCATCTTCGAGGACGATGTTACTTCTATCGTCTTTTGTGTATGTTGCATCACTAACATCCTCCACATTATCGCACCATGCGCTTGCTTCACCGTTGGTGAGAGTAACTACTTTGATTGCATCTGTTGCTCGGGTAATTGTTTGGTTAAGGAGCATATACTCGCTTGAGTTGTTAGGATTTTGTGTCAATGCAATACCATCTGTCCAGTCTCCATTTACACCCATGAGGACGTAAGAGATGATGTCTGCCCATTTTTCAACAACGTCATTTGCATTGTAGGTGCGGTTTGCTCTTGTAGAACCATCGTTATTAACCTCAGCATATTCCCAACCTTCGCCACGAGTATATTTGTATTCTTGACCAGTTGTTGCGCCAACGATGTCAATAGTAAACTCATTTGCGTTAGCAGTTGGAGTCATCTCCATGAAAGTGTTCCAATCCCAAGCACCGCAGATGTAGCATTTTGCTGTACCAGCAGGAACCTTGACGGTATAGGTGAGAGGAGTAATATTCTCTGTCAAATCTCCACTAAGGGTGATCGCTTTGGTTTCGCTGTTGAAGGTGAGATGAATTGTAGCTGGTGCAGAGAGAGTGATTTTGATATTGTTATACTTTCCTTCAGCCAACTCGTCATAATTTTTCTTAGTTATATGAGAATAACCGTATGTCTCAGACTTTTCATTGGATACTTTCAACTCATGTGTACCAGCGTTTAAATTAAGTGAGATTTTGTAACTATTGCTTTCTCCCGCAACTGGTTGCAATGATTGAGTTCCGTCGGTTATTATTTCCCAATTGGTTGAATTGCTGATAATATACCAACCTTGAGGTATCTCGGTCAAGCCATCAAAGGTGATTTTATCTGCAGTAGCGTCGAAGATAACTGTGAGATTTATAGCTTCTTCGGTAATGATTTTGATGTTACCGTCGTCGCTATAACTAACTTCTTTGTATGCAGCACCGAGGGTGGTGTGTTCGTGAGTGTTATCGTCTGCACTGTTGAATTGACCGTCAGTGATCTTGAACTCATATGTGCCAGAGTTAAGTTCTGTGAAAGTATGTTTGTAAACATCACCTTCTTTGGTCATACCTTGTTGTTTTTCGCTCCAACCGCCTGCAAGTGTACCTGCGATGTAGTAGTCATAAACAGGAGCAGATGGATCGTAAACGGCTTTCCATGCAGTAACTACATCGTTTGGAGAATAGGTGCGGTCTCCACTGATAACTTCCTCCCATTCCCAAGTTGGACCAGATGAATATTTATACTTGTGAGCAGTAGTTGCACCTTCAATTGTAATGGTGTAGTGAATGTCATCTACTTTGGTCATCTCAGTAAGAGTCCAACTATTCATCTCACCTGCGATATAGCAAGTGTTAGTACCAGCAGGAACCTCTACATTATATGTAACCTTTGGAGTTTCGCCTGTAGGAAGTTGACCACATGGGGTTTCTGTAATAGTTGCGATAACGCGAGCGTCATAGCATTTGTCTTCAGTAGTTTGCAATTCGTTGCTGCCACTAGATTGATCCTGAGATTTTAACTTAAACTTAATACCTCCAAGTGCAACGTCTACATCCTTGAAGGTTTTTTGATACCATGTATTGCCATCAATAACAACAGCTTCCATTGCAGGAGCAGTATCCCAATCATATGCATCATCAGCATCAGCGCATTGGTCGCCACCATTCCACCACCAGATGTTAGGAACTTGTTTTGCATACACTTGGATAGTGATGTCCTTGTATTCTGGAGTAGGAAGTTCTGGGTAAGTAACCTCTAAAGTTTGAGTTTTGTAAGTGTAAGTGAAAACATAATCACCCGGATAATCTACATCTACACTACCATTATCATCATTATCTTTAAAAACAGATGATGTTGCAGCACGCGTAATATGGTTTTGATCTTTATGACCCTTCCAATCTTCGCCGATTTTCAGTTTAAGATCATATTTTTTTATTTCGTTTAGAGTAAGAGTAACAGAAGCACTTAGGTAATCATTTGAAACAGTCATTTTATCACCTTCATCCCAGTTATTAACACCCATTACAGCTACTTGAGGAATATTCAAATCAGCTACGCTATGAGTTACGTCTGCAGTTGTGTGCAAGTCACCAGTTGCCCATTCGTTTTCATTAACTTTCTTCAATGTAATTTTGTAATTTACACCAAGATCTAAATCTACATTTGTGAATTTATAAGTGTAAGTGTTTGTACCTGCTGCTTCCATAGCTTCACCTGGCCACTCTGCACAAGTCTTGCCTTCAACATCCCAAAAATAAATATTAGGTTGTTGGTTGCAGTTCATGGTGATAGTGATATCTCCAAGGTTTTTAGTAACTTGCTTGGTGATAGTAATGGTTTTATTAGCCAAGTTAAACACAAAGTTGCACATATCTCCAGTTACAGGATTACCTTCTAAAGTTGGATTGCTAACATATGTTTCACCACTACCATTGTTAAACACACACCAATTTACTCCAGCATTACCATATTTGTTCACATATGTGTAGGTTCCATCTCCGTTATTTGTAGCCTTATTATAAGTCCAATCTCCACCGTTCCATGGGTGTTTCAGATAAATCTCCAACTCAGGCAAGGTAGTTGATGCACAGATCTTGGGTTTTGATGTTGTATTAACAAGTGTGTTTGGGTGATAAACAATAACATAGTACGCCTTATCGTGATATATTCCACAATTATCACCATCCCATTTCCCCATATTAGTCACATTAGTTCCATAAAAACCAGAACTTAGATAATCGGCATTATAATCCCATCCTTCAGTAGTCTTAGCAATCTTGAAATTATTATTTTGATTGCCATTATCTTTATAACTTTTGGCAGAAAAATAAGAGTACATTCCGTCAGTACTCAAGGTCATTTCTGTTGCTCCCCAGCTATTCTGATTACCTCGATAATAGTAGGCAGCATTCGCCGTCATCGCACAGAGGATGGCTGCGAAAAATAAGAAGATTGATTTTTTCATAAAAATTTGATTTATAAGTTTAAAAATTAATATATTAGTTTCAATTGTTTCGACGTTTTAATGTTTAAAGGGTGGTGGTGTGAACCACGTTATACCAAAAGTATCTGTTTCTCTTAATGTTCCCTCGGTTATCAGTTGATGAGGTCTCGATGAGGTCACGATGAGGTCACGATGAGGTCTCGATGGAGATAAGGGGCAGATAGGGGGTAAAGTGTAGGGTGTAAGGTGTAGGGTGTAGGGCGTAGAGTGTAGAGGTAGGGGATACTCGGCGGACCACCGCCGAGGGATGAACCGCCAACAGCACACACAAAAGCAGATGTCGCAGCTAAAAGCCACGACAACGCGCGAAATATCTTGTCTGAGGGATTATCTAATACGCTGACACGCAAATACCCCCCCCAGTTTTGGAGGGTAGAAATCGAAGATTCTATGTGGGGCGTGCGGGGCATGAGGGGTGGGGTAGTTATTTAGTATTGAAAATTAAATCTAAGCCTTGTTTTCTGTAAAAAGGGAAACGATCAGTAAATATCTCATGCAAACGCAGGGTCGTTAATAACAATACTACCTTGCGTTTTCAATGATTCGAGCCATCTTTTTGCAATCTTCTTTGGCTCTTTCACTTCTGTTAGTTTTGTCTTCTTCATATCAGATTTATTAGTATAATCGTTCAATCAAAAAATGTGCCAATATGTTTATATTTTCAAAACAGCCCGCAAAGTTACATAATTATTTGGAAATGAGCAAATATTTGAGGGAAAAAGTTGATTTTTATTGGGAAAAGGGGTGATTTTGTGGGGAAAAGTGGGTGTTTTGGTGTTTTTAGTGTAGGGTGTAGGGCGTAGGGTGTAGAGTGTAGGGCGTAGGGTGTAAAGTGTAGGGTGTAGAGTGTAGAGGCGTAGAGGCTGGGGATACTCGGCGGACCACCGCCGAGGACAGAACTGGTGGCGGGGAACAATTCGGTGAAAATGCCGAGAGCGGAACAGCCAAGGGGGGTGCAAGATACTCGGCGGACCACCGCCGAGCACAGAACCGGTGGCGGGGAACGACTCGGTGAAAATGCCGAGGACAGAACAGCCAATGGGGGTGCAAGATACTCGGCGGGAAAGCGCCGAGGACAGAACCGGTGGCGGGGAACGACACGGTGAAAATGCCGAGGGCAGAACCGGTGGTGTGAGAGGAGGAATGAGAAGGGAAATGAGGGGTGGAATGAGATGGGAAATGAAGGGAGGTGGGAGAGGGAAAATGAGGGAAAAATGAGAAGGAAATAGTAGGGAGGAGTGGGAAAGAATTGAAGGGGGAAAAGTGGGGTGTTGAAAAAGTTTGTAAGTGATTGGATGAGTGGAGAGTTAGAATGGAAAATGGGGTGGATTTTGCAAAGTCAGTTTAGCAATTTTGATTTTTAGGGCGGAAAATGCAACAAAAGTGTAACTTTTAGGCAGAAAAACTTGCCCATGTCAGAAAAAAGTAGTACCTTTGCATGCTTTTTCGCGGCGCGTGTACGCGGGTGGGTGTTATAAAGACAACTTAAACAACAATTCCGCTCGCCAACATCGCGAGCGGCAAGGGGGAGAAAAGGGAGAGGTTGATAGGGGGAAGCGAGGGGAGCAAAGTATAAAACGAAAGAAAACTAACAAGTTTAAATTAACATAAATTATTAACCAAAATTAAAAGTTTAAAATGCCTACAATTCAACAATTAGTTAGAAAAGGAAGAGCAGAACTTATCGACAAGAGCAAGTCTCCAGCATTGGACAGCTGCCCACAACGTCGTGGCGTTTGTGTACGCGTTTACACAACAACTCCTAAGAAGCCAAACTCTGCTATGCGTAAAGTAGCACGTGTTCGCTTGACAAACCAAAAGGAGGTGAACGCTTACATCCCAGGTGAGGGTCACAACTTGCAAGAGCACAGCATCGTAATGGTGCGTGGTGGCCGTGTAAAAGACCTCCCAGGTGTACGTTACCACATCGTTCGTGGTACATTGGATACCGCTGGTGTAGCTAACCGCTTGCAACGTCGTAGCAAATATGGCGCTAAGCGTCCTAAAGCTAAGAAGTAAAGCTGCACGCCCTGTGGGCTCGCTTTGTAGGCAATGAGGCTATGAGGCGAAAGGCTAAAGGCAGGGTCATTCTGACAAAACTAACTAAAAGTTCCATACGATGGGACAGATTATTAATGGGTTGATCGGTTGAGTAAGTAGGGTGGAGTAAGTTCTTGAGGCGAGAGGCTAAAGGCTAAAGGCGAGAGGCTGAAGAAACCTGCTGAAGTTAAGACAATCAACAAAAAACAAAACAAACAACAATGAGAAAAGCAAAACCAAAAAAACGAGTTATCCTGCCAGATCCAGTGTTTGGCGAGGTGATGGTGGCAAAATTTGTGAACCACCTTATGCTCGACGGTAAGAAGAATACTGCATACGGCGTATTCTACACCGCTTTGGAGATTGTTACCAACAAAATGAAAAGCGAGCAAACAGCTCTCGAGATTTGGAAACAAGCTCTTAGCAACATTACTCCTTTGGTAGAGGTTAAGTCAAAGCGTATCGGTGGTGCAACCTTCCAAGTGCCAACTGAGATCCGCGCTGACCGCAAGGAGTCTATTTCAATGAAGAATATGATCCTCTTCGCTCGCAAGCGTGGTGGCCACTCAATGGCTGAGAAACTTGCAGCAGAGATCATGGATGCGTTTAATAACCAAGGTGGTGCGTTCAAGCGTAAAGAGGATATGCACCGCATGGCAGAGGCTAACCGTGCATTTGCACACTTCCGTTTCTAATATGTGCTTGCGCGCGTAATATATATACGGTAT
>JAZOOG010000019.1:0-31692 GCA_045654945.1 Paludibacteraceae bacterium
GAAAGACCGTACTTCTTAGCTAATTCTGCATAAGTTAAATCACTTGTTTCGTACTCATGGACAATACGCATTCTGTCCGTTTTAGTAAATTTGTACTTCATAATGACACTTTTTAGTGTCTACTTATTTCAGGACAAGACATACAATTTTCGTTTATTTTTCAAACAAAATCCACATAATTGACTCAATACGAACCAATTATGCGGATTAGGAATTTTAGTTTCAGTCTCAATGAGCAATTGGCGAAAACGACTTTATTTCAGTGTCATGGTTTCCCAAGTGCTGCTTGCTGCTGTACTTGTTGCGACTACAGGAGTTTGAGGTTTCTCATTGATTAAGAACGCTTCTTTCTTCACATTCTTATTGATGTAATTTGCTAAATCAGAAAAAGATACATTACCCTGTGTCTCTTGCAATTTCTTCAGCAAGAAATACGTAAACAATCCGTGTCCTTTCTCTGGATAGGTCATAGCAGTCTCATCACCGCTTGATGCTGAGAAGACAACTGATTTACCTTCCAACACTTCTTTCTTTGCTTCGCGAGCTACACCACGAGCAGCAACCAGCATACTACCCTCTTTGTTTGCACCAGTAAAACAAGCATCCATAAAGTAAGTGATGTTTGATGCTTTGGTATTTGCTAATGTGGTATAAAGCGTATTCAAGCTATAGCAAGTAGTAGTGTTTGTACCCTTTCCATCCACAGGAATGATATATGCATCACCTGTTTTCTCATCTGGAATACCATGACCACAGTAATACACAATGGCTTTGCACCCCTCGAAGTTATTGAGCGCATATTTCAGCCAATCTACGCCGCCTGAAATGACACCATACGAAGCATTGGCACAGTAACGAATTTGGCGTTCTGGAATACCCAATGTCTTGATGCAATACTCTTTGAATACCTCGCCATCGTGTGCTGCAAAATTCACATCATCCACAAATTGATAATCTTCGTTAGCAATAATCAAAGCATATGTATCTTCTGATTTCTTGTTACTTTGAGGAATGTTTTGATCTACATCAGATGTAATAATTTCTTTTTTTGTGGTTAGGGGTAGCTGATCCTGTGCTGATTGTGTTTGCTCATCTTCTATGATTTTTCCCGTTTCTTCATCTATGCGTCTTCCATCTTGTGTGTAAAATTTTTCATCTATAAATGATACAAACCCAGCATACTGTATAGGATTTTTTCCTGCTTGTTCTTTTTGATACTTTTTTTGATTTATCTGTTCTATTTGAAATTTCTTTTCATCAATACGTATGTAATAGTTTTCGCCAGCACTTGCATTGACAGTAATCGAATAATCTGGTTGTTTAATTTTGACATCTTCGTATGGCGCATTTCCGACATAACCTGTAATTGTATGAGTACCAGGCTGAACTTCAATCTTAAAACATTGCAAAGAAGAGACTACACCAAATTTATGGCCATCAATATCAATCCAGTGTTGCATTTGATAGTACTTTTTACCACCATAAACGGCTGCCATTGCAGCGCCGAAATCAAAAGGTCTTAGCAGATAGATACTTGCTCTTTCTGTTGAGAATACTTGCCCTATTGTCATCAAGGCAATTAAAAGAAGAGATAATTTCTTTTTCATAATCGTTTTATTTGTGTATTTGAATTGATTTTTCTATTGTTTGCATCGTTTCATCATTGATGCGATTTTTGCGTAACCACTTTTGGAAGTCCTCTACTGACAATTCGGGAACAAACTCTCCCATATCCGAAGCTGGCATAGAAAATGCTTCTTTGGAAAAGACAAGAATAAATGTATCAAACTCTACCGTCTTTTCTGTCACCAAAATCGTTTCCTCTTGATAGGGATAGATAGGGTCAGCGGTAGAGAGATAAATATATTCTTTATTACTTTTCGCTTCTCGTGCAGTACCATCTTCATTCTCGTAAGGCAACATACAAGAGATTATACCAGCATTGTCATCACGGAAGAAGATCGCAACATATCCTGATACGGGTGATTTGAACAAAACTGAAACTCTATCACCGCTCCTAAATCGATCAGATTCAAAACCATTGTTGAGTACTTGCATCTTTAACTCCACCTCTGCTGTTTGTAATTCACGTACTTTTCCACAAACGGAAGCAGTAATCACCATCACATCATTTTCATATGCAATGCTTACTTCGGGCTCTTTCGTATCGCTCAACCAAATCGCTTTGGATTCAGTAGAAGCATAACTATCCGATTGTATTTCGGACTTCGTGTCCGAAGTGTGAATCGTTGTTGTGGTGGATTGTGAAACTACTTGTCCAAACTCATTGGCAATAGCTTCATTACGTGCTTTGTCAATGGCAATTTGTTTGGCACGGTTCAATGGTATCTCGCCTGGAACAGTATAGCGATACTCTCCACAAACAGTAGTTACGCGTTGTGCTTGTATCGTTATTGCAAAAAGCACAAATAATATCGCACAAATAGTGTGTTTCATTAGAAACCAAGTACTTTATCTAATTGTTCGTGCAATTCTTCGCCTTTCTTCTCCAACTCCTCGCGTACTGCTTTCTTGGCTGCCTCTTTTGCCATTTCACCATTATAGGCAATGCGCACCATTACTTCGCGGTTCTTATTTTTCAAAACGCGATAACATTCTACTACTACAATAGTGCGACCTATTGATTGGCTAATGAGATTCTTGCTTGACATGACTGTCTCAGAAATACTGACTGCATCTTCAGCTGCAAGTTGTTGGTTAGCAACTGTGTTTTCTATCAATGCAGCCACTTCAGTTTGAATTTGTCCTGCAAGATTAGTAATTGCCAAAGAAGTAGCAGTTGTTTTGGCAGCATCGTAATTCTCTGCAATAGATTGCGCATTAGCCATAATGTATTTGGGGAAGCCCATATCATCGTATTGGTATTCCATCTCATATGAGCGTTGCAATTGCTTCTCCAATGGAAGTGCACCAGGTGAAACGCCCCAGCCTTCTTTGGCGAGGCGTTTAGCTTCTTTCTTAGTGGCTTTGTCCACTTTAGCAGCCAGTTCCTGCTTTGCCATTTTTTGAACAGTTTTGCGTTCTTTCATGATTTCTTTTGCATCTTGTGCAAAACTTGCGGAGCATGCTACCAGCATTGCCATCGCGAGAAATAGTACTTTTTTCATACGATTATTGTTTTATGGGTTAATGATTAGTAGTTTATATTCTTTTTGCATTATACATATAGGCATACAAAAAACGTGGATTCCGACTGTTGTCGTTCCACGTTATGAGGCCTTCGCATTGCCTATCAGTTTAGAACAACAACGCGAAGCCCACGCCGAATATAAACATTCTCCGTGCTACATAGTTAAGGTACGCGTGTGCGCATATGTATATACGCAAACAACGTACCAAATAGGCACAGAGGGATCATCTATATCCCGTAGGACATCTATCGTTGCTAAGTTCCGAAACTGATTTGAAAGTTGCGAAGTTTCATAACGTCAGAACAGAGCGTCAATAAACGCCTTTTTAATATGTCCTGAAAGCCACGACTGGGGTCTTTGGGTCAAAAAATTGGCTTTCCGAGAGGAGACACTTCCCTCCCTCTAAACCCAGCGTTGGACTTTCGACCGCAAAGGTACTACATTTTTTTGAATTAAGCAAAGTTTTTGCGAATTTTTAGCAAAATTTGGTAAAATAAAAACTATCCAACCCACGGGCTGGATAGTTTTGATATTTCGCGGAGGATGATTGAAACAACATCCTCTATAGCGATGGATTACAATTCCTCTTGTTGGCGAAGTTGTGCCTCTGCAGCCGCAGCGCGAGCTGCTTGGATAGCAGCATACTCCTCTGCATTGTGTACAGACACATGTTGGAACTCACGAAGACCTGTACCCGCAGGAATCAAGTTACCGCAGATAACGTTCTCCTTCATACCGTCCAAGTAGTCCACCTTACCTTGGATAGCTGCCTCGTTGAGCACCTTAGTGGTCTCTTGGAAGGAAGCCGCAGACATAAAGGACTTGGTACCCAAAGCAGCACGAGTGATACCTTGCAAGATTTGACTTGCTGTAGCACATGTAGCCTCACGGGCGGTAACGAGTTTCTTATCCTTACGGCGGAGCGATGAGTTCTCATCGTGGAGACGGCGCGCAGTAACAATTTGACCTGCTTTCAGTGTCTCGCTATCACCTGCATCCACAATTACTTTCTTGCCCCAGATGCGGTCGTTCTCCTCAAGGAAGTCACGTTTGTCTACGATTTGCTTCTCAAGGTAGCGTGTATCACCTGCGTCTTGGATCTCTACCTTACGCATCATCTGGCGAACGATAATCTCAAAGTGCTTATCGTTGATCTCCACACCCTGCATACGGTAAACGGCTTGTGCCTCATTCACGATGTAATCTTGTACCGCAGTAGGACCTTGGATGGCCAAAATATCGTTAGGAGTAATAGCACCATCAGAGAGAGCCACACCCGCACGTACATAATCGCCTTCTTGCACGAGGATTTGCTTACTCAATGGAATGAGATAAGACTTCACCTCGCCCAACTTAGAGGTCACAGACACCTCTTGGTTACCACGTTTGATGCGTCCGAAGGATACTTCACCATCAATCTCAGCCACAATAGCAGGGTTAGATGGGTTACGTGCCTCAAAGAGCTCGGTAACACGTGGAAGACCACCGGTAATATCGCCCGCAGTACCGAACGAACGGGTTTGTGTGAAGAGCGAATCACCCACCTTGACATCAGCACCATCTGCATGTACGAGCAATGCCTTAACAGGGAGGTTGTAGGTACGCAATGTATTGCCCTCAGCGTCTATAATATGCGCTTGAGGCATCTTGGTACGCTCCTTGGTTTCGATAATAGAAACCTCTTTCTTACCTGTTTGGTCATCAATCTCGGTCTTAACAGTAACACCCTCGATCACATCGCTATATTGCAAGCGACCTGCTTGCTCAATAATCAATGTAGCCTTATATGGATCCCACTCGCAGACCTGTGTACCTTTCTCATAAACCTCACCAGGAGTAACGAAGAGCTTAGAAGCATAAGGGATATTGAAGGTTGTAAGTACCACACCTGTATTCTCATCCACAAGGCGCATCTCGTTAAGACGACTAACAACAATCACTTCGCCAGCCTCAGTGGTGATAGTACGGAGTTCGTCGATCTCTACGCGACCAGTTTGTGTAAGCGCATAGGTGTTTTGTGTTGCTGCATTGCCAGCGACACCACCCGAGTGGAAGGTACGCAATGTCAACTGTGTACCAGGCTCACCAATGGCTTGCGCTGCAATCACACCGACAGCCTCACCCTTTTGTACCATCTTACGGCTCGCCAAGTTACGGCCATAGCACTTAGCGCAGACACCTTGTTTAGCCTCGCAAGTGAGTACAGAACGAATCTCAACGGCCTCGATACCTGCTGCCTCAATAGCCTCGCATGCTGCCTCGCGAATCTCCTCGCCAGCTGCCACAATCAAGTTGCCTGCGAAGTCATAAATATCATGTACGCTAACACGACCCAAAATACGTTGGGTGAGTGTAGCCACCACATTATCGTTTTGCTTAATAGCACGAGCTGTCAAACCACGCAAGGTACCACAGTCTGTCTCAGTGATAATCACATCGTGCGATACGTCCACCAGACGACGTGTCAGGTAACCCGCATCGGCAGTCTTCAACGCTGTATCGGCAAGACCCTTACGCGCACCGTGGGTAGAGATAAAGTACTCCAACACACTCAAACCTTCCTTAAAGTTAGAAAGAATAGGGTTCTCAATAGTTTGACGACTATCGGTCACACCCGCCTTCTGAGGTTTAGCCATCAGACCACGCATACCAGCCAGCTGCTTAATCTGCTGCTTAGAACCACGGGCACCAGAGTCCATCATCATAAACACAGAGTTGAAACCTTGGTCAGCCTCCTTCATGTGCTTCATCAGGACATTGGTCACCTGTGTATCCACTTCACCCCAAGCAGCTACGACCTTGTTGTAACGCTCGTTGTCGGTCATGAGACCCTCCATATAGAGTCCTGTCACCTCTTCAACGACTTGGTTACCCTTAGCCACGAACTCTGCTTTCTCCTCAGGGATAAGAATATCGTTGAGGTTGAAGCTAAGACCGCCCTTGAACGCCATCTTATAACCGAGGTCCTTAATCTCATCCAAGAACTTAGCTGTACGAGCCACACCGCATGTCTTAATCACATCAGTAATGATTTCTTTAACGGCTTTCTTGCCGAGGGTAACGTTCTTATAGCCTACCTCGCTTGGTACATAGTAGTTCACGAGGATACGACCAGGAGTAGTCTCTACAAGAGAGGTCTCACCTGTACGTTGGTCCGTGATACGCACCTTAACGATAGCGTGCATATCCACCTTACCCTCGTTGAGCGCTATCTCACACTCCTCTGGAGAGTAGAAGGTCAAGCCCTCGCCCTTAGCACCCGCACGATCCTTAGTAATATAGTACAGACCAAGAATCATATCCTGCGATGGTACGGTAATAGGGTTACCGTTGGCAGGGTCAAGGATATTGTGTGAACCAAGCATGAGGAGCTGTGCCTCAAGGATAGCCTCGTTAGACAGTGGCAAGTGCACCGCCATTTGGTCACCATCGAAGTCAGCGTTGAAACCAGCACAAGCCAGTGGGTGCAACTGAATAGCCTTACCCTCAATCATACGAGGTTGGAAGGCCAAGATACCGTGACGGTGCAAAGTAGGAGCACGGTTCAAGAGCACTGGGTGACCCTTCATTACATGCTCAAGGATATCAAAGATGATAGGTTCCTTGCGGTCAATAATCTTCTTAGCAGACTTAACCGTCTTCACCACACCGCGCTCAATGAGCTTGCGGATGATAAATGGTTTGTAGAGCTCAGCTGCCATATCCTTTGGCAAACCGCACTCGTGCATCTTGAGCTCAGGACCTACGACAATTACTGAACGTGCAGAATAGTCCACACGCTTACCCAGCAAGTTTTGACGGAAACGACCTTGTTTACCCTTGAGCGAATCAGAGAGTGATTTCAAAGGACGGTTAGCGTCTGACTTGATAGCAGTAGTCTTTTTGCTATTATCGAAGAGTGAATCTACAGCCTCTTGCAACATACGTTTCTCATTGCGGAGAATCACATCTGGAGCCTTAATCTCAACCAAGCGTTTCAGACGGTTGTTACGAATGATCACGCGGCGATAGAGATCATTGAGGTCAGATGTCGCGAAACGACCACCATCCAGCGGAACGAGTGGACGGAGCTCTGGAGGAGTAACTGGAATCACGTGCAGGATCATCCACTCAGGAAGGTTACGACCCTTGCTTGCACGGAAGTTCTCTACCACTTGCAATCGCTTCAAAGCCTCAGCTTTGCGTTGCATAGAGGTGTCTGCATTAGCACGGTCACGCAATTCGTAACTCAAAGCATCGAGGTCGAGTTTTTGCAACAGTTTCTCGATAGCCTCAGCACCCATTTGTGCGATGAACTTATCAGGATCGGTATCTTCCAATTGTTGGTTATCCTCTGGCAGACGGCTCAACAATTCGATGTATTGATCCTCATCCAAGAGCATCTTATCTGCTACTATCTCATCATCAATCTCTTGACCTGCCAATACACCAGCTTGTAATACGATATACTTCTCGTAGTAAACGACAGAATCCAACTTCTTGGTAGGAACACCAAGCAACGCAGCCATCTTAGATGGCAATGAGCGGAGGTACCATATGTGGGTAACAGGCACTACCAATCGGATATGTCCCATACGCTCGCGGCGCACTTTCTTCTCAGTAACCTCTACACCACAACGCTCGCAGACGATGCCTTTGTAGCGGATACGTTTGTACTTACCGCAATGGCACTCGTAGTCCTTGGTTGGACCAAAGATGCGTTCGCAGAATAGGCCATCACGCTCAGGTTTGTAGGTACGATAGTTGATTGTCTCAGGTTTGAGTACCTCACCCGAACTGATACGCATAATCTCATCTGGCGATGCTAAGCCAATAGAGATACGGGTAAAACCGTTTTTCTTATTATCTTGTTTAAAAGCCATAATTCTTGAATTTTATTCCATTGTGATTGATAGACCAAGACCTTGCAACTCATGCAACAACACATTGAGCGACTCAGGCAAGCCTGGAGTAGGCATTGGTTCGCCCTTCACGATAGCCTCATATGTGCGTGCACGACCTGTAACATCATCTGACTTCACGGTCAAGATCTCTTGTAGGATATGGGCAGCACCGTGTGCCTCAAGTGCCCAAACCTCCATCTCACCGAAACGCTGACCACCGAACTGTGCTTTACCACCAAGTGGTTGTTGGGTAATCAAACTGTAAGGACCGATAGAACGGGCGTGCATCTTATCATCGACCATGTGACCAAGCTTCATAAAGTAGGTAACACCTACGGTAGCCATTTGGTCGAATGCTTCACCTGTACCACCATCGTAGAGTTGAGTCTTACCTGCACGTGGGATACCTGCTTTGTCTGTCCACTCGTTGAGGTCATCCATGGTGCAACCATCGAAGATAGGAGTAGCGAACTTAACGCCCAATTCCTTACCTGCCCAACCGAGGACAGCCTCGAAGATCTGACCAATATTCATACGAGAAGGCACACCCAGTGGGTTCAATACGATATCTACAGGTGTACCGTCAGCCAAGAATGGCATATCCTCTACGCGAACAATCTTACTTACGATACCCTTGTTACCGTGGCGACCCGCCATCTTATCACCTACGCGGATTTTACGACGCTTAGCGATATATACCTTAGCCATTTGTACAATACCGTTTGGCAACTCATCACCAATGGTCAAGTTGAACTTATCGCGCTTGAGTTGAGCATCTAGCTCTTTGTGCTTAGCGATGTAGTTCATAATACATTGACCTACCAAGGCATTCACATGCTCATCAGCTGTCCAGTTAGCCAACATAAGTGCGGTATAATCCAAGTCTTTCAAACGTTCCTCAGTGAAGGTCAAACCTTTGGCAATAACCTCTGTATTGATATGGTCATATACACCTGCAGAGGTATGGCCATCCAAGAGAGTTACCAACTTGCTTACCAACAATGCTTTCAGTTCAGCCGCTTTCACAGCAAATGCAGCATCGAACTTAGCCATAGTCTCTTTGTCCTCCAACTTTTGTTTGCGATCCTTCATAGCACGCTTGTAGAGGCTCTTGTCTATTACCACACCGCTCAATGATGGACTTGCCTTGAGCGAAGCATCCTTCACATCACCTGCCTTATCGCCAAAGATAGCCTTCAGCAATTTCTCCTCTGGAGAAGGATCCGATTCACCCTTAGGTGTAATCTTACCTACGATGATATCACCTGGATTGATGTGAGCACCAATACGAATAATACCGTTCTCGTCCAAATCCTTGGTTGCTTCTTCGCTTACATTAGGAATATCAGCAGTGAACTCCTCCATACCACGCTTAGTCTCGCGAACCTCCAATAGTTGCTCTACCACATGGACAGAAGTAAACATATCCTCGCGCACAATACGCTCGCTGAGTACAATAGCATCCTCGTAGTTGTAACCCTTCCAAGGTATATATGCTACCTTCAAGTTCTTACCCAATGCCAACTCACCATTCTCAGTAGAATAACCCTCTGACAATATTTGGTCTTTGGTCACCTTATCACCCTTGCGTACAGTAGGACGAAGGTCGATAGTGGTATTTTGGTTAGTACGTTGGAACTTAGGCAACTTATACTCTTTCTCCGCAGACTCAAAGGAGATAAAGTCCTCCTCCTTGCTACGGTCATACTTAATCACAATCTTGTCAGCATCCACATAGGTGACAGTACCATTGCCCTCTGCCATGATTTGTGTACGAGAGTCACGAATCAATTGACCCTCGATACCTGTACCTACGATAGGAGCCTCGCTGCGCAACAATGGAACACCCTGGCGCATCATGTTTGATCCCATCAACGCACGGTTAGCATCATCATGCTCCAAGAATGGAATCAACGCAGCAGCGATAGAAGCAATTTGCGATGGCGAAACGTCCATCAAATCTACCTCAGAAGGAGCTACCACTGGGAAGTCTGCCTCGTAACGCGCTTTAACCTTTGTACGGATGAATTTACCATTCTTATCCAATGGTGCGTTACCTTGTGCCACAGTAGCATTCTCCTCGTCCTCAGCAGTCATATATACGATATGGTCGTTATCCAAATCCACTACGCCATTCTCTGCCTTGCGGTATGGTGTCTCGATAAAACCAAGGTTGTTAATCTTAGCATAGATACAGAGAGAAGAGATAAGACCAATGTTTGGACCTTCAGGAGTCTCGATAGGACACAAACGACCATAGTGAGTATAGTGTACGTCACGCACCTCGAAACCAGCACGGTCACGGCTCAAACCACCAGGACCAAGTGCTGACATACGACGCTTGTGGGTGATCTCAGCCAATGGGTTCTGTTGGTCCATGAACTGAGACAGAGCGTTGGTACCAAAGTACGAATTGATAACGCTGGAGATAGCCTTAGCATTGATAAGGTCAGTAGGAGTAAAGACCTCTGTGTCGCGCACGTTCATACGCTCGCGGATAGTACGAGCCATACGCGCAAGACCAATACCAAATTGGTTATAGAGTTGCTCTCCTACGGTACGAACACGACGGTTAGACAAGTGGTCAATATCATCCACCTCCGCGTTGGAGTTGATGAGTTGTACCAAGTACTTGATAATCTCAATAATATCTGTATTGGTCAAGGTGCGAGTTTCCGCTGGAATATCCATTTGCAATTTGCGATTGATACGGTAGCGTCCTACCTCGCCCAAATCGTAACGCTTCTCAGAGAAGAAGAGGTTCTGAATTGCCTCGCGTGCTGTAGCATCATCTGCAGGCTCAGAGTTGCGCAACTGACGATAGATATAAAGCACAGCCTCTTTCTCAGATTGCGATGGATCCTTTTGCAATGTATTGAAGATGATAGAGTACTCTGCCTCGTTGTTCTCATCCTTGTGCAAGAGGATAGTCTTAGTACCTGACTCCAAGATCATCTCGCAGAGTTCCTCTGTCAAGACTGTCTCACGCTCAAGGATAACCTCATTACGCTCGATAGTTACCACCTCGCCAGTATCCTCATCTACGAAGTCCTCGGTCCAAGCTTTCAACACATTACCTGCCAAAGTGCGTCCTACAGCAGCCTCCAAGTTCTCTTGTGTACATTTGATCTCCTCAGCCAGTCCGAAGCAATCCAAGATGTCCTTATCGCTCTCGAAGCCGATGGCACGCAACAATGTTGTCACAGGCAATTTCTTCTTACGATCGATATAAGCATACATCACGCGGTTGATGTCGGTGGCAAACTCAATCCATGAACCACGGAATGGGATGATACGAGCTGAATAGAGCTTGGTACCATTAGAGTGAACCGAAGTACCGAAGAACACACCTGGTGAACGGTGCAACTGGCTTACTACCACACGCTCAGCACCGTTGATCACGAACGTTCCCTTAGGTGTCATGTATGGGATGGTTCCCAAGAATACATCCTGCATCACAGGCTCAAAATCCTCGTGATCTGGGTCAGTACAGGTCAAAAACAACTTTGCCTTCAAAGGCACACAATAGGTCAATCCACGGAGCAAGCACTCCTCAATCGAATAACGAGGAGGATCAATGTGATAGTCCATGAACTCAAGTCGGAAGTTCTTTCGAGTATCCTCAATAGGGAAATTCTCAGAAAAAACTTTGAACAAACCTTCCTTGTGACGTACCTCAGGAGTAGAATCCATTTGGAAGAAGTCATGGAAGGACTTCAATTGAATCTCCAGAAAATCAGGATAAGGCATCTGCTTTTGCATTGCCGAGAAATTGATTCGCTGGGTTTTGTTTTGCTTTGCCATTTATTTTATAAATTAGTTAGTTTCTGGAATAATTAAAATGCCTGATAATGAATTATTTAGACCTAAATAGATGGTTCTGTAATTTAATAATTGTTAATCAGAACCGCTGCAATATTATCAGTATTTAACATTTTTTCAATATTCCCCTCTATTCAGAGAAAAAGGTTTAGACCCCTTTTCAGGGTCTAAACCTACCGTTATTAGGTCAGTGGGTATTACTTCAACTCTACCTCAGCACCTACCTCCTCAAGAGCTTTCTTGAGAGCCTCAGCAGTAGCTTTGTCTACACCTTCTTTAACAGTTGCAGGAGCAGCGTCTACGATGTCCTTAGCCTCTTTCAAGCCAAGACCAGTTTGCTCTTTAACTGCCTTAACTACTTGCAACTTTTGTGCACCAGCTGATTTCAAAACAACATCAAATGATGTTTTCTCCTCAGCTGCAGGAGCGTCGCCACCTGCTGCAGGTGCTGCTACTGCTACTGCAGCAGCTGCTGGTTCGATACCATACTCCTCTTTCAAAATTTGAGCGAGTTCGTTTACTTCCTTAACTGTAAGGTTTACTAATTGTTCAGCAAAAGCTTTCAAATCTGCCATTGTTGTATAATTTTAAAGTGTTAATTTTTTAATGTTAGTTATTGTGCCCCTTTCGGTATCCATTCGGTATTCCTTCGGGCAACGTTTTATTTTTGTTGCTGATTACTCAGCGCGTTCACCCAGCGTTTGCAAAACACCGTGGATGGTAGTAGCACCTGATTGGAGTGCTGAAACGACGTTCTTTGCAGGAGATTGGAGCAAAGCAACAAGGTCTGCAATGAGTTCGTTTTTGGACTTGATAGTTGCCAAGAAATCCAAGTTTTGTGCACCTACGTATACGGTTTCCTCTACGTAAGCAGCCTTCAACTGTGGCTTAGCCTCTTCTTTATTTTTCTCTTTCTTGGTAAATTCCTTGATGAGCTTAGCAGGTGCATTACCTGTGTTTGACAACATCAAAGCGGTGTTACCTTTCAGAGCAGCAAAAATCTGAGCATCGATGCCCTTAGCCTCAAGTGCCTTTTGCAGCAAAGTGTTCTTAGCTACAAGCAATTTTACATCTTGCTTGAAGCAAGCACGGCGCAACTCACTGGTCTTCTCTGCATTCAAACCTTCAATGTTTGTGAGATAGAAGTGTGAGTATTGACCCAACTGCTCTTGCAATGAAGCAATAATGGCGTTTTTATCTTCCTTCTTCATACTTGTCTCGATTAAATAAATTACTCAATAGATTTTGGGTCAATCTTAATACCCTGACTCATTGTACTGGAAAGATAAATGCTCTTGATATAGGTACCCTTGCTTACAGCGGGTTTCAATTTGATGAGCGTTTGTACGAACTCGATAGCATTCTCTGCGATTGCCTCTGGAGCAAAAGACACCTTACCAATCGATGTGTGAACGATACCAAATTTATCTACCTTAAAGTCGATTTTACCTTGCTTAACCTCTTTAACAGCCTTAGCAACATCCATAGTTACTGTACCTGATTTTGGGTTAGGCATCAGACCACGAGGACCCAAAACGCGACCGAGAGCACCAATCTTACCCATGATTTGAGGTTGAGTGATGATCACATCAATATCGGTCCAACCGCCTTTGATCTTCTCGATATACTCATCCAAACCTACATAATCAGCACCTGCCTCTTTAGCAGCAGCCTCTTGGTCGGGAGTACACAATGCGAGTACGCGAACTTGTTTACCTGTACCGTGAGGAAGACTTACCACGCCACGAACCATTTGGTTTGCCTTACGTGGGTCTACACCCAAACGTACGTCTACATCTACGCTTGCATCAAACTTAGTTGTAGTGATCTCTTTCACCAACGCAGCAGCTTCTGCCACGGTGTAGAGCTTACCTGCTTCAATCTTCTCAGCAGCAAGCTTTTGATTTTTTGTCAATTTTGCCATAATAGTGATTGAAGTTTTAATTATTTAACGGTAATACCCATACTGCGAGCGGTACCCTTAACCATGCTGATAGCGCTCTCTACGGTGAAACAGTTCAAATCCACCATCTTATCGGTAGCGATTGCCACTACTTGCTCCTCGGTGATGGTAGCCACTTTATTACGGTTTGGTTGGTTAGAACCAGACTTAATCTTAGCAGCCTCCTTCAGTTGAACAGCAACAGGTGGAGTCTTAACGATAAAATCGAATGATTTGTCAGTGTAAACAGTGATTACTACAGGCAAAATCTTACCTGCCTTCTCCTGCGTTCTGGCATTGAATTGTTTACAAAACTCCATAATGTTCACACCTTTAGAACCCAACGCAGGGCCTACTGGAGGTGAAGGGTTAGCTGCGCCACCCTTGATTTGGAGCTTGATAAATCCAGCAATTTCTTTAGCCATAATTAAATGTTAATTTTACTTTGTTAATAGTTTTGTTGTTAATAAACTACCGAGTAGTCAACGGCCCGTAACAAATGCCTCCTACTCCTTTTCTACTTGATCGAAGCCCAACTCCAATGGTGTCTGACGATCAAAGATTGTCACCACCACCTTGAGTTTGCGTTTCTCAGGGAATACTTCATTGATAATACCCTCGAAACCATTGAATGCGCCACTGATTACCTTTACGCGCTCGCCTTCCAAGAATATATCCTCCATGATAGACTCTACCGCAGTGTCATCTACATTACCGATAATCTTGTTAATTTCAGCTTGTGGTACAGGAGCAGGCTTAGTGGAAGATTTACTCTCGCTCAAAAAGCCAAGCACATTCGGAATGTTACGCAACAAAGGATAGCACTCATCGGTCAAATTACACTCTACGAGTACATAACCAGGAAGCATATTACGCTCTTTTACTACGCGCTTGCCTCCACGGAGAGCTACCACTTTTTCTGTTGGGATTAAGACTTGAGATACATACTCCTTGAACAAAGTAGAAGTCACCAAAGCACCTTCGATATACTCCTTAACCTTATTCTCCTTACCGCTAATGGCGCGGAGCACATACCACTTGTAATTGCTATCAGCCATATTCAAACAATACTAATTGATTAGAACAAGCCGTATACAAAAGTCATAATCGACTCAAAGCCAAAGTCCATAAGCCATACGATGAGCGCCAGTATTATGGAAGCTATCAACACCAGCACTGCGCTCTTGGACAATTCTTTACGAGTAGGCCAGTTCACTTTGTGAACCAACTCATTGTAGGATTCCTTAAGATTCTCAACGAACTTCATATCTGTAGTTTTTTCTTTATTCCTAATTTGCGCCAAACATCTGGCCTCAGCAGCAGCCGAAGTCAGACGGAAGCTATTTTGGTTGTAACAGCACGGAAGGCAGGAATCGAACCCACATTGACGGTTTTGGAGACCGCTCTCTTACCATTAGAGGACTTCCGTAAGGGATTGCCGAAGCCGAAACTTCGGCAATCGTTGGGGTTATTGCTGACCGAAGTCAGACTTTGTATTAGTCAAGCAAACCAGTGATTTGACCTGAACCTACGGTACGACCACCCTCGCGGATAGCGAAACGGAGACCCTCAGAGCAAGCAACTGGATAGATCAACTTAACCTTGATCTCCAAGTTGTCACCTGGCATAACCATCTCTGTACCCTCTGGCAATGTGATCTCACCAGTTACGTCCATTGTACGGATGTAGAATTGTGGACGATAGTGGTTGTGGAATGGAGTGTGACGGCCACCTTCCTCTTTCTTCAAGATATAAACAGATGCCTTGAACTCCTCGTGAGGTTTAACAACACCTGGGTGGGTGATTACCATACCACGGCGAACCTCGTCTTTGTCAATACCACGGAGCAACAAACCTACGTTATCACCAGCCTCACCTTGGTCGAGCAACTTACGGAACATCTCAACACCAGTTACAACTGACTTCTTGCCCTCAGCACCAAGACCGATCAATTGGATCTCATCACCAACTTTGATGATACCAGTCTCGATACGACCTGTAGCAACAGTACCACGACCAGTAATTGAGAATACGTCCTCAACAGGCATCAAGAATGGTTTGTCAACAGCACGTGGAGGAAGTTGGATCCAGTTGTCGCAAGCGTCCATCAACTCCATAACTTTGTCTTCCCACTCAGCTACTGCGTTCAAAGCACCAAGTGCAGAACCGCGGATTACAGGAGTGTTATCGCCATCGAACTCATAGAATGAGAGAAGCTCACGCATCTCCATCTCAACGAGATCAAGCATCTCAGCGTCATCAACAAGGTCGCACTTGTTCATAAATACAACCAAGCGAGGAACGTTCACCTGACGAGCCAAAAGAATGTGCTCACGTGTTTGAGGCATAGGACCATCAGTAGCAGCAACTACGATGATAGCACCGTCCATTTGAGCAGCACCAGTTACCATGTTCTTCACGTAGTCAGCGTGACCAGGGCAGTCAACGTGAGCGTAGTGACGAGAAGCGGTTTGATACTCTACGTGTGCAGTGTTGATAGTAATACCACGCTCTTTCTCCTCTGGAGCATTGTCGATAGAGTCGAATGAACGGAGCTCAGAAAGACCACGAGAAGCCAATACAGTTGTAATAGCAGCGGTCAAAGTAGTTTTACCGTGATCAACGTGACCAATTGTACCAATGTTCACGTGTGGTTTCGAACGGTCAAATTTTTCTTTTGCCATAGTTCTTGAATAATTTAGTTATTAACGTTAATACTATAAGTTTTTTACCTAATTTCATTTCCGTTTTACACAACACAATACTCCCTTAGAGAGTACCATTACATTGCCAAAACCTTTGAGCTAATGGCGGGAGTTGAACCCGCGACCTCATCCTTACCAAGGATGCGCTCTACCACTGAGCTACATCAGCAACACGAACCTTCGTTCGCTACGACTCGAAAATACGAGTGTATAAATAAAAATCGAGCGGAAAACGGGGCTCAAACCCGCGACCCCCAGCTTGGAAGGCTAGTGCTCTATCGACTGAGCTATTTCCGCGTGCTTAACCACGACTTCCGCGACGGTTAGTTTTGTGGGAGCAGATGGATTCGAACCACCGAAGGTGAAAACCAGCAGATTTACAGTCTGCCCCATTTGGCCGCTCTGGAATACTCCCAATGTACTATTTCAATGTTCGTTCGTTTTGGAGCCTCTTGTCGGATTCGAACCAACGACCCCGAGATTACAAATCACGTGCTCTGGCCAACTGAGCTAAAGAGGCGGGTCTTTCGTACTTTTTGCCTCAACCTTCAACGCGTCGGCGGAAAAGCGGTGCAAAGGTACTGCTTTTTTTTGAATTGACCAAATCTTTTGCAAAAAAAATGCATTTTTTGTGTATTTTTTCGCAAAAAGAGGGGCAAAATCGCCCCTCTCGTGCTAAAATTGCGTATTTTTACTTGTCTTTTCGCTTTTCTATTTGCTTCTCTATTGCCTCCAAGCAATCGTCGATTCCTTCCTCAAAAGTGTCGCATACTTTCTGAGCAAACAACTCTGCCCCAAATCCCAATACTCTGATTGCCGTTTCTTTGTTCAGATTCGTTTCGGGTTTCACCACCGTCATACGGATCTCCATCTCTGCGGACTCTGGAAGCAGTTTTTCATAGCGCTTTGTCTTCTTCTCAATGTGTTTCTCGAGACGCTCCGCAATCTCGAAGTTCACCGCTTGCGTGTTCAGTTTCATAAGTCCTCCTTTTTTTATGGTTAAGTATTAATATTATTTTCTACTCCGCGGGTGTGCCGCTTCGTAGGCTTGCTTCATTTGCTCAAAGGTAGCATGCGTATATACTTGCGTGGCTGCCAAACTCGCGTGCCCCAACAGGCTCTGTATAGTACGTATGTCTGCTCCGTTGTTGAGCATGGTAGTGGCAAAGGTATGCCTCAATACGTGTGGCGAATGTTTCTTGAGTGTACTAACTTCTCCCATACGCGCACGTACTATATCATATAAGGTGTGCGCATCCATCGCTTGCCATTCGCCGTTTTTCTTACTTCGCACAAGAAACGTGCCAATCCCTGCCTGCTCGCCCAACAATTTGCATTTATTTTGCCTGTACTCCTCTATCAATTCGCACAAGCCATCGCCTATAGGCACCATTCGTTCCTTGGCTCGTTTGCCGAATACGCGTATCTGCTTTTGTCGGGTATCCACGTCTACCTCTTTCAGTCCCACCATCTCAGCCCGACGCATACCCGTCTGATACAGTATCTCGATAATTAGGTAATCTCTCAGGTGCAAAAACTGCTCCTGTTCGCTCATCTCCTCGTCCCAATCGCGCACTTGGTTGAGCTTCACATGCTCCATCTCGCTCTCGCGAAAGTAAATGGGCAAAGGCTTGTCAGTCTTGGGGGCAACAATCGCGCGCGTGATGTCCACTTTCACCAGTCCCACCCGCAGCAAGAACTTATAAAAACTCTTCACTGCCGACAATCGCCTTTTCACGCTGCGCGGTGACTGTTTGTGGTCCAACATGTCAATCATCCACAACTTCACATCCTCTGCATCCACATTCTTAGGGTCAAAGTCTTCTACCTTCACCCTCAAAAACTGGCACCATGCTTTCAGATCATCTCCATACTCGCCTACGGTACGCGCGGAGTACCGTTTCTCAATGGCAATATAATCTAAAAACTTCTGTATCACACTCCTATTCGCCACTTATCTGCCACCTATCTCCATTGGAACCTCATTGGAACCTCATTGGAACCTGATTGGAACCTCATTGGAACCTCACCGAGACATCATTAAGCCACCACCAGCACTTCTACGGCTCTATCGTACCTCTTTACCATGCTCTGCAGTACCCTCGAATGGGAACAAGCCGAAGAGTTCTGCATCGATGCGGTCGGTGATATAGCGGAAGTCCTCTGGCTTATCGCCGAACTTAATGGTATCGCCGTCGATGATGAGCAGTTTGCCCTTGTAGTCCGCGATCCAGTTCTCGTACAACTCATTCAAGCCTTGCAGATAGTCAATACGCATGCTTGACTCGTATGCACGACCACGTTTCTGGATTTGTGCCACCAGGTTAGGAATGGTTGAGCGGATATAAATCATCAGATCGGGCATCTTCACCAGCGACATCATCAGGTCAAACAGATCGCGGTAGTTATCAAAGTCGCGATCGGACATAAAGCCCTGACGGTGCAAGTTTGGGGCAAAAATACGCGCATCTTCGTAAATGGTGCGGTCCTGAATGATAAACTGGTCGGAGTTGGAGATATCCACCACATCCTTGAAGCGTTTGTTCAAGAAATACACTTGCAAGTTAAACGACCAGCGGCCCATGTCCGCATAGAAATCCTCCAAGTATGGGTTAAACTCCACACTCTCGAATCGTGGCTCCCAACCATAATGTTTGGCGAGCATGTTGGTCAGCGTAGTCTTACCGCAACCAATATTTCCTGCTACTGCTATATGCATAATTCTTAATTTTAGACCGTTTTATTGTTAGATATTAGACCGCGCCTACGGCTGTTAGACCGCTTCGCTGTTATACGTTAGACCTAAAAGTTCTCTGCCGAGAACAACCCGAAAAGCTCTGCATCTATCTTGTTAATGACCTTTCGGAAGTCTTCGGGATTGCTTTCAAAGTCCAACCCATCGCTCTCAATGACCAGCACCCTACCCTCGTATTGTTTGTATATAAACTCCTCGTAGCGTTCATTGAGGTCGCGCAGGTAGTCTATCTGCATCGTTTTCTCGTATTCGCGTCCGCGTTTCTGTATCTGTGCAATGAGCGAGGGGACAGACTTACGCAGGTAGATCATCAGGTCAGGCAACTTCATCATGCGTTTCATATGATCAAAGAGCTCCATATAGGTCTGATAATCGCGCTCCGAGAGGTCGCCGCGCAGGTAGTTGTTGGTCACGAACACATACACGCCCTCAAAGATACTGCGGTCTTGCACGATGGTGTGCTCCACCTCTTTGATGCGCAGCATATCTTTGAAACGCTCTTTGAGGAAGTAGGTCTCCACGCAGAACGACCAGCGCTTGATGTCTGTATAGTAATCCTCCAAATAGGGATTAAAACTCACCGACTCAAAGCGAGGCTCCCAACCGTAGTAGCGAGCCAACATTTTTGTCAATGTTGTCTTACCTGCTCCGATATTTCCTGCTATGGCTATATACATACGTCTTGCCTTTACACTTTACGCTTTACGCTCTACACTATTCTACTAAAGCGCCTGCAAAGATACTACTTTTTTTTGACATACGCAAATTAAATTGCGTCTTTCGGTAGAAAAAGTTCCGCATAACCGATTTTTCTTTCGATTATGCGGATTCGTTTGTTGGCTAATAGGCTTTAATGGCTCACCAGCAAATACCTTGTCACAATTATGTATAAGGAAATTTGGTAGTATAATAACTCAACCTACTCTTTATGGGCGAACAAGTTCCTTGATGGCTGTGCGCAGGCGGTACATGCTACCCTTATCGTGTGGATGGACACGGTGAGCCAACAGCACCACCGCACGGTCGTACTCGGGCCAAACGACCACATTCGTACCCGTATAACCTGTATGGCGGCTCTCCACCGTGGTCTGCAAGGTATCCGCAGCCAATGGCACATCCTCTGTCCAAAGACCCGCGTGGCAACCCTTCTCACGAACTTCCTCCGACTGATCCATATACCAGATAGCCCACTTGCCAATCTCCTCCGCCGTAGCGAACACACCCGCATTACCCGAGATACCGCACATCATCACACGTGCCACAGGGTCATGCACATCACCACGCAACTGTGCGGTTTCGTGCCACTCCGTAGGCGCAATGCGCTCCAAATTCGCTTTATCAGGCAGCCAGCCCATCGTCTCCCAACCTTGAGGATCATAGAGTTTCGCCTGCAAATAGGTATTCACATCCGTGCCAACGATAGTCTCCACCACGCGTTGCAAGGAGATAAAGTTGAGGCAGGAGTAGCGGTACTTCTCATCGATAGCCGTAGGGCGTTTGCAACGCGCAATAGAGTCAATAGTAAAATCGCGGCGCGCCTCAGGACTATCCTCCTTATCGCCCAAACGCTCCAGATACACGCGCTCCATAGGTCCAGCTATGAAATACGCAGGCAGGCCCGAATAGTGGGTCATCAAATGGCGAACGGTCACATCGGGGTGATAATTGGGGATATACTTGCACACCAGGTCATCGGCTGAGAGCTTGCCTTCCTTAATGAGCAGCAATGCGGCTGTACCTGCGCCCGTAGGTTTGCTGACAGAGGCGAGGTCGAAAATCGTATTAGCGGTCATAACTTCATGCTCAGGCACTATGGCACGATAACCATATGCCTCCAGGTGCACAATCTGCCCCGCATCCACCACGCAGAGTACCGCGCCAGGGATAAGCGAATCGGCTATCGCCTGCTCAATCAGCACACGCGCACTATCGGCATCAAAATGCAAAGATGAACCACCATGCTTTCCGCAAGAGGAAAACAAAATTCCTACACAAAGGAGAGAAGAAAAAACAAATCGTTTCATGGTAAATCAATTTATAGAAGTAAATTTAGTTATATCTGGTTGCAGCCCCGTCCACACAGAAGCAGAAAGGATTTTTACCCTCAGCAATAGGGAGTAGTACCGTTACTCGAATACCCGCACGCAGGTTGTTCATCATGACCTGCTCGGGGTTAAAGGTGGTATACACATGATTCAGTTGGATATCCATAGGATACTCCTGTAGCACTGTCCAAGTATCTTTGAGCGGGTTCAGAATTATTCCATCCTCGGTCTCCACAGCTAACATCTCTTGTTGCAGGGTATTGAGAATGCCATACTCCACAAAGGCTCCCACTTGCAATATAGGTGCACCGTCTTTGACAGGTTCCTTGGTCAATGCCCATGAGTAGCCCACCTCCGCACACAGACGCACATCGGGACGGAACTTGATACGTCCTTTGCTCTCAAACTCTTTGACATTGTAGAAGCCATGCTCTGGCATGTTCGCCAACGGACCATAATAGCGGTCGCCATATTCGCCCCAAGTATTGAGTTGCGCCTTCTGCGTAGTGAAACCAACCACCGTCACAGAGAGTTTAGCTCCCACCAACAGGTGGAACGAACGCAACTTGGTTCCCAGCATAAACGGTACCGTCAGCTCGGTCAGCATGGCCTGATGGGTTTGTTGCTGCAAATCGCCATAATAGGTGAAGGCATAGCCCTGATCGTCGCGGGTATCATAGATAATAGTATCCATCCACAATCCATTGCGCACCCATACCTGCGAAGCACCCAAACCCGTCTGCAAGAGGAATCTATTATACTGCAACTGATACACACCGCCGACCGACGCTCCACCACCTATCATCGGATAAGTCCTATCCGTTTCTGTATCCAACTGCCATGCCGCAGCACCATCCACCATGGCACCAACAAAGTGCTGCGCCTGTACCGCAGAAAATAACCAACCTATCGTTAATACGATAACCAAAGCTATTCGTTTCATACCATTTCTCTTTCTAAAAAATTACTTTTATGGACATACAGGGCGAATAGCAGTACCATTCATGCGCGTACAACCGCCCACACCCGTGCGTGAAGACATAACCTGCAAATTACTTGCGCCCGACGAACTGCAATACGAAAAAATCTCAAGTGATTTTGAATAATAAAACCCACTCTCCGCTCCTTCAAGTCTATCAAACAGCTTATATCCACCTACAGGGAAGAATATGCTATTACCATTGGGGCCTGTAGCCAAACTACCTTCCACCCCGTTTTGTGAAGTCCATGTCCACGTGCAGTTATCTACCAACTCACGCATTTCTTCTTCCGTAGGCATTCGCCAACTACCTCCCCAGTTCACAACTGCCGCATCATCAGCATCCTCAAGAACCGTTTTGTTATCTACTGTTCCTTCATCTCGACAGGTACAATATTTGGTAAATGTCTTCTGCTTTCCTTTACACCACTTATAATCAGGCCAATTATAACTGCTATCAGGCTCTACTTCGCCCCACGCAAAATAATAGCCATAGTCCTCTGGGCTCTCCGCTCCGATATTGCATGTCGCCCATTTCAATCCACTTGGCAAACCCAAATCTACGGGTTCCTTAGGTTCACATCTCATGGCTGGCACCTCATCTTTCAAGGCAGCAGGATATGCTATATAGACAGGCTTTTGCGCTTTTTGTTCACTGGTTAGAGAGTCCGCATCAAAAGGCAATATCAACACCTCTTGCGCATTCATGCTACCTATTGCACATAGCAGAAACATATACATCCAAACTCTTCTCATGGTCGTGTTATTTTATAATTATTTTCACATTACGTTCTTTCTTATCTTGCAGCACCACTTTCATCAGATACACTCCCTGAATCGCAGGCATGGTCAAATACGTTTCGCCTTGCTCTATATTTGTATTCAGCACCATTCGTCCCAATGCATCATATACATACACACTGGCGTCCTGCATGACATTGCAGCGTACTGGTTGGCGCTTGGTTATCAACGTGGGAGCCACCGATATTTCAGGTCCTTTCGCCGCTATCACCAAAGGGCAACTCATTTCTTGCATACCAGCCGAGTCCGTAAGCAGTACACTATACTCTGCCCCTGCTTCCAGAGCTTGATGGAGATAGTAGCTATTCTCATCGGCCAACGGTTCGCCATTCTTGTACCATTGGAAGGCCACAAAATCGTAACCGCCATTATAATCATGTGTCAGCACACATATCACGTCATCCCAACGCTGTTCCATAACGGAAGATGGATAATACACCCTTATCGACACCGCTGTCTCAAACATTTTTATCGTGCGGAAATATCCTACCAACTGCGCCTTATGCACACCTGCACGCAAATCATCCAATGCTATTGCTATATATCCATCGGCCGTCATTGGCACGATCGTATCGTGCAAACCACCATTCAGGGAATCTCCTGCAAATACCAATTGCACCGAATCTACTCTACCTGTCACATCCACCTGCATCGCCACCACACCTTCATCCGCACAAACAGGAGGAACAGTCACGCCATCTACTACCACCTCGCCTACTCTGGTGTGTAGAATCAGTTGCACGATGCTGTCGCAACCCTCATAACTGGTCAGCGTACACTCATACTCCCCAGCATCCATCAATGGTTCTTCACAAAAGAAGAGGGTATCTCCAAGCAAAATAGTATCCTCCACAACGGTGTGCTTAGTAGGAACAATAGCTAAATTGCAACGATAGAGCATACAATTCTCCACATCGCGGCACTCCAATACATAATCTATATAGGGTACCGAATCATACCCCTCGGCCGAAGGCAATGGGAAATCATACCCTTGAAAATGGTAGGTCTCTTGCCAACAAATAGTATCAAATGTCTCCTCCAAGTTCTCTGATGAGAGATCAGATAATACAGTAGCACCAACAGAACTACATAACATCAGACCACAAATAATACTTAGGCATTTATTTTTCATGATGCTTCAATATAATATTAGTTTTTCATTTCACCCTGCAAAGATACAAAAAATAATTGAAACCACAAAGATATTCCCATAAAAAACGAATATTTTCCGCTCAAATCCCCTAAAATTTGCACAAGTAAAAATAAATCTGTACCTTTGCACGCTTTTTTCACAAACAACCCTACACAACCCTATACAACCCTATACAACACCTACACAACACCTATGGGAAAACTAAATGCCGTTCTGGTGGGACTTATCACCCCCAACCAAAACGAAGAACGAACCAAAGAATACTTAGATGAGTTGGCATTCCTTGCCGACACCAACAACACCCAATGCGTCAAGCGTTTCGTACAACGCCTTGACTCGCCTAACACATCCACCTACGTGGGCGAAGGCAAGTTGCAAGAGATCAACCAATATGTGCAGCAACTGGCTGACACCGATGACTTTATTGACGTGGTCATCTTCGATGACGAACTCTCGCCTCGCCAGCTGCGCAATATCGAGAAAGCCCTCAATGCGCACAACCAGAACGAGATCAAGGACAACCACAAGCAACCCGTTCGCGTGATTGACCGCACGATTCTCATTCTCGAGATTTTCCTCCATCGCGCGCAGACCTCCTACGCCAAAACACAGGTAGAAATGGCGCACCTGCAATATATGCTCCCCCGTCTGACCCGTATGTGGTCACACTTGGACCGACAACGCGGTGGTGGAACAACCAGCCGTGGTATGGGTGAAACGCAGATTGAGGCCGACAAACGAATCATCGGACAACGCATCGCCCTGCTCCGCGAGGAACTCAAAAAGATCGACCGCCAAATGGCTACCCAACGCCAGAACCGCGGCAAAATGGTGCGCGTGGCACTCGTCGGCTACACCAACGTGGGCAAATCCACCATCATGAACCTCATCAGCAAGTCCGAGGTCTTTGCCGAGAACAAACTCTTTGCGACCCTGGACACCACCGTGCGCAAAGTGACCATAGAGAACCTGCCCTTCCTGCTCTCCGACACCGTGGGATTCATCCGCAAGCTGCCCCACCACTTGGTGGAGTCCTTCAAGTCCACGCTGGATGAGGTGCGCGAGGCTGACCTGCTGATCCACGTAGTGGACATATCGCACCCTAACTTCGAGGAGCAATACGAAGTAGTCGAGGAGACCATCAACGAACTGCTCACCAAGCAGACCGAAATCAAAGAAGCCGACCCATGGTCCAAGAAGCAAAAAGCAGGTCGCAAGACCGAGAAGACCGTGGCGCAAATCCCTCGTATCGTAGTCTTCAACAAGATTGATGCCTTCACCTATGTCCCCAAAGAGGAGGACGACCTCACGCCTATCAAGCGCGAGAACATCTCCTTAGAGGAACTGCAACGCACTTGGATGGCGAAGTTGCACGATGACTGCATCTTCATCTCCGCCCGCCAGAAAACGAATATCGACGAACTGAAAGCGCTCTTCTATGACCGCATCAAAGCCATTCATATTCAACGCTATCCCTACAACGATTTCCTCTTCCAACAGTACGAATAAACCATTGGGCTATATAACACGAAACGAGGGCTTTTGGCCCTCGTTTCCTTATTATATATATGTGTCAATTAACGCAGCAGCACTTTGCCCTGTTGGCTAATCACCACGCCCTTGTACGAGCGCACATCCACAGGCTGACCCAAGAGGTTATACCATATGCCTTCGGTCATATCCATCTCCACAGAAGGCGACTGCACATTGGTATAAGTGGTATTGGTAAAGTCGAAGGAGATCACGCCATCTTGTTCCTGGATATTGCTAAGTTGCGTATGCGCGTAGGGTGCATATTCCGTATATTCCCAATCGCCTGGGAAAGGCACATCCTGACGCGCGCCGCCATTGAGGTTATTGGTGTATGGTGTTGAACCATTGGCGGTTATCAGTTGGAAACGGGTCGTATTGTTGTTCGGCATATTGTAGAACCAGTCATTCGCATCATACACCACGCGCCATACCAGCATACCATGTCCAGGCAGATACGCATCCCAACCTGTCATCTGGCGATTCTCTAAGTAGTAGGTAGTGTCGGTAGTCAGCGGTCCATCTGCCGAAACGGCACCCATGCGATTGAGTTGGCGATAGGTCTTGCCATCCGCAGGCAGCACCACATGCTCGTTGGCGTATAGCATCTCTGGCTCCACCCAACCTAAGTAATACTTCTCCCATGCCGACAAGTTAGGCGGAGTGTTGCCATTATTCAGATAGTTACCGTTACTCATCAATGCCCACGAACCAGGCACCAGCTTTGAGTTACCAGGTGCACTACTATCTGTCACATACAAGTCCGCCAAGCCCAACACATGACCAAACTCATGGCAGATAGTACCGATACTGGTACGAGCTCCCGAGCGATAGATCAACTCATTGGAGCAAGCATAACGCAGAATCGTCTTACCGTTCAGCACGGGCAGGTTCTGCGAAGTAATATAGCCCGCAGCGTTGGCTTTCACATAGTATTCGCTCTGATTCGTATTACCGTAGTACAAAGCCGACTGCATATCCCAGGCATGTGGCCAAATACAAGTAGCGGCACCGCCATCGGCTTGGCTATAACCCGCATAGAGGATATACACCAAGTCCACATTGCCATCGCCATCCTGATCGTAGTTGGCGAAGTCCACGCCCATGTCTTGCGCACCTTTGCACGCATCTATCACAAAGTCAGCTACATACCTGTCATCGCCCTGATAAGCGGCATCCGTGCCATAGTAAGCAGTAGTCTGAGGCAGGACAACAGGTCCTACCACATCAAACTGAGGGCTGTACAGGCCATTCGACTGGTACTGGTAGTACTGCTTGCACGAACCTACAGCACCGTTGTAGGTGTATTCATCCGCATTCGCCAGCGAGTCAAAGGACTGCACCGTGTTGCCCGCCGCCAATGGCGTATCGGCGAACTCCACTACGATAAGCAAGCCGCGCGACACCAACTTAGGCGCCTGCCACTCTGCAGCCACGCGTGCTTGACGCTGCTGATTCACCACACCCTGTGGCATAGGTTGGCGAATGGGCTCCGTGAGACCCAAACCAGGAAGGGGCGCTACCGCCCACACATTACTCATACTTAACAACGCTATTCCTATCGTTGTCAACGCATATTTTACAGTCTGTTTCATAATGCAATATCTAAATTTTGGTGCAAAGGTACACTTTTATTTGCACATATGCAAAAAAAACACTACCTTTGCACCATATTTCGAAAAAGTTATGGAAGTTTTCAAAACACCTATAGAGGGCCTGTTGGTTATTGAACCCAAGGTATTTCGCGACGCACGCGGCTATTTTATAGAGACTTACAATGAGCAACGCTACCGCGAGGCAGGCGTAGATGCCACTTTTGTTCAGGACAACCAGTCTTGCTCTTCATACGGCGTAGTACGCGGTTTGCACTTTCAACGCCCACCTTACACCCAGGCTAAATTGGTCAGCTGCGCGGAAGGCCGTGTGCTGGACGTGGCGGTGGACTTGCGCAAGGATAGTCCGACCTATGGTCAGCATTTTGCTGTGGAACTGGATGCCGAGAGTCATCGTCAGTTCTATATCCCTCGCGGGTTCGCACATGGCTTTTCGGTATTGAGCGAGCGCGCTGTCTTCACCTATAAGTGCGACAACCTCTACCACCCAGAGGCCGACGGCGGTATTCTACTCACCGACCCTGCGCTGCACATTGACTGGCAGATTCCTGCCGAGCAGATGATTCTCAGCGAGAAAGACAAGAATCATCCTCTGCTCCATGACTTTGACAATCCCTTTTAAAAATAGTACATCGTAAATAGTCAAATTGTAAATCCTAATGAATATCCTCATCACAGGCGCCAACGGACAATTAGGCAACGAGATGCGTGTCCTCTCGGCGCAACATACACAGCATACATACTTCTTTACGGATATAGCCGAACTGGACATCACCTCGCGCGAAGCGGTTAGCCAGTTTGTGAAGGACAACGCTATTGACATCATTGTCAACTGCGCTGCGTACACCAATGTGGACAAGGCAGAGATAGACGAAGATATGGCACACAAAATCAATGCTTTGGCGGTGGAGAACTTAGGTCTCTCGGGCGCACGTGTCATACATATCAGCACCGACTATGTCTTCTCGGGCGAGGCATGCGTGCCATACGCAGAGACGGATTCGGTCGCACCACGTACCGCCTACGGTCGCACCAAACGCGAGGGCGAAGTCTTGCTGCAAGCCGTTAGCTCTAAGGCCATCATCATCCGCACGGCATGGCTGTACTCTACTTTTGGCAACAATTTCGTAAAGACCATGCTCCGTTTGGGTCAAGAGCGCGAGTCGTTGGGTGTAGTGTTTGACCAGATTGGTTCGCCTACGTATGCAGCAGACTTGGCGGCTGCTATTTTTGCCATCATCAATGCGCCTGTGTGGCAAGCGGGTGTCTATCATTTCACCAACGAAGGTGTCTGCTCGTGGTATGATTTCACGCACGAGATCTTCGCACGCGCGCAATCTTTATTGAGTAAAGGAGCTGCAGATACGGTGGCCAATTGCCAGCTGCGCCCTATCCTCAGCAGCGAGTACCAGTACCAGACACCTCGCCCACACTATAGCGTGCTGAGCAAGACCAAGATCAAACAGACCTTCGGTATCGCTATTCCTCACTGGACGGAGGCATTACAGGTGTGCTTGGAGAAACTGCTACATGATTGATCACCATACTGGCGAGGGTCATGCCGAAGACACCTACCACAGGTGCGAGCGTACCCTTTTCGCCACTAATCTCCTCAGAATAGACACATTGAATCTTAGAGGCAGGCATTAGTCCTGCCTTTTTCATGCGTGTGCGCAGCGCTCGTGCGAGAGGACAACCCTGCACCTTCCAGAACTCAGCGGTGCGAATCTTCTGTGTGTCCGTCTTGCGACCAGCGCCCATGCTCGAATACACACGGCAACCTGCCTTCGTCGCCTTGTAGAGCAGTAGCGCCTTGCACTCCACCATGTCTATGGCATCTATCACAATGTCGTATTGCGACAGGTCAAAGCTGTCGGCAGTCTCGCTGTTGTACTGTCGGTCAATGGCTTGCACATCGGCTTCAGGAGCAATGGAGAGCAAGCGTTTTTGCATTTCCAGCACTTTGCTTTGTCCGATATTGCTGGCTGTGGCGACCACTTGCCGATTGCGGTTCGTATTGTCCACCTTGTCAAAATCCACCAAGGTCAGGTGTCCCAGACCAGTACGCAGAAGTGTCTCTGCGCACCATCCGCCCACGCCGCCTACGCCAAAGAGTATCACGCGCGCGCTTTGCAAGGCACGAAAACCGTCTTCGCCTATGAGTTGTATGGTTCGTGTAAACATATTATGCCGTATTTTGCCCGCAAAGGTACAAGAAATATTTGATATATGCAAATAAAACCGGTTCTTATTCATATTTAGTACAAGACTATTTGCCTAACGATTATGTTATCAACAACGTAAACAACATTTTTTCTTTCAACAACAACTGCGCGCGCCAACATACGCTTGCTATGAAATTTCTATGGTGATTTTATATTTCGTGCCGCTCGCGATGTTGGCGAGCGGAATGTTGTTGATTTTTTTGTTGTTTTAGTTGTTGGAAGTTTATTTTTCTTGCACGAGATTTGAATAAGAACCATAAAACCAACAAAATAGTTTTGCACGGTTTTTGTATATGCCTCAGCAACTAAGAACCATAATCCCTTCGGGGAGTAATAATCAACTTAATCAAAAACCAAACAACTATGAAAAAATTCTTCTTAATGGCTTGTTTAGCCAGTCTGTTCGCAAGTTGCGACTCTGCCCCTAAAGTGGACAACAGTACCGTTAGTTCGGTGGATTTGAATCGCTACCTCGGTAGCTGGTATGAGATTGCGCGCTTCGACCACTCTTTTGAGCGCGGTCTGGAGTATGCGATGGCGAAGTACACCATGCGCGATGATGGCAAGATCGATGTACTCAACACGGGCATCAAGGATGGTCGCGCCAAGGATGCCAAGGGTATTGCTAAGACGACAGGCGTTCCGGGTTTGCTCCGTGTGTCGTTCTTCGGTCCTTTCTTTGGTGACTATCGTATCATGATGCTTGATACAGAGTACCAGTATGTATTAGTCGGCGGCAGCAACCAAAAATACCTTTGGATTCTCTCCCGCACGCCGCAGCTGGAGGACTCCACCAAGACGCTCATTCTCGCCGAAGCCGAACGCCGCGGCTATGACACCGACAAACTTATCTGGGTAAAACAATGGTAATCCCTTTGGGCAACCGCCATTGAAGCGCCACACCGCCCATTGAGACACCACACCCTCCGAGAATCTGACTCTCGGAGGGTGTTTTGGTGAAAGATGTGCTGCGCGTACATCCCCACGGAGAGATACGCGCTAATTTTTCTTCGCGTTATAGGACTCAATGGTCTTCGACTGGATGATGACGGCGGTGTCGCCGCGGGTGAGGGAGCGGCTCTCGGTGGTGATGGTGCGGGTGACGTTGCATGAGGTGAGTCCCAATGCCATGGCGATGGCGGTAGCGATGGACACGACCAGGTACTTGATGGCCTTCCTCAGGCGCTCTTTCTGAATTTCTGTTAATTGTTTCATAGGTTTTTGGTGTTTAGTGGACGGCGCAGCGCGCCTACAGTTTAGTGGTTGGTATATCTCCTTGCCCTGCGGGCAGAGAAAATCGTTCGAGCCCTTAGGCGAGATAAGAAATCTTATAAATCTTTGACCCTCCCAACCTCCCTTAAGGGAGGAGTCCGTAGTTCTCCGAAATAGATTACCACCACTAACTTTCGCTTCGCTCAACCGCTGAATCTTATGGAATGTGGTGGTACACATTTCAAAGACGAATCAGAGTCAAATCAAAGTCGAATGTTGCTATATATAAGATTCAGTGAGCTTTTATCGCGAAGCGATGATTAGTCATAGCGTTAGCGTAATGACGAAAAAGCGAACGGTGGTAATTGATTGCGGAGCACTTTGGGCGAGTTTTACGAGCTTATAAGATTTAATAAGATTTCTCGAGCGTAGCGAGTAGGAGGTTTTGTTTGTAGCGTAGAGTTTAAAGGCTGGTAATATGCAGCGAAGCCGCTGTTTCCTGCCTCTCGCCTCCTCGCCGATCACCGATACCCGATACCCAATATCCGATAGCCGATACCCGATACCCTCATCGCCCATTTTACACAGGCGTGTACGCTAGCCATTCTTGGTTGAACACATACTGACGCAAGGTCTTGTACTTGGTCTGTGCTTTGTACGCCAATTGATCCGCTTGCATCTTCGTTGGGTCAGCCAGACGCGCGGCGGTCGCGGCAGACACAATACCGAATTTCGTGCGGTGGTCAGTCTCCTTTTTGGTCACAGGCGTGCTGCGCTTGCCATACGCTTGGGTGTAGTTCAGTTTACTTGCTACGCGGTGTGCGAAGCCTACTTTGTGGTGCTTAGCCACTTTGCCGTGGATCTTCTCCACTGGG
>JAZOOG010000020.1:0-3952 GCA_045654945.1 Paludibacteraceae bacterium
ATAATCATCCTTGTGAGCGCGAGTTGCAGCAGTACGAAATCGATGCCCGTCGTGCAGAGCAACGATACTACAAGCTTCATCCTGAGGAGTGCAAGGGTTGATACTGTCTATCTGAGGGATAGTGTGTTTGTGAGTGAGAAACAGCGTGGTGATACTGTATATCTGACACGGGTGGAATGGCGGGACAGATGGCGGACACGGGTGGAAAGAGATACGGTGATGGATGTGCGGGTAGAGAAAGAGATGGTGCAACTACCGCCAGAGCGGTATGTGCCACCTTTTTATAAGCGATGTACCATCGCATTTTGGGCTATTGTCGCGGTTGCGATAATAGTGGTTATTGGACGCTTCGCTATTGGACGCCGCAAGCGGCTATAGGTTATAGGCTGGGAAATACTCGGCGGAATATCGCCGAGCACAGGACAGACTATGGGAATGCATCTGTTATCAGATGTTGCGACCAGAGGGCGCAAAATCGCGTTCGGCAAGTAGGTCGCAATGAATGTCGCTCGGCGACATTAGGGCGACTGCTGCCTTCGATTGTTCTCCCGTTCGCTTAACTCCTGTTGTAGGAGTTACAACAGGCGCTCACTATCGAATGTCCACCGGACATTCTTCACCCGCACAAATTGAAAATTTGCGGGGACCCCATATTAAATGAATAACGCGATAGCGGATTAAGTAGAATTGTTGTGGCAGACGAAACATGCTATAACACGCGAACGAAGTGAGCGGACATTAAAAATGGGCGAAATCACGCGTTCGGCAATCGGGAAACCAACTCTTTCTTTCATCGGATAGCAAGTATACACGAAGAGAGCCGCTGACAGAGCGGCTCTCTTTGCATGTCCGCGCGTGTGCGCGTGTATTATATTATTGTCTTTCGGCATGCCATAAATCCAACAGCCGAAGGAATTTTGGCGGTTTATCCGCCAAAATTATCAAACATGATCATGTCGTCCTCAACGCCCAATGAGTGGAGCAAGTCAAGCACAGTCTTGGACATCATTGGAGGGCCGCAGAGGTAGTACTCGATGTCCTCTGGAGCGTCGTGTTGCTTGAGGTAGGTGTCGCCCATCACTGGAGCAATGAAGCCAGGAGTGTATTTTACACCCAATGCATCAGCCTTTGGATCTGGACGGTCCAATGCCAAGTGGAAATGGAAGTTAGGATACTCCTTCTCCAATGCCAAGAAATCCTCCAAGAAGAATACCTCGTCGATAGCACGAGCACCATAGAAATAGTGCATCTCACGATCACGAGTGTGCAAGGTCTTCAACATGTGCATAATCTGAGCACGCAATGGAGCCATACCAGCACCACCACCTACCCAAATCATCTCGCGCTTGCTGTCGAAGATAGGGTGGAAGTCACCATAAGGACCTGACATAGTAACCTTATCACCTGGTTTGAGGTTGAAGATATAAGTAGATGCTATACCACATGGTACATCCATGAAGCCAGGACCTTGCTCTTTTGGTTTGAATGGAGGAGTAGCGATACGCACAGTCAATGTGATGATATCACCCTCGTCTGGATAGTTAGCCATAGAGTAAGCACGCACAGTGGCCTCGGTGTTCTTTTGTTTGAGATCGAACAAACCGAACTTCTCCCATGCTGGTACATACAAGTCGCCGATCAACTCACGGTCGTAGTCCGCATACTTGATGTCGTACTCAGGGATAAGGATTTGTGCATACGAACCAGGAACGAAGTCCATGTGCTCGCCTGGAGGCAAAGCCACCTTGAACTCCTTGATAAAGGTAGCCACGTTGCGGTTGCTGATAACGGTGCACTCCCACTCCTTAACGCCGAGAACAGACTCGTCCATCTTGAGTTGCATGTCGCCTTTCACCTTGACTTGGCAACCAAGACGCCAATGCTCTTTCTGTTGTTTGCGGGTGAAGTGAACGGTCTCGGTAGGGAGGATCTCGCCACCACCTTCGAGCACTTGGCACTTACATTGACCGCACGAACCTTTACCACCACAAGCAGATGGCAAGTGTACCCCTGCCTCGCCCATAGCGCCGAGCAATGTGCCACCAGCTGGCACGTGGTACTCTTTGTCGCCGTTGATAACCACTTTTACATCACCTGATGGTACTAAGAATTTCTTAGCCACGAGGAGAACAATCACGAGTAGGAGAATAACTGCTAAGAACACTCCTACAGATAATAAAATTGCTGTAATATTCATAATTTTACAGATGTTAGATGTTAGACCACTTCGTTGTTAGAACGCTCACTTTGCTCGCTGTTAGATTTTTTCTGGCGTATCCAATTTCTTCTTGAAACTGATAGCCATTCTTTGAAGATTATCTAATCTGTCCTGTATTTGGACAGAAGCAATGTGGTCAATGTATCCTATACGCTCACACAGAATAATCTGCGTATGCAATTCGTACATAGAGCCCATTGCGATACTGATAAAATGAGAAAACTCTTTATCTGTATTTCTTCCTGCGCCCTCTGCGATGTTAGAAGGGATAGATACTGCGGCACGATTCATCTGCGAACATAATCCATACTTCTCCTCTGCAGGAAAAAGAATGGTAGTGCGATAGATGATCTCCACGATGTCCATCGCCTCTTGCCATATTTGAAGATTATTGTAATTGTGCATAATCCTTTGAATCTAACTTCTAACAGCGCGTAAGCGCGTTCTAACTTCTAACAGTGAAACGGTCTATTTTCCTATTAGATGTTCAAACCACTAAAACACATAAACGCCATAGCCATCAAGCCTACTACGATGAAGGTGATACCCAAGCCCTGCAAAGGACGAGGAACATCGTTGTACTCCATCTTCTCGCGGATACCTGCGAGGCAGACGATAGCGAGCAACCATCCAATACCTGAACCACCCGCATAAGCAAACGCGTCACCGAGGTTAGCGATAGCTTTTACGTTCTCTGGCTCAAGAAGGATACGTTGTTGCATGAAGAGCGCACCACCCATGATTGCGCAGTTTACAGCAATCAGAGGCAAGAAAATACCGAGCGAAGCATAGAGCGATGGAGAGAACTTCTCAACAATCATCTCTACGAGTTGCACGATAGCTGCAATCACCGCGATAAAGAGGATGAAAGACAAGTAACCCAAGCCGAGTGGATTGAGCACATGCACTTGCAGCAGATAGTTAACTGGCAATGTGATGAGCAACACGAAGGTTACTGCTACACCCAAACCAGCACTGGTTTTCACATTCTTGGACACAGCCAAGTACGAACACATACCCAAGAAGTATGCGAAGATCATGTTGTCAGCAAAAATGCTGCGAACAAAAAGACTTATTGCGTGTTCCATATTACTTTAACTCCTTATTATAGCCGCGATGCGCCCAGATGATACATCCTACGAGAATCAACGCCATAGCTGGCATCATCATCATACCGCAGTTTTCATAAAATCCACCATTAGCTACATACCAACTCTCTGGTATGATACGGAAGCCGAGCAAAGTGCCCGCACCCAACAACTCACGGAAGAATGCTACAATCACAAGAATAATAGCATAACCGAAACCGTTGCCAAGACCATCGAGGAAAGAATCCCATACCTTGTTGGTCATAGCGAAAGCCTCGAGACGGCCCATGAGAATACAGTTGGTAATAATCAATCCGATATACACACTCAATTGCATAGCCACATCATAAGCAAAAGCTTTGAGCACCTCGCTCACGAGGGTTACCAACGCTGCAACTACCACCAATTGGATGATGATACGAATACGCATTGGGATGGTGTTACGAATCAATGAGATAATCACGTTAGCCATAGCCACGATGATAGTAACGGCAATACCCATTACCAATGCTGGCTTAAGCTGAACGGTAACAGCGAGTGCAGAGCAAATACCCAACACTTGAACAACCACAGGGTTGTTGATGTTCAGAGGACCAAACAGCACCTCTTTCGTTTTTTGTGATAAAAATGCCATAATTACTCCTCC
>JAZOOG010000021.1:0-75227 GCA_045654945.1 Paludibacteraceae bacterium
ATTAAGCGTTAACAGTAGCCATGTGAGCGATGAGGTCGAGAACCTTGTTAGAGTAACCGATCTCATTGTCGTACCAGCTAACAACCTTAACGAAGGTGTCAGTGAGTGCGATACCAGCCTTAGCATCGAAGATAGAAGTGCGAGTGTCACCCAAGAAGTCAGCAGAAACTACTGCATCCTCTGTGTAACCAAGTACACCCTTCAACTCGTTCTCAGAAGCCTCTTTCATAGCTGCGCAGATCTCAGCGTAAGTAGCAGGCTTAGCCAAGTTAACAGTCAAGTCAACTACAGAAACGTCCAAAGTAGGAACGCGCATAGCCATACCGGTCAATTTGCCGTTCAACTCAGGAATAACTTTACCTACAGCCTTAGCAGCACCAGTAGAAGAAGGAATGATGTTGCCAGCAGCTGCACGGCCACCACGCCAGTCCTTAACAGATGGACCGTCAACAGTCTTTTGGGTAGCTGTAGTAGAGTGAACAGTAGTCATCAAACCATCGGTGATACCCCATTTGTCGTTCAACACCTTAGCGATAGGAGCCAAGCAGTTGGTGGTGCAAGATGCGTTAGAAACGAATTGAGTACCCTTAACGTAAGTCTTCTCGTTAACACCGCAAACGAACATTGGAGTGTCGTCCTTAGAAGGAGCAGACATAACTACATACTTAGCACCTGCCTCCAAGTGAGCTTGTGCTTTGTCCTTAGAGAGGAACAAACCTGTAGACTCAACTACGTACTCTGCACCTACCTCATCCCACTTCAAATCAGCTGGGTTGCGCTCTGCAGTTACGCGGATAACTTTACCATTAACGATGAGTTTGCTGTTCTCAACATCAGCCTCGATAGTTCCTTCGAACTGACCGTGCATGGTGTCGTACTTCAGCATATATGCCAAATAATCTACTGGGCAGAGGTCGTTGATACCTACGATCTCAATGTCATTGCGTTTCATAGCTGCACGGAAAACGAAGCGTCCGATACGGCCAAAACCGTTAATACCTACTTTTGTCATTGTTGTAAAATGTTTTTAAAAAATTAATATTAATTTTGTTTTATTGTTTCCTTTTTGAAAGCCCTTCCCATTAGGGAGGGGTTGAGGTATGCCCCTACTCTATCAAAATCGCTGCAAAATTACACATTTTTTTACATATACAAAAATTTTTTTGCTATTTGTCACATTTATGTTGCAATTTGCTGCATTTTGTGCATTAGGATTACATCATGCCGCCCATTCCACCTGCTGGCATAGCAGGAGCAGGAGTTTCCTCCTTGATGTCCGTGATGACGCACTCGGTAGTGAGGAACATACCTGCAATGCTGGCAGCGTTCTCCAATGCCACGCGGGTCACCTTAGCAGGATCTACCACACCTGCAGTCTTGAGGTTCTCATAGACATCTTTACGCGCATTATAGCCGAAGTCTGCCTCGCCCGCGCGTACCTTATCTACTACTACCGCACCTTCCTTACCTGCATTAGCCACAATCTGGCGAAGTGGTTCCTCGATAGCACGACGGATAATCTCAATACCTGTTTGCTCATCCTCGTTCTCGCCTTTGAGACCCTCGAGAGCTGCTTGCGCACGGATATATGCCACGCCACCACCAGCCACGATACCTTCCTCAATAGCCGCACGAGTAGCACTGAGTGCATCATCTACGCGGTCCTTCTTCTCCTTCATCTCAACCTCAGAGGCAGCACCTACATTCAGTTGTGCTACACCGCCTGCGAGTTTAGCCAAACGCTCTTGCAGTTTCTCCTTGTCGTATGTGGACTTGGTAGTAGCGATTTGTGCCTTGATCTGACCCACGCGAGCCGCAATAGCCTCTTTGTCGCCCGCACCATTCACGATAGTGGTGTTATCCTTATTCACAGTGATGCTCTCCGCTGTACCGAGCATATCCACGGTAGCCGCCTCAAGTTTAATGCCCTTCTCCTCGCTAATGACAGTACCGCCAGTGAGGATAGCAATATCCTCCAACATCTCTTTGCGGCGATCACCAAAGCCAGGTGCCTTCACAGCACAGATCTTCAGTTGTGCGCGCAAACGGTTCACCACCAAAGTAGTCAATGCCTCGCTGTCCACATCTTCTGCAATCACGAGCAATGGACGGCCACTCTGTACGGCTGGCTCCAACACAGGCAACAACTCCTTGAGGTTGCTGATTTTCTTATCATAAAGCAAGATATATGGACGATCCATCTCCACCTCCATGGTCTCGGTATTGGTCACGAAGTATGGGCTGATATAGCCACGGTCGAACTGCATACCTTGTACCACATCAATGGTGGTGTCCATACCTTTGGCTTCGCCAATAGTGATCACACCATCTTTGCTCACCATACGCATAGCATCTGCGATGAGTTTACCAATCTCCGCATCGTTGTTAGCAGAGATAGTAGCTACTTGCTCAATCTTATCGAAGTCGTTGCCCACCTCCTCGCTTTGCGCTTGTATGTTCTTAACGATAGCGCTTACCGCCTTGTCAATACCGCGTTTGAGATCCATAGGATTAGCACCTGCGGTCACGTTCTTGAGACCTACACTGACAATCGCCTGTGTGAGGACAGTAGCGGTGGTGGTACCATCACCTGCTTGGTCGCCGGTCTTGCTGGCTACCTCCTTAACGAGTTGTGCACCGAGGTTCTCCGCTGCATCAGCGAGTTCAATCTCCTTAGCTACAGTCACACCATCCTTGGTGATATGGGGAGCACCAAACTTCTTATCAATAATCACATTGCGACCCTTAGGTCCAAGGGTCACCTTCACTGCGTTTGCCAATTGGTCCACGCCACGTTTGAGGGCATCACGCGCCTCTACATTATAACTGATATTCTTTGCCATAATTCTTAATTCTTAATTCTTAATTCAAAATTCTTAATTAAGTTTCGCCAACACATCGCTCTGGCGCATGATGAGGTATTTCTCGCCTTCGTACTCCAATTCGGTACCAGCATACTTGCCATACAACACGGTATCGCCCTCAGCGAGCAACATTTTCTCATCTTTGGTACCCTCGCCCACAGCGATTACTTCACCGCGAAGGGGTTTCTCTTTTGCACTATCAGGGATAATGATACCACCTATAGTCTTTTCTTCTGCAGCCATTGGTTTTACCAATACACGGTCTGCTAATGGTTGAATCTTACTCATAGTTTATTATATTAAAAAGTTTTTAATCGTTTTAAAAGTTCCAATGGGTACCTATCAAACTTTGTGCCAAAGCAGAAATCATAGTCCTTTTCTGCCAAAATGTCAGTATTTCACCTTGCGAAAATCAGCCCCTACAGCGCGTGCCATCTCGCCATCGGTATCCTCTCTGTCGCCTATCACCAGGCAGTCCTCTACCGCCACCCCCATACGCTCAGCCACATGGTACATGAGTTCGGGCGCAGGTTTCAGTCCGCCTAAGTCGGATGACGTCACCACCCAATCGAAGCATGTATCATCGATACCCAATGCCCGCAACTTCTCTTTAGCGCGTTCATAATCGGATAAAACGACCATTTTCACGCCCTTCGCCTGACATTCTTCGATGAATGGCATTACCCAATCACCTATGGGCTGGTACTTGCCAATCAGTTTAGCCATCAAAGGCAGATAGCGGTCGTAATACCAATTCATATTGCCTTCTATATTTAGTTTGAAGTCTTTTGTTAGGCGCTTAAAGAACTCATCATAAAAGCTATGCTCATCGCCCAACCACGCGCCTTTCATACTGGCGCGCACCTTGCGCTCCCTGAGCATTTTACAAATATCCCAAGGCGCATGCAGTACCATACGCAACGACAGTCCACGCTTATCATAAAGCGTGCCATCTAAATCCAACACAACCAGTTTATAATTCTTCATTTGTTTCCTCCTCTCCTAAAATAGGTGTCATATCCGCAGGCAGGCGCTTGGTAGTTGTCACGCCGTATTGCAGCAGTGCCTCCAGTCGGCTGGAGAGATTGCCACGACCTTCGCGCAATTGCCCCACGCCTTTTTCGTATGTACCCCGCAGGGTATTGAGTTGGTTACCCAGCGTCACATAGCTCTCGGCAAATATAGCATACTTCTCGTATATGCCCGCAGCTGCCTTGCGGATGGCCTCGTAATGTTTCTCCTGACGCGTGTTCTGCCATGTCAAGAAGATGAGGCGCAGTACTACCATCAGATTGGTCGGATTGATGATGAGTACCCCCTTCTGGTAGGCCTTGGTTCCCAAATTTTGGTCATGGTTCATAGCGAGAATATAACTACCCTCATTGGGCACGAACATGAGCACAATAGGCACGGCGTTGTCTACCAACTTAGCATAGTTCTTCTTAGAGAGTTCCTCCACATGTTTCCACAGAGACTCATGATTGGCTTTGATAGCCACCTTGCGTTGGTCATCATCCTCCGCGCCTACATAGTCCGAATAGGCCGTCAGCGACACCTTGCTATCAATGATAATACGCGTGCCATCCGCCCCCTTGACAATCACATCAGGGCGCAGGTTCCTACCTTCTTCGTCCTTCACATTGTCCTGCACCATATACTCCACTCCCTCGCGCAAGCCACTGTCGTGCAGTATATTAGTCAGTACCTGCTCCCCCCAGTCGCCTTGCACCTTGCCCCGATTCTTGAGGGCATTAGCAAGGGTCTGCGTCGTCTTGTCGCGTTGCTGATCATGTTCGATAATAGACTTGATACTTTGAGCGAGCGAAGCTGTGTTCTTGTCGCTACTCTCCTTGCTCTGCGCCACCAGTTCGCGCAGCAAGTCCAGTTCGCGTTTGAGAGGCGACACCACCTGTTGCATATTCTCGGCATTGGCCTTCTTGAGTTGTTCGGTACGCTCCAACATCTCCTTTTCAAATTGCGCGCGCATGTTCTCACGCGCGAGAGTCAGCTCGCTTTGAAAAGTCTGTTGCTGATGGTTTTGCAGCAATTGGTGCTGACGCTTCTCGTTGCGAATAATCAACCATGCTGCCAAGGCAGTGACAACCGCCCCAATAATTATTCCCGCTATAATAGATAAGAGTATTTCCATGATATCTCATTTTCTGCCTGCAAAGATACAACAAAAAAAGCACATACGCAAGAATTTGTGTGATTTTTGTGTATTCACTTGCATATTTCGAAAAAAAGTAGTAATTTTGCAGCAAAATTCAACAACCAACATGAAACACATCTCAACAATCATCGTAGCTATGCTACTGCTCCTCACCTCAGGCGTGAGTGGAGCCAATGTGAAAACAGGTATCGAAGTTCTTCGCGAAGAAGGTTTCAAAGTATTAGAAGGCAAGCGCGTGGGTCTAACCACCAACCCTACTGGTGTGGATAGCCAACTCAAATCCACCATTGACATCCTCTGGGAAGCAGAGAATGTGAACCTCGTTGCGCTCTATGGTCCAGAGCACGGTGTACGCGGTAATATTCACGCTGGAGATAAGGTGAGCGATGAAGTAGATCCAAAGACAGGTCTGAAAATGTATAGTCTCTACGGCAAGACCAGCAAGCCCACCAAAGAGATGATGGACGAGATTGACGTAATGGTCTATGATATCCAAGACAATGGCTGTCGCAGCTATACCTATATCTCTACCCTCGGCAAACTGATGGAGGCATGCATCGAGTTCGACAAAGAGTTGATCGTACTGGATCGTCCTAACCCATTGGGTGGCGAGAAGATAGAAGGCAATGTGGTAGAAGACGGCTACAAGAGTTTCGTTAGCCAATTCCGCATACCTTATGTATACGGTCAAACACCTGGCGAGTTGGCACTATACCTCAATGCTACTGACTATGAGAGCAAATGCAAACTGCATGTAGTCAAGATGAAAGGTTGGAAGCGCTCGATGACTTGGGACGAGACAGGCCTGGAGTGGATTGTAGCTTCGCCACACGTACCACATGCCGAAGCAGCAGTATTCTATAGCGTAACAGGTATCTTTGGCGAGTTTGGTTACGTGAATATCGGTGTGGGCTATACATTGCCTTTCCAAATCATGGGTGCACCATGGATCGATGCCGACAGTCTGGCTACCGCGCTCAATGCTCTCCAACTGCCTGGTATTGAGTTCCGTCCTATCTACTTCAAACCCTACTATAGCGTGTTCAAAGGCGAACTATGCGAAGGTGTACAAATCCATATCCTTGACTACAAGGTAGCCCGACTCAGTGAGGTGCAGTTCCTCGTAGTGCAAGAGATGATGCGCCTATGGCCAGAGCGCAACTGGTTTGAGCTGTGCAACCAAAAACGCTTCAACATGTTTGACAAAGTGTGCGGTACAGGATATATCCGCGAAACCTTTGGCAAGGCATACCGCTGGGAAGACATACGCGACTACTGGTACAAAGATGTGGACTGGTACCGCAAAGCAAGTAGCAAGTATTACTTATACAAATAAAAGTTTAAGGGCTGGGCGCCTAAGGCGCATTATCTTGCCTCATCGCCTAACAGCCTCATAGCCTTTAACCTCAAGAACAATGAAACGATACATCGAACGATTGGCGTGGGGAACCGATGCTGGTTTCTACCGTCTTATTCCACAAGAAGTGCTACACCCCGCTAATGAGCAGGAGGTACAAACTATCATTCAGCGCGCACACAAGGAGGGTAAACATATCACTTTCCGTGCCGCAGGCACCTCGCTCAGCGGACAAGCTATCAGCGATAGCCTATTGGTGGTTTGTGGCAAGAAGTGGGAACAGTATTCCATCGGCAAAGATACCAAGACCATCACCCTGCAGCCTGGTATTGTGGGACAGCGCGTGAATGAGATTCTACGTCCGTATGGCAAGTATTTCTCACCCGACCCCGCCAGTCTGAAATCGGCAATGGTAGGCGGCATCGTGATGAACAATGCCAGCGGCATGTGTTGCGGTGTGCATGCCAATAGCTATCGTGTACTCCAATCGGTGCGTATCATTCTGCCTGACGGCACACTGCTCGACACGGGCGATGAGAAGAGCCGCGCCGCATTCGCCATGAGTCATCCACAGTTCCTACGCAAGATAGAAGACCTGCGTGACCAAACACGTCGCAACCCTGCACTCGTAGAACGTATCAAACGCAAATATAGCATCAAGAACGTCACTGGTCTGACTATCCTACCCTTTGTAGAGTATGACGACCCCTTTGACATCATAGCACACTTGATAGTAGGTAGCGAGGGTACCTTGGCATTCCTATCCGCCATCACCGTCACAACGGCAGATATCACCCCCTACTCGGCATCAGCCTTACTACTCTTCCCTACCACCAAGTCCGCCTGCGAAGCCATCACAGAGATGAAGACTACAGGTATGCTATCCGCAGCCGAGTTCTTCGACCGCAAGGCCATGCAAACGGTAGAAAAAGACTTCCCTGAACTGCAAAACCTACCTGCTGATGCAGGCGCCGTGCTCATCCGCACCGATGCCACTACGCAAGAGGAACTGGACAAAAAGAACAATATCCTGCAAAAGGTACTCAATACTTATACCCTCTGCCAAGAGGCCACTTTCACCAGCAACCCTGCCCTCACCAGCAAGTATTGGGCGATGCGATCTGGAATCTTCCCTGCCGTGGGTGGAACGCGCGAAGTGGGTACCACTTGTCTGATAGAGGATATTGCCTTCCCTATCGAGCATTTGGCACAGGCCACACTCGACCTTCAACAACTCTTCCGCGAGCATAACTACCCCGAGGCTGTCATCTATGGCCACGCCCTCGAAGGCAACTACCACTTTATCCTCAACCAACGTTTCGATACACCCGAAGCCATCCATCAGTATGACCAAATGATGCGTGCCGTGGTAGATCTGGTGGTGGATAAATACCACGGTTCGCTCAAAGCCGAGCACGGTACGGGCCGCAACATGGCACCATTCGTGCGCCGTGAATGGGGCGATGATGCCTACCAACTCATGTGCGAAGTGAAACAACTCTTCGACCCACACAATATCATGAACCCTGGCGTCATCTTCAACGAAGACCCACAATCCTACCTACAACATATCAAACCATGCCCCAAAGTGCATGCGATGATTGACCGCTGTATCGAATGTGGCTTCTGCGAGGTAAACTGCGTAGCCTGTGGTTATGCGCTCTCCAGCCGCCAGCGCATCGTCGTACAACGCGAGATGAAGCGTTTGGAGGAGATTTTAAGGCGAGAAGGCGATGAGGCGAGAGGCGAAAGGCAAGAAGCTAAGCAACTGCTCAAACAACTCCAAAAAGACTTTGCGCGCCTCGGCCGCGACCTGTGTGCAGGCGATGGACTATGTTCCACCTCCTGCCCTATCAAGATCAATGTGGGCGACTATATCCACCTTGTACGCGAACACGATATGGGCGCAACAGGCAAAGTCATTGGTTATTGGGCAGGCAAAAACCTTGCTTCAATCGGCAAGGTACTCACCCCTATCTTAGGTGTAGCCAACGTAGCCAAGAACATTATCGGTGATAAACTCACCACCATCGCAGGCAAAGCTATGCACTATGGTTCAGGCGGTTTGGTACCACTATGGACACCATCACTGCCCAAACCTGTTACTAAGAAAGACATACAAACGGCCAAAGACTATGGCGCTGTCCACGGGCTCAAGGGACTGCAAGACAAACGCGTGGTGTATTTCCCATCCTGCCTCAACCAACGCCTCAGCACCCCAGGTAAGCCGCTCGTGAACGACATGACCGAACTGCTCAACAAGGCAGGCTTTGAGGTCATCTTCCCTGCCAACATGGAGAACCTTTGTTGTGGTACTATCTGGGAGAGCAAAGGCATGCCCGACGAGGCACAACGCAAAGCTGCCGAACTGGAGCTTGCCCTACTAAAAGCCAGCGAGAACGGCCGTTTCCCTGTCCTCTGCGACCAGAGTCCATGCCTCCACCGCATGCGTCATACCATGCAACATATGCACCTCTACGAGCCTGCGGAGTTCATCGACAAATTCGTACTTAGCGAATTGGAAATCACGCCATTAGATGCTTGTATAGCGGTGCATATCACCTGTTCTACGCGCCAGATGGGCTTGGCAGACACCCTCGTGCGCGTAGCGCGTGCGTGTGCTAATAAGGTGTTGGTACCAGAGGAGATAGGCTGCTGCGCTTTCGCGGGCGACAAAGGCTTCACCGAGCCCGAACTCAACGAATGGGCATTGCGCAAACTCAAACCACAGATTGACAAAGCTGGCGCCACCATGGGTATCAGCAACTCGCGTACCTGCGAGATTGGACTCAGCACCCACTCGGGCATCGAGTACCACAGCATCGCCCACCTTGTAAACCTCGTAAGTAAATAATCCGTGCCTCTACACCCTACACTCTACACCAACAATGCCCAACATCGAAATTGAACGCAAATTCCTCGTATTGAACGAGGATTACAAACAATTGGCTATCAGCAGATATTCTATCGTTCAAGGATATATATGTAAGGAACCCGGGCGCACGGTGCGCGTACGCATAAGGACCGAAGCCGACGGATCAAGCACTGCCTTCCTGACCATCAAATCCAAACCCAATGCCATGGGATTCTCGCGGTTTGAATGGGAAAAAGAGATTGATGTGAATGATGCTAAACAACTGATTGATATGTGCTTGCCAGGCGTGATTGAAAAAACACGCTGGCTCATCCCTGCTACACAACCCTACACCGCGACGGAGTCGCCACAACTAATATGGGAAGTAGATGAGTTTCATGGTCGCCTTAACGGACTGGTCATTGCCGAATTGGAACTCGAACGGGAAGACCAAGCCTTCAACAAACCAAGTTTCGTAGGCGAGGAAGTGACGGGTGACCCACGCTATTACAACGCCAATATGTAGAAAAAACGGGTTCAAAAGGGGTATAATGCACTTTTTTTGCCCAAAAATCAAAATAAATTTGGTCATATCAATAAAAAGTTGTAATTTTGCAGGTCATTTCGGTGTAAAAAGTATAAATGGCTCGAAAACAAAGCGAATTAAATAACAAAAAGATATTATGACAACATTACAAAGAATTAGAAATCATGGCGTCATCCTGCTCGTAGTAGTGGGTGTAGCTATGTTGGCGTTCATTTTGGGCGACTTTTTGAACTCAGGTAGTAGTTTCTTCAACAAAAATCGTGAGAACGTAGGTGTGATTGCAGGTCACAAAGTTCACTACACCGAGTATGAGACTGCAAAAGATCAACTAACCGAAGTTTACAAAATCGAGAGCGGTAGCAACGACATCAACGAGGATCTCAGCATCCAAATCCGTAACCAAGTATGGCAAATGATGTTGATGGATTATACCCTCCGTGAGCAAACCGAGAAGATTGGTATGAATGTAACTGCTGACGAACTCAGCGAGTTGTGCATCGGTGCTAACCCTCACCAACTCATTCGTCAACGCCGTGCATTCTACGACGAGACAGGCAACTTCAACCGCTTTGCGCTCATCAACTTCTTGAACTCGTTGGCACAAACTCCTGAGACACAAGAGCAAGCAGCCAATATGCAACAAGCCAAGAGCTATTGGATGTATTGGGAGAACGCAGTACGCTTGACCTACTTGCAAGAGAAATATGTGGACTTGCTCAGCAAAATGGTTACCGCTAACCCATTGGACGCAAAATATGCGTTTGAGGCAGGTCAAACCAGCGTAAACGTTGAGTTCGTTGAAAAACCATATTTTGCTGTAGCTGACTCATTGGTAAAAGTGACCGAAGCCGACATCAAGAAGCTCTACAATGCACAAAAAGAGCAATACAAGCGTACCCCTAATCGTTCGTTGGTATACGTAAGTTTCCCTATTGAGCCATCAGAGGCAGACTTTGCTGAGGTAGAGCGTTTGATGAAGAGCCTTGAGAGCGACTTCCAAACACGCGAGGACATCACCGCAGTTGTTAATGGTAACTCAGATGTTCTCTACGATGGTCGCGACTACTCAGAGAGCACTATTCCTGCTGAGTATAAAGACTTTGCATTCGCTAAGGGCGCTAAGAAAGGTCAATTCACCGAACTCACCTTCGCTGATGGCACCTACTCTATGGCTCGTATCATGGATTGTGGTTACACCAAATCTGACTCTGTTCAACTGGTGTTGGTGGCTAATGATGAGAATACTGAGGATGTAGAATTGGGTTGGTACACCGCTAACGAGTTGCAAAAGACTATCGCTGACCCTGCTTTCGCGGGTAAGAAAGGTAGCCAATTCACCGTTTCTACTGGTATGGGTGAGCAAACATTCAAGATTGCTGACAAGAGCCAACCTACTCCAAAAGTGAAACTCGCTATCCTCAGCCGCAAGGTTACTCCAAGCAGCAAGACCTATGGTACACTCTACAACGAGGCTAAACAATTTATCGTGAACAACGGTACTGTAGAGTTGCTCCGCCAAGCAGCACAAGAGCAAGGTCTTAGCGTTACTCCAGCTTTTGGCTTGAATATCAATGCAGATAAGATCAACGACCTCAAGAACAGCCGCGGTATCGTTCGTTGGGCTTTCGAGGCAAAAGAGGGTCAATTGAGCGACGTATTTGAGTGTGGCGAACAATTTGTTGTAGCAGCCCTGACCGAAGTCAACGAGGGCGAGTATCGTACCCTTGAGGAGGTTCGCATGGAGTTGCAAATGCAGGCAGTTGCAGACAAGAAAGCAGAGTATATCATGGCTCAACTCAAGGGTGCTACCACATTGGAGGAGGCAGCTGAGTTGTTGGGCGCAGAGGTTCAAACAGCAGAGAACATCACCTTGGCATCTGCTCGTTTGGGTGCTGCAGGCGTGGAGCCAGCAGTGATTGGTACTGCGCTAGCATTGGACAACAACGCTACATCTGCTCCTGTCAAGGGCAATGTCGGTGTGTATATGGTTCGCATTGGTGAGAAGAAAGTAGCTGAAGGCGAGTTGAACGCTGAGCAAGAAATCAGCAACTTGAACATGCGCACATCTTACACCATCCCTTACCAAGCAATCGCTTTGATTGAGGAGAACGCTGAGGTAGAAGACAACCGCGCTCGTTTCCAATAATATATAACTCCATTATAGGACAGAGTACCAAGTGCCGAGCAACCTGCTCGGCACTTTTTTATCCAAATATTTGCATATCTCAAAAAAATGTTGTACCTTTGTGCGCTGAATGGAATAGCAACCAAAAACTAATACAATATTACTCATCGAAGTGAATATGAAAAAACTACTACTCATCATCGCAAGCTTCGCCAGTGCATACACATTTGCACAACATGGCGTAATCAACATTCAAACGAATTTGGAAGGAACAAGCGTCCTACAGTACGCCATTGACACTTTGGAGAGCTATCAAGTAGGCCCTGGTATCATCTACACCCGTTTCGACATCACCAACTCCTCCACCACTCGCCATTGCTATATCTACGAAGTGGACCTAACCAACCCCTATAACACTGTAGAGGAAAGCCATAGCACCACCATGGGCAATACCGAACGCATGGCAGATGCACACAAACGATTAGATGCGCCTAACCACCGCTCTATCGGCTCGGTGAACTGCAACTTCTGGATTGTCTCTACACAAGATGACGGTAAATACAACAACCTGACAGGCGTACCCTGTACGGGTCAAGTGCGCAACGGTAAGATTGGCACCAACATTACCAACTGGAATATCGGTCATGGAAACCCAGACCCTGTATTAGGACGCAAGCAAGATATTGGTTATCTGATGATTGATGACCAGAAGCGTGCACACATTGACCAATTCTCTTGGGATGCACACTTGGCTATTGGCAATCAAGCTATGCCCATCAGCGAAGCTAACCGCAACCGCAGCAACCCCAGCGATAACGAAGTGGTACTGTTCAACTCCGACATGGGTACCAAAACTACACTCACCAAAGATGTCATTGATGCACGATTAGGCACCAACCTGCCCATGATTGAATTGGTAGTCAAACTGGAACAAGATTGGGCTATCAACCAACATATGTTCGCCGAAGTAGTAAGCATCAACACCGTTGGTGGCACCAAGATTGAAGACGGATACGCCGTATTCCGTGGTCGAGGTACAGGCAAAACCTTCTTGGAAACAGCCAAGGTAGGCGACAGAGTACAATATATCATTGGTATGTATGAGTCGCATTCAGGAGAGCGCCCTAATATCAAACACCTGAGTGCAGGCAACTGCTATGTACTGCGTGAGGGGCAACTCACCAACCGCAACTGGAACGAAGACTATAATAACAAAAACTATCCTCGTACAGGCTTTGGCGTGAGCAAAGACCATAACACCCTATGGATGATGGTCATGGAGAAACCAGGTATGTACACCCACGAGATGGCATCCATCCTCCGCCACTTTGGCGCATGGGAAGCTGCTGGTGCCGATGGTGGCGGTAGCGCACAATTCAACCTCGGAGGACAAATCATCAACCCCACCACCGAAGGGGTACCCCGCGCAGTAGGAAATAGCATCTTCCTCTTCTCAACGGCTCCTGATGATAGCATCGTTACCGAAATGCGCACCACTTCCACCTTCTTGCGATTGCCTAAATATGCCGCTATCAAACCTGACTTCTTAGGCTACAACCAATATGGTATGCTGATTGACAAACAGCTACAAGGTGTAGAACTCAGTTGCGCTCCCGAAACGGGCTATATCACCAAAGACGGATATTTCGTATGTTTGGGTAGTGGTATACTGACCGCCAAATATGGCGAAGCCACACTGCCTATGGAGATTGTATTGGTGGACGCAGGCAATCCTAAATTGCGTTTGGACAGCGTTATTGTTTCTACAGGTTGGGACTATCCTATCGAAATCAGTGGCGAGTTAGACAATAAGAAGTTTGATATGTTGGCATCTGCTTTCGATTGGGAGGTAGATGACCCATCGATTTGTCAAGTAGAGAACGGCGTACTCAAGGGGTTGAAGAACGGACAAACTACTGTGCATGGTACCATTGGCGACATCACCCTGCACCTTATCGTCAAAGTAGAAGCACCCCAACACACCCCATACTTGTGGGAAGATCTGATTGACATTAACAACCGTTGGACACTCAAGACCGCAAGCAGCAAATGGAACACAAGTTTCACTGCCAATAGCCAAGGCATAGCCGAATTGTATCTTAACTACAAAGGTACACGCAATGCACACGTAACCCTTACTGCGGATTCTGCTCTCTACTCCACACCATACGCAATGGAATTGCGTTTCACACCACAAGATAGTTTGGTGGAGAAGATCACATTCCAATTCCAACGTCCTGGAGAAAATACCGTTTACACATATAACCATATCAATTTCGTACAGAACGAAGTCAATCATGTACTCATCAACTTCAACGAACTCTTTGAGGTAACAGACGACCATGCTATTTATCCTATTAGTCTGAAGAACATCAAGTTTACCCTAAGCACCAAAGTTGAAAGCAAAGAATACCGCATACCTATGAATGGTATCTATCTGCACTACAAGGGCATTGCAGGCGAAACAACGGCTGTGGAGGATATCACAGAACAACCATCCACCCACAAAATGCTGGACAACGGACAATTAATCATCATTAAAAACAATAAAACTTATAACATTTTAGGTCATGAAATCACTGAAAAGTATTAATCCTTGGCTCTGGGTACCTACCTTGTACTTCTTGCAGGGTATTCCCTATTTCTTAGTCAACAACATCTCTATGGTTATGTTCAACCAGATGGGTGTGCCTAACGGCGAGATGTCTTTCTTCACTACACTGCTCTACTTCCCTTGGGCATTGAAGTTCTTGTGGGCTCCATTCGTGGACCTGATTAGAACCAAACGTTGGTGGTTCCTCACCATGCAGTTCCTCATGTTGGGACTGGCAGTGCTGACCATCTTCTCTATTCCTCAACCAGACCCAGCTACCATCGCGGCTATGGGTACAGAGGTAAAACTCTTCATGGGTGTACTGATTGCCTTCATCGTTATGGCATTCGCCAGTGCTACCCACGATATTGCAGCTGACGGTTTCTATATGTTGGCACTCTCCTCTGGTGTACAAGCCGAGATGATCGGATGGCGTAGTGTATTCTACCGCCTGAGCAACGTATTCTGCAACTCTGTGCTTATCGCTATCCCTGGTATCATCTACGATTGGACCATCAAGCAAGGCGAGCAAAACATGCCTCTCGCGTGGAAAGTGACTATGGTTATCACAGCCGTTATCTTTGCGCTCATGGCTGTATGGCACATGTTCTTCACGCCACGTCCTGATGCCGACAAACCTAATGCAGAAACTTCTGTGAAGGATATTATCTCAGGTTTCGGCAAGGCCTTTGCCACCTATTTCACCAAACCTGGTCTTTGGATAGCTATCCTCTTTATGCTCCTCTACCGTTTGCCAGAGGGCTTCCTCATGAAGATGATTTATCCATTCCTTCTCGGTGCACGTGAGACTGGCGGTCTGGGCTTGACCATGCAGGAGTTGGGCGTTGTTTATGGCGCTATTGGTGTTATCTTCTTGCTCCTTGGCGGTATCCTCGGAGGTTTCTATATCTCTCGCGTAGGATTGAAGAAGGCCTTCTGGTGGATGGCTCTCGCTATGACCCTGCCATGCTTGAGTTTCGTTTATTTGAGCATGTACTTGCCTGAGAACATGGTATATATCGGTATCGCTCTTGCTATTGAGCAATTTGGCTATGGCTTCGGTTTCACCGCTTATATGATGTACATGATGTTCTTCTCTGAGGGCGAGTTCAAGACCTCTCACTACGCTATCTGCACCAGCTTCATGGCACTCAGTATGATTCTCCCTGGTTTGGTAGCAGGTTATATCCAAGAAGCTATTGGCTATCAAAACTTCTTCTGGATGGTGATTGCATGTAGTGTAGGTACCATCCTTGCCACTTTCCTTGCTCGCCGCAAAGTAAATCCTAACTACGGTAAGAAATAATTTTTCTATAGATGCAAATTAAACGTATCATACCTAACTCACTGACCTGCGCAAATCTTTTGTGCGGGTCAGTGTCGGTATTTATGGCCACCCAAGAGCAGTTCCTCTGGGCGTTTGCCCTCATTTTAGCAGGTGGATTGTTTGACTTCTTCGACGGAGCATCAGCTCGTTGGCTCAAAGTGCCATCGCCACTCGGCATACAACTCGACTCGCTTGCCGACGACATCACCTTTGGCCTTGCGCCATCTATGGCACTCATGTGCTACCTCAAGCCCATCATGGGTTGGTGGGCACTCATTGCCCTGCTCATGGCCGCTTTCTCGGCTTTGCGCCTGGCAAAGTTCAATATTGATGAGCGCCAAACGACCTCCTTTATCGGTCTTGCTACCCCACCTAACGCTATTTTCTGGGCATCGCTGGTCTGCTGGCTCCACGGTATGACACTGCCTACTTGGGCTCCTTGGGTATTATTAGCAGGCAGTTTGCTGAGTTGCTACTTGCTCGTAAGCGAAATTCCGTTCTTCAGTTTCAAGTCGGCAGGGCAAAGCAAGAAGCATATCATCATTTTCTTGGTAGGCTGCACCTTTATTTTGGGCACATGCTCCACTATGGCTATCACCAACCAACAGATCACCATCGCTATCTTAGGTGGAGCAATATGCATATTGTGGTATATAATATGCAATTTTTGTACCTTAGGTCACAAATAATTCATCCTTCTACATCAAAAATTCCAACGTCATATTGCCTTTCTTAGTGCCAACACTCGTGTTGGCGCTTGTTTTAGGCATTGCACTCCTCCTTGTACCCAAAGCCGAATTGCATCTTGCACTTTGCCAACCGCATACTGTATTGCTGGACAAGTTGGTGCCTGTCTTTACGAATCTTGTCGATTGGCTGCCTTATCTATCTGTAGTACTCTTACTTTTCTATCGCGCTGGTTGGGCTACATTCCTGGCAAGTAATCTATTATTATCAACCTTGATAGTACAACCTATCAAGCATATTGTACATGCTCCACGACCCATTACTTGGTTCGCTGATCACATGCCAGATGCCACATTACCCCTTGTAGAAGGCGTACGAATGAATCATTGGCTATCTTTTCCTTCGGGGCACACAACCACCTTCTTTGTTTTATTTTTTAGTTTGAGTATTATTTGCTGCGCAGAAAACCTAAAAGGAAAAAATATACTGTCCTTTCTCTGTTTTCTTTGCGCCACTTTCGGTGCCTACACCCGAATTTATCTCTCACAACATTTTGCTTTGGATATTTTTGCAGGTATTTTGATCGCTACTGCCACCACCATAATTTTGTACTATTTTCTCGTTTTGAAGACCAAAAACACCCAATTTTGGGCTTGGAAAGTGAAAAAAGTGAAAAAATAACAAAAAAGAACGTATTTTCTCCAAAAATATTTGGTCAATTCAAAAAAAAGCAGTACCTTTGCACTCGCTTTCGTAAGGAAAGCAAGAGTTCCGTTAAATACTGAGACATTGAATGGGCGTTTAGCTCAGCTGGTTTAGAGCATCTGCCTTACAAGCAGAGGGTCGGCGGTTCGAATCCGTCAACGCCCACCATTCATTCCCATTAGGGCGTTTAGCTCAGCTGGTTTAGAGCATCTGCCTTACAAGCAGAGGGTCGGCGGTTCGAATCCGTCAACGCCCACAAACAAACTGAAAGGACATCATTGATGTCCTTTTTTTGTTGCTTATAACAGACAATAGTTTACTAATTTGGATGTTGTAAGCGACAAAAAGGATAGGCTGCAAGCCTTTCAGTATGTTTGTGCTTTAATCCCCCGAAGGGTATAGGTATTGGGAGCGAAGCGAGACCAACCCGTCAACGCCCACAAGAAAAATAACTAACGATTCGTTAGTCATTTTTCATTTATATACCCTTTTCGACAGATTTACAATCAAAAATACTGCAAAAGAAAGCGGAACATAAATATTCCGCTTTACAAATTTGCATACATCAGTTAATTTTCGTGTTGATCATATAGTAATATCACCTCTGATATATATGGATCGCGCTCTTGCTGAGGTATGATTATACGAATACGTTGTATCGGATTGTATTCATATAAGGTTGAATAAAATGGTAGATATCGAGTCAATACATTCATTTTTTCAGCTGCTTTCACCAACCCATCCCATGTAAAACTCGTTGGAATATCTGTCTTACAAGCTGCAGGATACATCTCGTATTGAATATATTTGACAATCCATTTTTTCTTTCCGTAGAGCATCATCCATTTATATTTTTCGTCCCAGGATGTTCTTCCCCAATACATAACCTGCATTTGTTCGACATGTCCATTTGTTACCCAAGATAATGAGTCGCAGCAATTTCCGTTCATAATAGCAAGTCCTGTGATATGTGCAGGCTCATCTAGTATGATATCTAACACATAATTTCCACTGTCTGTAGGAGTGAGTGCCACGCCTGTGCAAGCAGATAGATCACTCAAAGTACCGTAGTTAATAGTGTCATTATTGTACGACAAAAGTTTGTATTTCTCGGCAGGCAAACGGTGCTCTCGAATGGCTATAACATCCAAACTATCAGGTCGTAAATGGCAATACTGCAGGCGAAGAGGTTCCGCTGTTGCATAGTCAAAGTTTTTATATCGTTTTTGATAATTACCCACAAAAAGTGGAGATGCTTTATAATCATATTCGGGACTATAAACCACCACTTTAGAATCCGCTTTGATATTGAGATTCAGTTCTTCTACCTTACCATTTCCCCAAGCTGCTGCGGGTGAGTAATCGTAGATAAATGTATTCATTGTGAGGTTATGATGTTCTTTATTATCACTGGACTGATCATGGTATTGATGACTTTCATGGTAATTTTGGAATTCTCGTACCAAACTATATAGACCTACAGAATGAGGATGGCGCAAGGTATATTCTACACGCAATTTAACAGTAGCATGTGGGCGAATGGAAAAAGAAGTATAGTACCAACGTCGATACAATGGTTCTTCCAAAATCAATGAGTCAGTATATTTGCCAGTCCACTCATGCTCTGCCAATATCCTTGCATACTCATCTTCAATTATAGAATCTGGTATAACTCGCCAATCTGGATAGCCAAACTTTTTATGCCAGTCGCCACTAGTATATATGGGGCGAAGTAGTGTATCACCGCTCATCTGGGCTGGAAGATGTTTTTCATTGAGGTAAAAAGAGAAGTCTGTTACATAGTCATCAGACCATCCTTCTTGATACAAAGATTCGCTCCACAAATCTCCAGTCCAATGTGCATTTCCTTCTCCTTCCCAATCTACAGGAAAACCATAGTGGATATTCTTAAATCTTTTGTTGGATGTATTGTGTAAGACATATTCCACTCGTATATGCGAGCAGCCATCCATCAATTCAATATTCAAGTCTTCGCGTTCAATTTGAATCTCTGGGATACCGCGAGGTACGGGCGCTTTGCTGAGAGTCAAAGCGCAATATTCTGCAACTGGATCTCCATTAGCCATCACCATGAGTGGCAATAATAGAAGAAATGACAAAGATATTCGTTTCATTTACTCTGTTTTTGTAGTTTATCAAAATTCTATTGTCTATTGTAGACCTTAGTAGATTTTTAATTTGCAAAGATACAACTTTTTTTTGAAATGTGCAAGGAAAAATTGCATATATGATTTTTTTTTAGTATCTTTGCAGTCGCATTTAGATGTGTAACTAAATGAATGAAGCAAAACATATTCTCGTGGGACTATGATTGTACATGTAGCATCGTTTTTAGAAAGTATCGGCGGAAGTATTGATGCTGAACATTGGTTGCGCCCCATCCCGGGGCGAACAGGGTACGCTGCGTATTGCAGAAAACCACAATACACCAAGAAACAGAAAAAAGAAATGGCAGAACGCCCAGCAGTGAAGGCGTTTTCAGCCATTTGCAAAGAAGCTTCGGCTATCATGCGTGATCCTGCACAAAAAGCAGAATGGACTGCTAAACATCTTGCTGCTAAACGAGAAGCCAGCAAACATCAACGCATGCCACAAGCGAATGGCAAACCAGCAGTACCCGAAAGATTGTGGGATTATATTCGACACGAATTGAGTAAACAGAAATAACTATAGGGAGAGTGCCCTACTTCTCTCGGTAATCTTATAGTAAAGATACGGCGAAGTTCCTATGAAGTTCCTATGAGGTTCCTATGAAGTTCCTATGCGAATAGGTGGCAGGTAAGGGGAATTAAGAATTTTGAATTAAGAATTAAGAATTAAGAATTATGATTACATCTGCTTCTTTCGTCATTTCCAGTCCGGACGTTATGCAATGTCCCAAGACTACTATTCCCGAATATGCCTTCATTGGTCGAAGCAATGTCGGCAAGTCCAGTCTTATCAATATGCTCACGCACAACCCCAAGTTGGCGAAGACCAGTCAGAAACCTGGTAAGACCTTGCTCATCAACCATTTCCTCATCAATGCGGGTACCGACACGCATTGGCACTTAGTCGATCTGCCGGGTTATGGTTTTGCGCAAGCGGGCAAGACACAGCGCGCTAAACTCAAAATGATGATTGAGCGCTACTGCCTCCTGCGCGAAGCGCTGGTGAGTCTGTTTGTCTTGGTAGACTGTCGCCACGAGCCACAACAGATAGACCTTGAGTTCATGGAGTGGCTGGGCGAAAACGAGATACCTTTCTCGATTGTCTTTACCAAAGCCGACAAACTGGGTAAAGGCAAACTCGCTGCCAACGTGGAGAGCTACAAACAGAAACTCTTGGAGACATGGGCAGAATTGCCTCCTATCTTCGTCACCTCTGCCGAGAAAAGTATCGGTGAATCCGAACTAATCGCGTATATCGAAGGTATCAACCGCGACATCACCAATCGTGCTAATTAAGAATTAGGTATTTTGAATTTTGATATATTACATACGGATGATATACGCGTGGAGTATTGCGATGGTACACGCCGTGGCGTGCAGCAGGTCTTAGATGCCTGCCGCGAGGAACGCCGTCCGTATTTGATAATTAAAGATAATTGTTCAGCGCAGCAAAGCTGCTGTTCAGAAGTTCAGAATGGTTCAACATTGTCTTCTATTTTGGTTCCTGTGACGATGTTGGAAGAAGAGGTATATAAAGCGGAGATTTGTACGTATCTTGCGCGCAAGACGGGGGCACACCTTATATTATTACGCGCGAACGACTACGGTAGCAAAGCCAAACGTAACACCCAGCGCATCATCACGCATATCCAAACTATCGCTGAGCGCACAGGCGAGTCTATCACCTACGAAGAGCGCGTAGCCAAAGGCGACAGTTTCCATATCCACAAAGAACTACCGTTACTATCCTCCACCCTTCAGGGGGGAGATAGAGGGGGGCTCTTGTTGCTCACTGCCAGCCGCGAATACGGATTGGATGATTGGCTCTTTGGCCCACCAGAGCAGTATGTCATTCGCAAAAGTTCGGTACCCGTGATGCTCGTGAATCCACGTGCCGACTTGTTTTCGCTATGCGACTGAAGAAAATCAGCATTTCTCTTGCGTATATCCACAAAAAGCAGTATCTTTGCACCATATTTCACAACAAACCCATATGAACGAATTTTTGGAACTCGAAGAACAGGTACTACGAATGATTAAGACAGTCTATGACCCAGAGATACCTGTCAATATATACGAATTAGGACTCATCTACCGCATTGACCTCTCTGAAGAGAAAGTGTGCACAATTGATATGACCCTTACCGCGCCCAACTGCCCTGCAGCGGACTTCCTTGTGGAAGATGTGAAGCAGAAAGTAGGTTCGATTGACGGTATAGAGACAGTGAATGTAAACATTGTCTTTGACCCTGAATGGAACAAAGATATGATGTCCGAAGAAGCTAAATTAGAATTAGGTTTTTTGTAGGCGAAAGGCGAAAGGTTAGAGGCATGGTATATTTTCTGAGTGACGCACATTTGGGTTCGAGGGCTATTGACAACCCTGAGGCTCATCAACAGACCTTGATTGACATGCTAAACGGCATGGCTAAGGACGCTACGGCCATTTACCTGCTCGGAGATATATTTGACTTTTGGTGTGAGTATTTCTGGCGCGACAAGAGCAAAGAGCAATACCGCCCTTTCCTGCAAACGCTCCGAGAAATCACCAGCAAAGGCATAGCCGTGCATTTCTTTATCGGCAATCACGATATTTGGACTTTTGGATGGCTGGCCAAGGAAACGGGCGTGCTTGTCCATCGTAAACCCGAGAGCATACTCCTCAATGGTAAACGCTTCTTTCTCGCTCACGGCGACGGTTTAGTGCCAAGCAACTACCTGCAACAACTACCTAAAAAGATACAACAGAAGATCAAACAATTCATCTTCTTGCGGCGAGTGTTTCACAACCCCATATTGCAATTCTTTTTCCGTCTTATCCCACCTGCATGGGGCAATGCATTCGGCTATGAGTGGGCGAAGAATAGCCGTCTTAAGGAGTTGGCACGCCCATGTCCATACAAAGGCGAGAATAAAGAGGAACTGGTACTCTTTGCCAAGGAGCAAGAGCAGAAGGGCAATCATCACGACTATTATATCTTCGGTCATCGCCATATCGAACTGGACTTGATGCTCAGCCGCGATAGTCGCATCATGATACTTGGCGACTGCTGGCAACAATTCACCTACGCCAAACTGGATGGGACTACCATGACCATGGAGATGATAGACAACGAAAATCTTTTTTAAGAAGACAACATAAACAACTTGCGCGGCAATCAAATAGCACCCCATTCGCCCACGAGGCTCATCGGGGACCCCGCACTCCCTGCCGCGCTTCAAGGATAATATTATGGCACATACACGAGAAGAACAACTTGCAGCCTTTGACCGTCTGCTGACGGTCATGGACGAACTGCGTGAGAAATGTCCATGGGACAGAAAACAGACCTTTGAGAGTCTACGTCAAAACACCATAGAGGAGACCTACGAACTCGCTACGGCTCTATTGCAAAACGACATGAACGAGATTAGCAAGGAGCTGGGTGATGTGCTACTGCATGTGGTATTCTATGCCAAGATTGGTAGCGAATTAGGTGCATTTGATATGGCAGATGTCTGCAATAAGATCTGCGACAAACTCATTTTCCGCCACCCACACGTATACGGCGAATATGCAGCCAATAACGCCAAAGAGGTATGCGAGATGTGGGAGCAAGTCAAACTCAAAGAGAAAGGTGGCAACAAGACCGTCCTTGGCGGTATTCCCGAGTCACTGCCTGCCCTTGTCAAGGCATATCGTATCCAAGACAAAGTGGCTAACGTAGGATTCGACTGGGAGAAACGCGAAGACGTATGGGCAAAAGTGAAAGAGGAGATTGCCGAGTTTGAGGCAGAAGTGGAGAATATGGACGAGGAGAAAGCCACTGAGGAGTTTGGTGACTTGCTATTCGCTATGGTGAACGCGGCGCGTTTGTACAAGATTCGCCCTGACAATGCATTGGAGAAAACCAATGCCAAGTTTATCAAGCGATTCAACTACATTGAGCAACAGGCAAAAGAAAAGGGTCTGTCTCTCAAAGACATGACCCTCAACGAGATGGAAGCCCTCTGGCAAGAAGCCAAGAAATCACTTCACTAACATGGTGAATATCGCCGAGTTAGTAGGATATTTCGAATCACTGGTTACCGTAATCTTGATAGGGTGCGCACCAACGCTTTGAGGCACCATATAGATAGGGAAAGAGACCATATTATACATCGGATTGAATAGCAGCAGGCCCTTCTCTGGTTGAGAACCAGCAGCCAAAGCTTTCGCTATGCTTTGATCATCTGCATCTATCTCGAACCACAAGCGGACGCGTGTCGTATCATAGGTAGCAGACACACCCACCAAGTTATTCATATCCGAGGTAAAGAGAGCAGGGAACACGATTGTATCACCCAACTGTATGGTATCCAAATATTCCATGCCGAGTTCTACATTATAGTGTGTACCCAATGTATCTTTAGCACCTATCAGCGAATCGCCTACAAATTGAGGATTAACATACAAGTTTCCGAACATCATCTGTGGTGTGGTATGCGAGCCTGTTTGGTTGAAACAACTGGTCATTGCGCAAACTAAAACCGTCAGGAGAAGGAATGATTTAATTTTCATAAATAGTTGATTAGTAATGATTAATATTTGTTATTTATTGCATACTTGATACAAAAATCGGGTCACTCTTGACCCGAAGTGCGGCATAAAGGACTCGAACCTTCACTCCTCTCGAAACTAGATCCTAAGTCTAGCGCGTCTACCAATTCCGCCAATGCCGCAGAAATCGGGTGCAAAGGTACAACAAAAAATGCACATATGCAAGATTTTTGGGGAAAAAGTTCACTTTTGAACAAAAAAACGAGCATATGGGCTGCATAAAGCGACTGTAGCTTCGAGGTGGGCGAGCGTAGCGAGGTCGGTGCCCTCGAAATTACAACAACGTCGCTTTATGCGAGGGCAAAGCCCGCATAACCAATACAATGAATATGAACGATACTTTTTATCATAATTTACCCAATGGGGTGCAAATTGTGCACCGCAAGACCCATTCACCTGTTGTGTATGTGGGCATCATGGTGGGTGCAGGTACGCGCCACGAACTGCCCAATGAGAACGGTATGGCACACTATATCGAGCATTGTGTCTTCAAAGGCACCAAGCACTATACTGCTCGCCAAATCATCAATCATATTGAGGGCATAGGTGGCGAAATCAATGCCTATACCACCAAAGAGGAGACCACATTCTATGCGGCTACCCTGAGCAATCATTTCCGCACCACGCTCCACTTGCTCGCAGATATGGTACTCTACCCTACTTTCTGCAAGAAGGAAACGGACAAGGAGGTCACTGTCATTCTGGACGAGATAGAGAGTTATAATGATTCGCCCAGCGAACTCATTTACGATGACTTTGAGAACATGGTCTTTGAGGGAAGTTCATTGGCAATGCCTATCCTTGGTACCAAGAAAACGCTCCGCCGTATCTCCAAGTCGCCAGATATTGCGCTGAACTGGATGCAGCAGCACTACCGCCCCGAACGTATGGTGCTCTTCGTGCTGGGCAACGTCAGTACCCAGCAAGTCCTCTCCGCCGCAGAAAAAGAACTCCTCGCCTCTTCACCTTATCGCCCTATCGCCTCATCGCCAATAACCCATAGCGAAGCGTCCAATAGCCCGCAGGGCGTCCAATATCCAATAGCCGCTCCAGCGGCGTCCAATACCCGACTATACAAACGCCACACCCACCAGACGCATATCATGCTGGGTTCGCATGCCTATCCTATCGGTCACCCTAAGCAACTGACCATGTACCTCTTGAACAATATTATGGGCGGTGGCAGTATGTCCAGCCGATTGTATTTGAGTCTGCGCGAGAAACATGGACTGGTGTATAATATCGACTCGCAGGCAGTACCTCTGAGCGATACGGGCTACTGGAATATTTACTTGGCGTGTGAGCCACAGCACAAAGACCAATGTTTGGAACTCTGCCATAAGGAACTCAAGCAGCTGCGCGACACGACTTTAACCAGTGCCCAACTGCAACGAGCACTGCGCCAGTTAGAGGGGCAAATGGCTATTTCTGCGGAGAATCAGGAGAATAATGCTTTGGCGATGGCCAAGCAGATGCTTTATCACCACCATGCGCCTGCATGGCGTGAGACTTTCGCCAAGGTGCGCGAGATTACCTCGACCCAACTCCAGGAGGTAGCCAACGAGGTCTTCGCACCAGAAAAGATCTACACCCTGCTGTATGACTAAATACACCAAACTCACCGCACTATTCACGCACAATACACGGACAATACACGCACTATAAACGCACTATTCCTTTTACTTCCATATAGGATGATTAAGAGCTGCTTGGCGGAAACCTACACCGTACAAACAAAACAGATAATTTTGGTTCATTTTGTATAATATTCCATCATTTTGGTAGTACAAACTCCCTGAAAAAACCATTCTGCACTAAAAAAATGCACTTTTTGCAATAATTTGCATTTTTTTAGTGCAATTTATTGTATATTTCATAAAAAAGCAGTACCTTTGTGCCAAATTACCGAACAAATTAGCGCCAAATTACCGAATAAATTAGCGCCAAATTACCGAATTTTCAAATATAGCACTAAATATCAATAACTTATGAAAACGTACAAAAATAGGATTATTGAGCAACTGCTGTCCAAGAAACTTGCAGCTAAAGGTGCCGTTCTCATAGAAGGACCTAAGTGGTGTGGTAAGACTACTACAGCCGAGGAATTTGCAGCGAGCAAAGTGATGTTAGCACGTACCGATGTGAAAGACCACTTCAAGAATCTCTTGGAAATAGATACTGATGCTGCCCTGGCTGGAGCCACGCCCATGTTGATAGATGAATGGCAAACCGTTCCCAAACTATGGGATGCTGTTCGCTATACTGTGGATCATCGTCAGCAAATGGGACAGTTTATCTTAACAGGGTCTGCTGTACCCGACCGAGAAGCAGAAGCCGCACGCGAGCACTCAGGCACAGGACGATTTGCATGGCTAACTATGCGCCCTATGACTTTATATGAATCAGGCGAATCTAACGGAAAAGTTAGCCTAAAAGGCTTATTTGATACCCCCAATAAATTACTTGAGACTAATGAACTAAAACTGGCTGATATTGCTTTCTTAATCTGTCGAGGCGGCTGGCCAATGGCCATTGATTTGACCGAAGAAGCTGCGTTAGAGCAAGCATTTGATTATTACGAAGCAGTTACGAAAGAAGACATTACGCGCGTGGATGGTATAAAACGTTCATCCGAAAGAGTACAACGTTTGATGAAGGCGTATGCGCGCCACCAAGGTACCCAAGCATCTATAGCTACCATTAAGGAAGATCTTAAAACAAATGATATTACCACATTGGATGAGGATACTATTTCCTCCTATCTCGATGCACTTCGAAAGATTTTTGTGATAGAGGACATGCCTGCTTGGAATCCTAATCTGCGCAGCAAGACGGCTATTCGTACTACCGACACACGCTATTTTGTTGATCCCAGTATAGCTACAGCAGCCTTGGGTTTAGGTCCTAACGATTTGCTCAATGACCTCAATACGATGGGATTCTTCTTTGAGGCATTGTGTGTTAGAGATTTGCGTGTTTACGCAGAAACTCTAAACGGTAAGGTATATCACTACCGTGATAAAAACGAGTTAGAATGTGATGCAGTAGTTCATCTTCGAGATGGCAGATACGGATTGGTTGAGATTAAGTTAGGTGGTGAATCATTGATTAGTGATGGAGCAAAAACGCTCAACCAATTAGAGGGTCTAATTGACAACACACGCATGAAATCGCCTGCCTTCAAGATGGTACTAACAGCTACAGGTCAACATGCGTATCGCCGCCCAGAAGATGGCGTGTATGTTATACCTATTGGCTGCTTAAAAGACTAATCACAATACACAAAACTCTGCGGAAATGCGTTTTTTTTGGCACTTTCCGCGGAGTTTTACTATAAATTCCCCGTGTGCACCACACAATAACCATACAATAACCACACAATAACCATACAATAACCACACAATTAATTACCTCGACATTACCTATAAGTACCTCTGAGATACAAGAAAAGAGCTTGCCGATTGGCAAGCTCTTACTTTTAGAATATTCCTTTATCTCACCAAGAGATTATTGAATAGTCTTTTGACCGTTCTTGATAACGATACCCTTGTAGTTCTCATCTACCTCAACACCGAGGAGGTTGTAGGTCTTACCGTTGAAAGAAGGAGCAACTACACCCTCAACAGATGTTGCGCCACCATCACCTTGCTTGATAACGATATCCAATTTACCACCATCAGCGTCAACAGTTACGATACCTGTACGACCTGTCTCACCTGCAGGAAGAGCAGCTGCTGTAAATTGAGCAACTACATAACCATTGGTAGATAAAACTGACTCATCAAGAACAACTTCAATCCACTCTGGAGCCTCTACATCACCCCAATTCTCGAAGTCAAGTACGGTAGAGAAAAGAGCAACTGCATCAAACTCACCATTCTCAGTTACGTCCATAGCATAACCGCCCTCAACAGGAGCTACCAAAACATCAGCACCACCACCGTACATGATAGCTGGCCAGTAAGCATCGAAGTTGATCAACATGTTGGCACCACCGTCAGACCACAAAGTAGTAAACTCGCCATCCCATGTGTAAAGGGTTGTACCACCAGGAGTTGCGTAGTCAGACATGAAACCGAAACGGCAACCAGACTCGTTGAAGTTGGTGAATTGAACATAGAAGTCACCATCAAGAACGATTGGCACTTGCATCAAACCACCGAAGATGTCCTCCTCGTAGAACTTAGCAGAAATCATACCCAATTGTACGTTGAACTGGGTATAATCATCAATAGTCATAGTAGTGGTGTAGAGAGGCTCAGTAGTGTCAATCAAACCAGCTGTAAGGTCAGCAGCGAAGATCTCAACCTTGATAGAAGCACCTTCTGGGAACATATAAGCACCACCTTGGTTGGTCAAGTCGCAAACCATGATGTCAAGTTGCTCAATCTTCATTGGGCTAACGTTGCGAATAATAGAACCGATGGTATCTATGCTCTTGCCCTCGATGTTAAGACCAGTACCGATAGAGTAGTCGCCATAAGCACCAGCACCTACTACCCACCAGTCACGAGTATCACCTGCACCTGTATCATCAAGGCTAGGATCGCAATACATACCACAAAGAGTCATAGGCATGTTAGCATCCTCAACGAATTGACCTGCGACTGGAGCGCAAGCTAGAAACTTATTAGCTTCGCCTGCACCGTATTGATAACCCTTGATCTCAAGACTTGCGTCATTCAAAAGAACAGTGTGATCATTTGTCACTGGAAGATTGTAGAGATCAGAGAAAAGCAGAGGATCATACAAAGTCTCGCAAGTTTGGCTATTTTCTGTAACTTGACCATCTACATTCCATGTAGTAGGTGCCTCTGTAATCATCCATGACTCAGTAGCAAATGGCATTACACGGTTCTCCCATACTGTAACATCTTGGTAAGGCAACAAAATAATTGGAATGTACATTTGACCAGCAAGAGTAATACCAGCATGCATCATACCATCTACAGAGTAGTAGTCAATACCATTGTAGTTAGCGTTAGCTGCATTAGCCTTCTTTGCAAAGCGATTTGCATAAGACTCAGCGGTGAACTTCTCACGATCAATAGTCTTCTCAACATCAATAGACTTGAGTTGCATGTCCTTTACATTGATGTCAGTCATTACTGATTGAACTTGCGCAGTAGCCATACCAGCTACCAACAACGCAGCAAATAAAGTAAATTTTTTCATACCTTAAAAAATTTAATTGTTAAACATTATTGAGTATTAACTCATTTCTTATTTTGATAAGTAGGGCAAAAGCATTGCCCTACTATATTTATTACATAGATACTTTAGAAGAGCCCATGATTGGCAAGTTGGCATCTCCTGCGAGAATCATACCACTTACAGCATTGAACAGGTGTCCTTCAGCAGGTGTAGCCTTGAAGGTGCCCAGTAGAGACTCCATTATATTCGTTACAATAGGAAGGTTAGTAATCCAACGATTGGTATTATCATCGTATGGTGTAGGATTTGCAACAGTAATACCATTCTCATCGGCAGTGATATCTACTGTCCAAACGAGTTTAATCACTTGTTCTTTACCTTTGCCACCATTCTTGTAACCAAATTGAAGAACGATAAAGTGACCACCTTCATACATATTCAATGATTGCTTGTAGCCATAGCCCAACACCTTAATATTGGTATTTTTCTTCGTATCTTTAACCAATGTATTGACTTGCTCCAAGAATGATGCTACAGAATCTACTGCAGTTGGGTCAACTGTCCAACCATTCACATTGTCCGTGAAATAAGAACGGTAAAGAAGGTTCAAGTTACCTGCATTCATTACAGCACCGCCCTCGCTTGTGAGTTCACCTTTAATGCTATCATAGTAGAAAATATGGTCATGTACATTCTCGCCAAAGCCAGTAGATACAATGATACCATCCTCGGTAGAACATACTGGGTGATAAGTAGCCGCTTCTGCTACGAGTTTAGAACCATACGCAGCACTTTGGAACTGACCGTTTGCACCATTATAGAGGTACAATTTTTCGTTACCTTGTGTGAGGGTTACGATGTTGTTGTTACCAAAGAGGTCAGTTTGCATCTTCTCGCAAGCGGCAAAATAAGCAGCCAAATCAGTAGTCTTCATTGGGCGCATAACGGTGTATGCGCTATGCTTTTTACCTTTCAAAAGTACCAACTCTGGAGTCGCCTTCAAAATCAAGAATTCATAGTCACCCAATAGACCAGCTCCATCGTTACCTGGATCAGAGAATGCATGGAACACATCGTTGTAGGTGTCGAACGTGAGGAGTGGTCCGTAGTCACTCTTCACAGCCCATGTACTGGCAGTATCGGTCTGAATCTTATTACCAGTAGTAGTATTATTCTTAGCGGATACACTCACATTGCCGTTCTTGTTGAACTTAACCACCATATTGTAGCCCTTTGCAGATGCCTCGAGGTTAGGGAAATATGCCATCTCCCAACCATTTTCAGCTGAAGTGAATACATCGAACGCATTTTCGATAGCCTCTTGTGCACGAATAGCAGCAGACTTCTCAAACAAACTTTCCTCATCGCGGCTACAAGCTGCAAATGTAGCAGCCAACAAGCCAATTATTACTAAATATTTTGCTTTCATAATCCTTCTCCTTACTCTTTAGCGTTTTCACGTTTTTCCTTCAACATATCATCAAAACTCATAATCATCTCCCAATCCAAGTTAGCTTGACGCTTTTGTACTTCAGCGCGGAGGTCATCCAAACTGATTTCCCATTTCTCAGCAAGCCAATTGTTGCAGATTTCCCATTTCTGATTGATGAGTGCAGCACCTTCTGTACCTGCTTCCTTGAGCATATTAGCCCACCAAGCATCTGGCTTCACGATGTAGTTAGCAATTACCTCTACGAAGTCCTCGCGAGCCTCGCTACTGCCGTAGTTAGATACGCAACCCAATTGCCAAGCCTCTCTATTCGAGCGCTCTTGCCACTTGATAGGGTCGTAGTTGGCAGGTGTGATTTGTGCAAACTCAGTTGGGTAGTTCTTCTGTTGGTGCAAGATGTGTGCAAACTCGTGGTGCATGGTCTTGAAGATATACTCATTGAGGTTGTCGATGTTGTTGAGTTGCATCTCATTAATCTTCAAGAGGGTAATCTTGATACCACCTTCGGCGTAACCCAGTTTTTCGGTACCTTGTACAGGGTCCAACATAGATGAACCAATGAGCTGAATCATCTTAGGACCATAGGTTGGCAAGAACTCAGGACCTACTACAGAATCATAAACATCATACCACAAGTAGAGAGCCAAGTGTGCCAAAGTATCAGCCATACCACGGCTTACAGGCACCACGTTGTAGTTAGGGTCAGTAGCGTTGTCATCCAACTTATAGAGGAACTCTACGTTGTATGGCTCGGTATAGTATTCGTCTAACCATTTATCAAACTCATAGGTATAAGTAGTGGTGTCTATTACAGGATCTACAAAGATAGACTCTGTAAATTGATATTGTTGCTCGCAAGCAGCCAAACCTACTACCAACATTGCTAATGCAAATATCTTATGTATTGTCTTCATAACTATTAATATTAAAGTAGTTAATCACTTATAATCACCTCTATTACTCCTCATCATCTACGAGTTCCAATGTCGCCTTTGGTTGTGACAAAGCATTGTGAGCCATAGGAATAGATGGGGTATATACATCATTAGGTTGCAGATTGTGAGAAGGAGCTTGATTTCCATCAATCATATCACCCAATACCTCACGTGGGTTAGCAGTCATACCTGCTACAATAACCTCTTGTGGCAACTGGATAGCACGGCGGTCATCGTTCCAAACGAGTTTGCGAGGAGCGTCTTTGCCTTGTACGTGCTCAATCTCAATACCGTAGCGTTTCAGGTCGTGCCAACGCAGACCATCGTGCAAGCCCTCGATACGGCGGAAGTGCAATGCACAATGTACGAATGGTCTTTTCGCATCATCAATACTCCACGTAGGATCCATATCCGTGTTGTGCAACTCTGGCGCGAACTTCGTTCCATATTTTTCGCCATAGAACTTAACAATCTTCTCTTGGCTTAAATCCACGGTACTATCTGCCAACATTTGCATACGACCACTTACATTGTAGCTTTGTGCCCACAAGCGGAAATCATTAGTCGCACCAGCCAAATCATTGAGATATACCTTCGCCTCTGCACGGCAAAGCAAGGTCTCATTGGTAGTAAAGGCGCGAGTCACCATACGGATATAACCATAACCTGCCACCTTATCGGTGTACTCAAAATCGTAATAATCTTTTGCACAGAAACCACCCAACTTTTGGTCAGCAGACCAAGTACCATAACCTGGGAATTGACCTGTCCAGCAAGGACCTGCACCATAGGTAGTGAAATCTTGTGCCTCACCATTGTATTGATAACGACCATAATCTGGGAAGTGCGCATACGCTGAAGATGAATAAGAGGTATGCAACAACAAGTTGGAAGGTGCTTGCACATCAATATAGTGCTTGAATGCCAACTCAATATTGGTTGCATCGCGACCAGTTTGCGCATCATATAGCATAGCCAATGTGCTCTCGTCTGTAGTAGTCAATACATAATCTGCATGCTCCACTACTTTTGCCCAGTCGCGTTTGTAGAGATAGAAACGAGCAGCAAAAGCATGAGCAGCTTTCACGTTGAAGTGATAACGTGGAATGGTGTAATACTCATCCGATACAAGCTTCAAACCTGCCTCCAAGTCACGCTCGATATTCATAAAGGTGTGATACAACGAACCACCAATCCAAGCGGTATCACCAATTTCGGTAGTATTCACCACCAATTCTGGACCACGGCTATACTCAGGAGCCACCTTAGTCTCAGGTTGCATCATATAGGTAAGACCGAGATCCTTCTTGCTGTCCTCCTCGTTCTTCCAAGCTTGGCAGAATACACCAGCGAGCAAGAAGTGGTGGTATGCACGTGAGAGCAGTGCCTCAGCTTTCTCAGCATTCATATTGATGCCTTGTGCCTCCAATTTCTTAATGGCCTCAAGGGCTTGGTTAGCCGTAGCAATGGCCATATAGTGACCATCCCAGATGAATTTAGGAGAGTCTTGGCTACCGCTACTCTTAACTGGTTTCCAGGCAAAAATCTCATTGTACATCTCTTCCAATGGGTTTACCGCATTGGCTTGACCTGTCTTAGGGTCAGGCACGTTGTTGTCAATCACATTATCAGAAGAATACTCACAAATAGGAGCACTGTTTGCACTGGTATATGCACTCACCAACAACAGTTGTACTTTCTTTTTGGTATCAATAGAGGCACGCATATCTGGCTCGTGATCTAAAAAATCACAACCCGTGAGCGCTACAGCAACCAAAGCAAAAACTATAAATATATTCTTTTTCATTTTCATATTCCTTTCTATAAATTAAGTACTACCTATTGATTAGAATCCTAATTTAACTGTAAGCGTAAATTGGCGTGGAACTGGTGAAGATACACCACCTGAGTTATAATACTCTGGGTCACGACCATTGAGTTTCTTATCAGCATATGCCAACCAGAGGTTAGTAGCACTGAGTTTCACGCCAAAGCTTGATACCGCCTTTTGTCCCTCAAGGTACTTCTTAGGCAGATCGTACGCCAAAGACAACTCTTTGAGGCGAATGAAGTCACCCTTCGCTACGCGCTCGGTAGAATAGTTGTATGCAGAATATGCATTGTTAAGTGCATTGATCTCACGCATTTGACGAACAGTTGGGATAGATGGGATAGTAGTCACTTGCTCGTCGCCAGGTACCATCCAGCGGTTTTTCATCTCCTTCATGCTGGCAGTAAGGTCGCTATAGTCACTGCTATATACTGGGCAGAGGTCATCCAAACGGAGTACGTTGCCGAAGCTATAGGTGAAGAATACATTGAGTTTCAGACCTTTCCAAGAGAAAGTATTACCAAACGAACCAGTGATAGTAGGATCGATACTACCCTCATATTTCAAGTAATCTACGTTCTCATACTCTTGGAAGTAAATCGCATCGTAGTTACCAGGACCAGCGATTTGTGTTTGCTCAGCATCGATATAGAAGGTAGGAAGCCCTTCCTCAGTCAAACCAGCAAATGGGATACTATAGAGAGCACCGATTGGACGTCCCTCTGTACGGCCAAAGCCATTTACGAGCTCATACACTTGTGAACGTGAATCCAATTTAGTAATCTCATTCTCTGCCCAACCGAAGATCCAGTCTGTGGTCCACTTGAAGTCCTTGGCCTTGATATTGGTGGTTGAGATAGTAAACTCACAACCAGTAGATTGCATGGTAGCATCGTTTGCCAACTTGGTAGTCACACCACCCACACCCATGGTTTGTGTGAAACCAATCAGGTCGAAGTTGTTACGACGATACCAGTCAAACTCTACGTTGATGCGGTTATCCACAAAACCGAAAGCTACACCAATATTCAACTCATGCTTCTTCTCGTAGGTCAACTCAGAGTTCTCCAAGGCCTCCAGTGTGATACCAGACTCAAACGCAGGTGTACTTGGACGCCATGGTGTGAAGCTGGTGAACACAGCCAATGAGTTAGTAGCTGGACCACGGTCAGCGGTCAGAGAGTAACTACCCTTCAAGCTTGCATATGTCCATGCCTTACCAAATGTTGGAGCCCACCACTTCTCCTCGTGCGCGTTCCATGCTCCTGATACGTTCCATGTAGGCAACCAACGTGCATTTCGGCTCTTACCCAATGTGTTAGAACCCTCGTAACGCAGTGTACCATTGATGGTATAACGACCTTTGTATGAATAAGTTGCCATTCCGAAGAATGCGAGGTTGCGATAATAAGAGAATGAATTAGCAAAATACATAGAGTTTTCCTCTTGACTCTGCTTGAAGAGGCGATAGTCCAAATAAGGTTCGCCACCATTATCGTATTGATAACCCCAGCCACGGAACCATGTGTATTGACGATCGGTAGAGTTCAACTCAGCACCACCAAAGAGACTGAGAATATGATCACCTGTCTTACCAAGGTCAGCATTATAACTAACGGTACCACGGAAGTCCATAGAGGTCAATGTGTACTCGGTCAAGTCATAGATACCACCCTTAGGCAATACGGTCTCAGGCAATGCCAATGGATCATCAGGATCAGAATAGAGATATGGGTTGCTATCACGGATAGTACTATTCTCAGGGTCGATACCTGCACGGTATGCACGAGCTTGGTTACTCTCGTCCTTGATATGGTGCTCTTGGCGGCTGGTCTGATGACGCAGAGCGGCCAATGCCATAACCTCCAAACCACGAACAGGCTTCCAGTTGATATCACCTTGGAACTTAAGGTCAGTTACCTTGATATCAATATAGTTATTAGCCAACTCGTCATAAATATTGAAGTCGCAGAAGTTACGACGATAGGTCTCTGTTGGGTCCATAGCGCGAGAAGTATTCATTGAGTATGAGAATGGGTTGATATCAAACTCACGGCTCACTGTACCATTGATAGGGTCAGTGCTTGCAGAGATAGTACCAGGAGCAGCTTGCTTACGGTAGCTACCCATGGTAGTGATACTTGCAGTCAGTTTCTGCTTGCTGGTAGAAGGCAGCAGGTCATAGCTGGCATTCATGTTACCTGTGAAACGGCTCACCTCGCTGGCTTTGTACCAACCTGGATCTTGCATAGCAGAGAGAGATGCATAGATACGAGCACGGTCAGAACCAGTAGAGAAAGAGAGTGAGTGGTTGTGCATCACAGTTTGGTTGAAGAGCTCAGCAAACCAGTCTGTATTGCGGAACTCCGCAGCACGAAGATACGCATTCTTGGCCTCTGGTGTGTTTGCCAAACCTTCATTACCATCCTTAGCCGCATCAATCAAGGCGTACATACGACCATATACACCTGAGTTCTTAGCTGCAAACAAGGAAGAGTACTCCAACCAACCTTTGCGCTCAAACTCTTGGTAGATACCCATTTGCTCTTGCGAGTTACAGATATTGTAGTCGTCGTATGATGGCACCATGCGGTAGGTCAACTCACCTGTATAATTCAAGCGTGACTGACCCGATTTACCTTTCTTAGTAGTTACCACAATGACACCTGCCATAGCGCGCGCACCATAGATGGAGGTAGCAGAACCGTCCTTCAAGATTTGGAAACTCTCGATATCCTCAGAGTTGATACCCGAGATAGCGCTGGCAATCAGCGTGGTAGCATCACCTGATGAGAGGTCATCAGCATCCATCTCTACAGCGTCCTCCAATACGACACCGTCCACCACCCACAGCGGTTTGCTGGCACCATAGATAGAGGTAGCACCACGAACGCGGATCTTAGGAGCAGTACCAAAAGTACCACTGACGTTTTGCACGCTCACACCTGCAGCACGACCTTCCAAACTACGGCTAATATCAGCCACACCCGAAAGCATGGTCTCATCAGCCTCCAACTTGGTAGTAGCACCGGTGAACAAGCGTTTGTCTTGTTTCACCATACCCGTAACGACTACTTCCTCGAGTTGCTCCGCATCGCTCTGGAGTGTTACATTGACTTCTGATTGCACAGGAACGGTCACGGTCTTGTAACCCACATACGAGATTACGAGATTCTTCACACCTGCAGGCACTGTCAGTTCAAAGAAACCGTCAAAGTCAGTCACAGTACCTACTGTTGTTCCTTCAGCTACCACACTGGCGCCGATAGCTCCCACGCCCGTGTCCTCAAATACGGTACCAACAACTTTCGTCTGCGCAGCTGCACAAAGGACGAAGGTCATTGCCATTAATAAACAGTAAATCTTTTTCATTATAAATTATGTTTTACAATATATTCGCTATAGCCGACCCTTTCGTTTTTCTTGCACTCAGGCATAGAAACGAAAAAAGTCGCGCAAAATTACTACTTTTTTTTGGATTATGCAAATATTACGTCACTTTTCTTGAAAAAAGTCACAATACCGTTCTATTTTGTGTACTATTTTCATTTGAGCGTTGATTCACTTGCGCGCGCATAATAAATAAGGTGTACACAAAAAATGCAGATTTTTTCGCCAAAAGACTTGCATATTTCAAAAAAAAGCAGTACCTTTGCAGCGTATTAGTGCTGGAAGACATGTGATTGTAGCATAAAACTGAACCGTTTTATGTTGCATTTGTTATTTAGAGGACACATATATAACACATTACATCGTCCATAACACAACAATAATCGACGCCTTAGATGGCGTCAAAGTATAACAAATTTATTATTAACAAAAATTTATCAAAAGTATGAAGAGATTGTTACTTCTACTGGCTGTATGCACAGCGTGCATCAGCAGTGTTTGGGCTCAGGCTCAAACCGTGACTGGTAAAGTAGTTGATGCCTCAACAGGGGAGCCTATCGTGGGTGCTTCTGTTGTAGTTCAGGGTACCTCAACAGGTTCCATTACAAGCTTAGACGGAGACTTTACCGTAGAATGCGCTCAAGGAGCGAAGTTAGTGATTTCATTTATCGGTCTTGAGACCCAAGTGGTAGATGCTAAGGACGGCATGGTCGTTGAGTTGGCAGAGAACACTTCGGCTCTCGAGGAAGTGATGGTGGTAGCCTTCGGTACAACCACAAAGAAATCTTTTACAGGTTCTGCTTCTGTAGTAAAGAGCGAAGAGATTCAAAAACGTCAATCAAGCAACGTAACCAACACATTGGCAGGTAGCGTAGCGGGTGTACAAGGTATGAGCAGCAATGGTCAACCTGGTGAGATTTCCTCTATCCGTATCCGCGGTATCGGTTCTATGAGTGCGAGCAACTCTCCATTGTACGTTATTGATGGTATGCCAGCAGACAACGCATTGGTGGCTACTATCTCCAACAGCGACATTGAGAGTGTAACCGTATTGAAGGATGCTGCAAGTAACGCATTGTATGGTGCTCGTGGTGCAAACGGTGTGGTACTCATCACCACCAAACGCGGTAATAGCAAGGACGCTAAGATCACCGTAGAGGGTAAATGGGGAAGCAACCAACGCGCATTGCCAAACTACAATGTTATGACCAGCCCTGCTATGTACTATGAGAAGTTCTACGAGGCAATGTATATGAGCCAATTGAGCAAGGGCGAGGATGCAGCTCATGCATATGCTAACCAATATTTGTTGGATCACACCAACGGTGGTTTGGGTTACCTCGTTTATACTATCCCTGCAGGTCAATCATTGGTAGGTACAAACTTCAAGCTCAACCCACAAGCGGTACTTGGCTACAGCGATGGCGAACACTACTACACTCCTGACAACTGGTTCAACGAGTTGTTCGACACAGGCAACTTGCGTCAAGAGTACAACTTGAACATCTCTGGTTCAAGCGATAAGTTCAACTACTATGCTTCATTCTCTTACTTGGATGACTCTGGTTTGATGGAGAACTCAGATTACAAGCGTTTTACCTCTCGTGTAGCTGTAGATTATCAAGCAAAGAAGTGGTTGAAGATTGGTACTAACATGAGTTATTCTCACTCAGACCAACGCGCTCCACGTGATCAGGATTTGGATGCTTCAAGTTCATCTGGTAACTTGTTCTTCCTCAGCAACTTCATGGCTCCTATCTATCCTCTCTATATTCGTGATGCAGAGGGTAACATCATGAAGGACCACAATGGTTTCACCATGTATGACTACGGAGATGCTAAGGAGGCAAACTTTGTACGTGCGTTTATGAACCAAAGTAACCCAGCTTCAGCGATTGCATTGGACAAGAGCCAATCGAAGAACGACATGTTTACTGGTAACTTCTTTGCAACAGCTGAGTTGTACGATGGATTGAAAGCAACCGCTAAGGTAGCATTGGCATACTTCGGTAGCCGCTTCCAACAAACATTGAACCCATACTATGGTCAATTTGCTGCTATGGGTGGTCAAGCCGTTGTAGAGGCAGATCGTATATTCACCCTCAACCAACAATACATGTTGACCTATGTGAAGGACTTCGGTGCACACTCTGTAGATGTATTGGCTGGTTATGAGGCATATAACTACACCACCTCTTATGTATATGGTGTACAAACCAAGCTCTTCAACCCTGATATTGCCGAGTTGGGTAACGCTATTCTGCAACCTTCAACCAGTTCTGCTACTGAGTACTATGCTACTCAAGGTATCTTGGCTCAAGCGAAGTACGACTATGACAATAAATACTATGTATCCGCATCTTATCGTCGCGATGGTTCATCTCGTTTCGCACCAGGTCACCGTTGGGGTAACTTCTGGTCTGTAGGTGCAGCATGGGACATCAAGTCAGAGCCATGGATGGATGCAGCAGAGCAAGTAGACTTGTTGAAAGTAAAACTCAGCTATGGTGCACAAGGTAACGATAACCTGCTCACTTCTGGTGGCAGCATTAACTACTACCCATACGCTGACCAATATACATTGTCTGAGAACAATGGTGGTTTTGCTACCACACGTAGCTACAAAGGTAACGAGGATATTACTTGGGAGACCAGCTACAACCTCAATGGTGGTGTGGACTTCTCTATGTTCGGCGAGCGTTTAGGCGGTACTATTGAAGGTTACTGGCGTCGCACAGAGGACATGCTCTACTACAAACCAGTTGCTCCATCATTGGGTTACTCATACTTGCCAGTGAACGTAGGTTCTGTATCTAACGCAGGTATTGAGGTTGAGTTGAAGGGCGATGTTATCAAGACCAAGAACGTAACATGGAATATCTATGCTAACGTTTCATACAACAAGAACAAAATCTTGAAACTTGATCCAGCACTCGGTGGCGAGTGGATTAGCGGAAACTATATCTATCGCGAGGGCGAGAACATCAACCAATTCTATATCCGCGAGTACGCAGGTGTAGATCCTGAGACTGGTGCTGCTCTCTGGTGGAAAGAACAAGAGAAGGTAGAACTTGATGAAGAGGGCAACCCTGCTTTGGATGAGAACAAGAATCCTATTATCGTGAAAGACGAGAACGGCAATCCTGTTATTGAGACTGTAACTACCGACAAATGGTCTGAGGCTACCCAATATGCTCAAGGTGACTTGTTGCCAAAGGTATATGGTGGTTTTGGAACTACTTTGAACGCGTATGGTCTTGATTTGAGTGTAGCTTTTGCTTATCAATTGGGTGGTAAGATCTACGACAACGCATACTCAAGTTTGATGCACACAGGTTATGGTAATGCAGGTAAGAACTGGCACACCGATATTCTCAAGTCATGGACTCCAGAGAATACAGATACTGATGTTCCACGCGTGAACGTAGCTGACCAATACACCACTTCAATCTCAGATCGATTCTTGGTATCAAGCAACTATTTGAGTTTGCAAAACATCACCATTGGTTATACCTTGCCAAACAAATGGACCAAGAAGGCACAAATGGAGAAAGTTCGCTTGTATTTTGTGGCTGACAACGTAGCGTTGGTATCTGCACGTCAAGGTCTTGACCCACGTCAAAGCTATACCAGCTCTAACTCAGCTACTTACTCTCCAATCCGCTCTATCTCTGGTGGTGTCAGTGTAACCTTCTAATGTATAACGCCTAAATGAATAAAAGAATTATGAAAACTGTATCAAAATATTTCTTCCTCGCAGTGGCTGCCTGCATGAGTTTGACAGCTTGCGAGAGCATGATGGATCTTCAACCAGAAGGCGCTACCAAAACGGATGCTTTGAAGCAAGATGCATATAACAAGATTCCTGCCAACGCAGAAGCTGAGATTAATGCTATCTACGCACAAATGATTGAGTTGGCTGCAGGCTCTGGAAGTACAAATAATCACAATGACTTTGGTATCGCATCATGTATGATGCTGTTAGAGTCAGAGGGTCAAGACTGGATTGGTCCTAACACTGGTTACAACTGGTTTGCATACTCAGACTTCTTTGCTCGTAACTACAACTCTACTGTAAACTTAATCATGTGGAATACCTTATACAAGACCATCGCAGCATGTAACAACGTATGTGCTTCTACCGACCCTGAGACTGACAACCCAGCCTTGATGGCTAACTTGGGTCAAGCTCGTGCCGTGCGCGCATACTGCTACACCGTTATGGCTCAGTTGTATCAATTCCCTTATAGCGAGACAACCAAAAACCTCCCTTGCGTTCCAATCGTAGTGGAGAATATGTCTGGTGATCGTCAAGCAGCTAACCCACGTGCCAGCTTGCAAGAGGTATATGACCTGATCATGTCCGACTTGAACTACGCCGTTACCGCATTGGAAGGTTGGGTTCGCGCCGACAAGGGTGCTGCCGACCAAGCTGTAGCATATGGTCTTCGCGCTCGTGCCAACATGTTGTTGGGTAATTACGCAGAAGCAGCAGCAGATGCAGCCGCAGCCATCCAAGTATCAGGTGCACAACCTTATACCTTGGCTGATGTATCTAAGCCAACCTTCTGCCACGCAGAGCATAGCGCTGTTATCTGGGCTAACATTATTGTGGAGAGCAACGATGTAGTACAAACAGGTATCATCAACTGGCCTTCACACATGTCTTCTCTCTACACCGATGGTTACACTGGCGTAGGTACATACCGCGAGATCAGCAGCGAGTTGTATGAGAAGATTTCTCCAACAGACGTTCGTAAAGGTTGGTGGTTGGACGGAAACCTCGAGTCTCCACTGCTCCACGGCAATGTATATGAGATGTGGTTGGGCAACGGCGTACCTTACGCTAACGTGAAGTTCGGTGTACCTAACGACAATATGACCAACTTGGTAGCAGATGCAGACTGGACCTTGATGCGTTATGAAGAGATGATCCTCATCCAAGCAGAGGCATTGGCTCGCGCAGGTCAAACAGGCGAGGCAAAAGCATTGCTCGAGGGTTGGGTGAAAGCTAACCGCGATGCTAACTACGTTTGCAAAGCCAGCGATGAGGCAGGTATAGTAGATGAGGTTTGGATGCAACGTCGTATTGAGTTGTGGGGCGAAGGTTTCGCATGGTTCGACCTGAACCGTCTGCACAAACCAATCATCCGTACCACCAGCAGCAACTGGCCAGCAGCATGGATTGTAGATGTAGCAGCAGATCACGCATGCCGTATCTGGACTTTGCCTGACCGCGAGATTCAAAACAACGATGGTATTGATGAGAGTGACAACAACCCTGTAGGTGATCCATTCTAATCTTATAACATTAACCGACTAAAACGACAAAGATATGAAAACAAATAAATTTATCTTGGCAGGTTTGATGGCTGTAGGTTGCTTCTTCGCTGCATGTACAGAAGAGACTCCTGAATATACGCCAGCACAACCAGAGACCAACGAGGTACAAGCTTATATCTACAGCAACACCCCAACTTCAGTGCAACTTACAGAGTTGGGCGGTAAGTTCCCTGTAGTCATTGGACGCAATACTACCAATGCTACTTCGTTTGAAGTAATGCACGATGATACTTTGGGATTGTTCAATGTAGAAAGTGAGGTTAGTTTCGCAGAGGGTCAAAAAGTAGATACACTCTGGATTCAAGCTAACTACACTTACGGTGAGACCAACACTATCACACTGAATATTCCAGAGGAATATACTACCGCATACGGTCCAAAAACCATCACCATGGATGTGTTGGTAGATTACACATGGGTGCCAGCAGGTACAGTCAAATTTATGTCACAATGGGAAGGCACAGAAAAAGATGGTATTGCTATTGAGCAAGCTAAGGAGTACACCGACGCTGACGGCAACTTGTTGTACCGCCTCGTTAGTCCATACTACTATATTGCTCCTGCGTACTGCACCGTTCCTGGCTTGCATATCCAATTCATCTTGGATAAGGACTATAATGCAGTAGCCCTCAACCACCCAGAAGGTTTCTTGTCATTCGAGAACACAGGTTACTACTTGTATTGGGATGTGACAGGACCATATGCAGCATACTGCCAATTCGTTAGCCAAGGCAATTTGTATGCCCTCATTGCTCCTTGGAGTGATGGCGCAAGTCTCTATGGTCCATACCAAGAGATGTGGCAATGGGTAGAAGGTTATCCAGGCAATTAATCTGCGAATAATCGTTGCAGCATAACCTGCAACAGCAAATAAGAATCATCCCTCTATGCGATGGCATAGGGGGATGTTTTTTTAAGCTTGAAGATCAGCGGTCTCAGTTGTGTAAGTGCATGAGAATTTAGCAGGTGCTGCAGAAGGGCGAAAATTACCTATTTTTGCCCCACTTTTCACCACTTTTGTAATAAAGTTTATAAAACCCTGATATATAGAGCATTTAGTTGTTGATAACTATGCTGAAAACATGTTTAAAAACATACTGAAACATTTTTTGTGGGGAAAAGTGGGGAAATATGAAATATTTTTTGTAACTTTGCAGCGGATTTTAAGAAAAGGGGGAGATTTATAATAAAGACAACATAGACAACCTCTACGCGGCGCTAACATTGCGCCTTGTAAAGGATTATAAATTCTCTAAACCATAGACCAATGTAAAAGCAAGCATTTTTAATAATATGAACACGTTTATTGGAAATATCGAAGCACGATTGGACGGCAAGGGCCGCGTGTTTGTTCCTGCAAGCTACCGCAAGATACTTGCAGAGATGGGTTCGACGCATATTGTTATGCGCAGAGATACTGACAATGAGTGTGTTATCTTCTATCCCGAACATGTGTGGCACCAGAAAGTAAGCCAACTGCGCAACGCACTCGATGAATGGGACCCAGAAGACCAAATGATACTGATGCAATTCATGTCCGAAGCCGAAATGCTGGACATGGATAGCCAAGGACGTATATTGCTACAAAAGAAAAACTTGGAAATGATCGGCGCCGAAAATGCACCCCAAAAATCAACAGATTTTTCGGGGACCCCGCGCGACCTACTGTTCGTCGGCATGCTTGATCGCTTCGCAATATGGAACCCAAGCGTGTTCGCCGAGAAACAAATGCCACAAAAAGATTTGGCAGAGCGCATACGCAATCGCATGAAATCCCAGCCTAAACAACTATAATTATGAATTTTGAATTATGGATTATGAATTTGGAATTCTTTATGAACCATTAAACCAAACTGACTATGAATGAGATTTATCACATTCCCGCAATGTTGAGAGAGACAATCCAAGGGTTGAATATTCAACCCGATGGATTGTATGTGGATGTCACCTTCGGTGGCGGAGGACACTCGAGGGCAATACTTGAGACTATTAGGCGAAGAGCACCCCAAAACGCCACGAGCGTTTTCGGGGACCCCGCTGAGGCGAAAGGCGAAAGGCAAGAAGGGAAAGGCAAGTTGTATTCTTTTGACCAAGATTTGGATGCGCTACGCAACGCAGAGCAATCAGGTATGCAGAACAATGAGAAATGGCAGTTCGTGCATAGCAACTTCCGCTACCTAAGAAACTTCATGGACTACTACGGTGTGGAACAGATAGACGGATTGTTGGGCGACTTGGGCGTATCATTCCACCACTTTGACTGCCCAGAAAGAGGATTCAGCTTCCGCTTCTCCGCGCCACTGGACATGCGCATGAACCAAACAGGTGGCAAGACAGCAGCCGATATCCTCAATACGTACAGCGAAGAAGACCTCGCGCGCGTACTATATATATATGGTGAGATGAATAACTCGCGCCAAATAGCAAAGAAGATCATTAAGGCCAGAGAACAAAAGACCATCGAAAGAACGGAGGATTTGGTAAGTCTGGTTATAGGTGAGAAGGCGATGAGGTTAGAAGGCGATGAGGCGAAAGGCGAGATTAATATACCTGCGGGGGCAAAGAAGGAGTTGGCGAAGCTGTTTCAAGCCCTGCGCATTGAGGTGAACGACGAGATGGGCGCACTCAGAGAGATGCTACTGGCTGCCAAAGACCTGCTGAAACCAGGTGGCAGAATAGCCATACTGACCTACCACTCGCTGGAAGACAGAATCGTGAAGAACTTTCTGCGCTCAGGCAATTTGGAAGGCAAAATAGAAAAAGACTTCTACGGCAATATACTGAGTCCGTTCAAAGTAATCGAAAAAGGAACAACCGCTAGCGCAGAAGAAGTGGAACGTAATCCAAGAGCAAGAAGCGCGAAACTGCGCGTAGCGGAGAAGGTGTAGAGGTTAGAGGTTGAAGGTTGAAGGCGAAAGGTTAAAGGCGAAAGGTTAAAGGCAAGAATATATGAGCAAGTTTTCGTTGAAAGACATATTCAGTGGTGAGATACTGACCAAAGAGTGGGTTAAGAAACAATACCGACTCATATTCTTGATATGCGGACTACTATTCGCCTATATCTATTTTGGCTACCAATCCGAGCGACAACAAAACCGTCTGAACCAACTCAACAAAGAGTTGCAAGACGCCTACTTCACAAAACAAACCGTCAACGCAGAGGTGATGACCCAAACACGCCAATCATCCATAGCGAAACGCCTCGAAGAAAAAGGCAGCAAACTGAAAGAAAGTCATGTGGCTGCCATAAAAATAGAATAAACCCCTACCTACTATGAGCGAAAATGTAAAAAAAACCATCGTAATCTTTGCCGTGATATTCGGCATGATCGTGCTGATGTTTGGCGCAGTGCTCGCCAAGATCGTCTATGTCCAAACAGTGGAGTATGACAAATGGGAGAAAATAGGTGCCAAACGCACCAGTAGCACCAGCACTATTCCCGCAACTCGCGGCGACATCTATGACGCGGAAGGTAGAATACTCGCCAGCAGTATTCCCCTCTACAACTTGCATATGGATACCCGCGTGGAAGCCCTGCACCAGAATGGCGGAGAGCTGTTTTGGCAGCATGTAGACTCAATGGCATACGGTTTTAGCCAAATATTGGGTGACAAGACGGCGGAAGAGTATCGCAAAAAAATGGTAACCGCTTTTCGCGGTCGCACCCGTGGCGAACGCGATATTCGCCTTACCAATACGCGCGTGACTTATACCCAAAAGAAAGCCATCGAACAATTGCCATTGGTGCGCCGAGGACACTACAAGAGTGGCATTTATTTTCCTAAAGCGAACCGCCGTTCTAAGCCCTTCGGCAGTTTGGGCAGTCGCACCATTGGCACTATCCATACTCAGCAGGGATATGGTACTTCGGGCATAGAAAAAGGTTTTGAGCAGTATTTGCGAGGCACAGACGGCTTGAGTCGCAAAGAGCATATAGCGGGTCGTCGCCAAGATATAGCCGTACGCGAGGCTGAGAAAGGTGCCGATATTCACACCACATTGGACGCTAACCTCATGGACATCTGCGAAAGTAGTCTGCGCAAGCAAATCACTAAGAATCAAGCAGATTGGGGTTGCGTAGTACTGATGGAAGTGAAAACAGGCGAGATAAAAGCCATATGCAACTTGGATCGCGGTAGCGATGAGCAATACTACGAGTTGGCCAATCATGCCGTAGAGCGCGTGGAGCCAGGTTCGACCTTCAAGACGATTGCACTGATGGCAGCCATGGACGATGGAAAAATAAACATAGACGACAGCGTGCAAGTATGGCGCAACGGTTGGAAATACCATAGCGTTTCGCACCATGATGCCCACCCCGCAGATACCATATATTCGGTGCGTCAAGCCCTGGCCGTGAGTAGCAATATCGCATTAGCACAAATAGTGACCAATAGCTATGACGGCAGTGCGAAGAAATTTGTTCAAAAACTCAACCGCATGGGGTTGAGCGATAGCGTGGATTATATCATTCCGGGTGCACAACAAATCAAGATGGACATACCCGATGACACGGTAACCATCTCCAAGATGGCGTATGGCTATTCGGTGGAACTGAGTCCAATGCAAATGCTGATGTTCTACAACGGCATCGCCAACAACGGCAAAATGATTACACCCGTATTGGTAAAAGAAATTCGCAAAAACGATAAGGTGGTGAAGGACTACAACACTTCAGTCGTGAAAAACCATCTATGCAATAGTAGCACCTTGCAGGACATAAAGAGTTGTTTGCACGATGTAGTATGGGATAACGATTTGGGTACCGCCTCGGTGAATCCTTGGGGTATGCGCAAGGCACAAAGCAAATATGTGTCTATAGCAGGTAAAACAGGTACCGCCCAAGTGTTTGAGAACGGACGATACAACAACCGAAAGCATCGCATGTCATTTGTAGGCTATTTCCCTGAAGAAGAGCCACAGTATAGTTGTATCTGCGTGATTCATGCACCGAGAAACTTAGGCTACTACGATGCAGGTATGGACTGCGGTAGTGTAGTCAGAAACATAGCAGAGAAAACGATGGCATATACGAACGAATATGTCATTGAGAATGGCGAATTGGTGTTCGCTCAAAAATAAAAGAGGATTATGAAGATAGGTGAACTGATACAAGGTATAGAGGTGTTGCGTATCGTGGGCGACACAGAGAAGGAAATAGCTGATATTCAGTTTGATTCGCGCCGTGTGGGCGAAGGGAGTTTGTTTGTAGCGCAAGTGGGTACAGCAGCAGACGGTCATGCATACATAGCCCAATGCGTGGCAAAAGGTGCAGTAGCTGTGGTACTGGAGCAAGAGGCGTATATCAAGGACGATGGGGTGTGCTATATATTGGTGAAAAATAGCGATGAGGCATTGGGTAAGATGGCACACTGCTGGTACGGTAAGCCTTCGGCATCCCTTCGGTTGGTAGGCGTGACAGGTACCAACGGCAAGACGACCACCGCTACCCTACTCTATAAACTATTTAAGGCGTTGGGGTACAAGGTAGGTTTGCTCTCCACGGTAGTGAACTATGTAGATGATGAGGCCGTAGCAGCCACCCATACGACACCTAATGCATTGGAGCTGAACGCATTGCTCGCCAAGATGGTAGCAGCGGGTTGTACACATGCGTTTATGGAAGTCAGCAGCCATGCTATTGCACAAGAGCGTATAGCAGGTTTGGCGTACGCAGGGGCATTGTTCACCAACCTCACACGCGACCACTTGGATTATCACAAAACCTTTGATAACTACCGCGATACGAAGAAAATACTGTTTGACCGACTCAGCAAAGAGGCATTCGCGATTACGAATATCGATGACAAGAACGGATTGGTGATGACACAGAATTGTCGTAGTCGTGTGCTGACGTATTCCACCCACAGCATGGCCGATTTTCGCGGAAAGATACTGGAAGAAGGCTTTGAGGGGATGCTGCTGCGCGTACAAAGTACAGTGGGTGCGGTGAACACAGAAGTGTTTGTGCCATTGGTGGGACGATTCAACGTCAGCAACCTATTGCTGATATATGGCGCAGCTGTGGCATTGGGCGAAGATGCGATGGAAGTGTTGCGCATATTGAGTGGCTTGCAGCCAGTTAATGGCCGTTTTGAGACTATCCATTCGCCTAAAGGTTGGACAGCAGTCATTGACTATGCCCATACCCCCGATGCGGTAGAGAATGTGCTGAAGACTATCAACGAGATTGTGGCAGCCAATGCAGGCAAGCGCACCGAATCGGCACAAGTGATTACGGTGGTGGGTTGCGGTGGCAATCGCGACAAGGGTAAACGCCCAATCATGGCTAAAAGTGCATATCAACTGAGTACACAGTTGATACTGACATCTGATAATCCACGTGATGAGGAACCACATGCCATCCTGCAAGATATGGCATCAGGACTCAGTCAGGAGGAGCTGCGCCATACGCTGATTATTGAAGATCGAGAATCAGCTATCAAGACGGCATGTATATTGGCACGTCCAGGCGATGTGATTCTGGTGGCTGGCAAGGGACATGAGGATTATCAAATCATCAAGGGTGTGAAACATCACTTTGATGACCATGAGATCGTGAAGAGTTGTTTGTAGTGTAGGGTGTAGAGTGTAAGGTGTAGAGTGTAGGGTGTAGGGTGTAGAGTGTAAAGGCAAGGATATTAAAGGCAAGAGTTATGATATACGAATTGTTTCAGTTTTTAGGAAATGTGCCAGGAGCACGATTGATGACCTATATCTCATTTCGCGCCATTGTTGCAGGCGTGATGGGATTGTGTATCAGTATTTGGGTGGGTAATTGGTTTATCCAACTGCTGCGCCGTAAAAACATCTCCGAGACCCAACGCGACGAGAAGATTGACCCATTTAATGTGGCCAAGAAAGGTGTTCCTACCATGGGCGGTGTGGTGATTATAGCTGCCATGCTCATTCCCACGCTACTGATGGGCAAGCTGAGCAATGTATATCTGATTCTGATGCTAATCACCACTATCATTTTGGGTGCTTTGGGCTTTGCAGATGACTATATCAAGACCTTTCGTGGCAACAAAGAGGGTTTGAATGGTTGGATAAAGATAGCAGGACAAATCACATTGGGTTTGATAGTAGGATTAACCCTCCGCTACAGCCCAGAAGCCACTATGCATGAGAGAGTAACATCGCATATTGAGAATAATATCACCGTGTTTGAGAAGTCGCCCGAAGTCAAGTCGACCCGTACTACTATTCCTTTTGTGAAGGAGCATAACTTCAACTACGCAGATATGTTCTCCTTCTTGGGTGCAAGCAACAAGTATAAAGCCGGTTGGATATTCTTTGTGGTTCTCACGATTCTCGTAGTGGCAGCAGTGAGCAACGGTGCTAACCTCAACGATGGTATGGATGGTATGTGTGCTGGCAATTCGGCCATTATAGGTGTGGCACTGATTGTGCTGGCATATATCAGCGGTAATGTGGTGTTCTCCGACTATTTTGATGTGATGTATATACCCGGTAGCGAGGAGTTGGTGGTATTTATGGCATCGTTTGTGGGGGCACTGATTGGTTTCCTATGGTGGAACGGATTCCCTGCGCAAGTGTTTATGGGCGACACGGGCAGTCTGACTATAGGAGGCATTATTGGCGTATGCGCAGTGATTATCCACAAGGAGTTGCTGTTGCCCATATTGTGCGGTATCTTCCTCATGGAGAGCGTGAGCGTGATTCTGCAAACACAAGTGTATCGTTTCGCCAAGAAGAAAGGTCTCCGTATCCGTATTTGGAAGCGCACACCGCTGCACGACCACTATCGCACCTCCATGGATCAAGTATTGCGCAATGACCCTACCTGCAAGGTACTCTTTCAGGGTAAAGGTGCATTGCAGCACGAGAGCAAGATTGTACTCCGCTTCTGCATCGTGACCCTCATTTTAGCGGCATTAACTATCCTAACACTAAAAATACGCTAACCTTAGCTTTAACGATTAATTGAAAGAAATGACCTTATGAAAAGAATTGTTGTTTTAGGCGCGGGCGAGTCAGGCACAGGTGCCGCCATACTGGCAAAGAGCAAAGGTATGGAGGTCTTTGTGAGCGACATGGGGGATATAGCTCCCGTGTACCAAGCCTTGCTCAACCAGCACCAGATCGCATGGGAGTCGGGCCAACACACGCCCGAGCGCATCCTTAATGCCAATGAAGTCATTAAGTCGCCAGGTATCCCGCTCACCGCACCCATCGTGCAGCAACTCGTGGCGCAAGGTACGCCTATCCTATCAGAGATAGAGTTTGCAGCACGCTACACGCGCGGAAAGATGATTTGCATCACGGGTTCGAATGGCAAAACGACCACCACCTCGCTGCTCTTTGATATGCTTCGCCGCGCAGGATTGGACGTAGGTTTGGCAGGCAATATCGGCAACTCATTGGCACTGCAAGTGGCGCAAGAAGACCACGCATATTATGTGATTGAGTTGTCTTCGTTTCAACTGGACAACTGCTACGATTTCAAAGCAGATATAGCTATCTTGCTGAATATCACGCCTGATCATTTGGACAGGTACGATCATCAGTTTCAGAACTACGTAGATGCTAAGTTCCGTATCACCCGCAACCAGACGAGCAAAGATGCGTTCATCTACTGGAGCGAGGACCCTGTTATCAACCGCGAGATTGCACGCATTCAGCCACAAGCAACGCTCTATCCGTTCGGCAGCAACGAACAGAATGTGGCATACACCGATGGCAGCCAGCTCGTAGTGAATACCCGCGCAGCGGTAGCACCCTTGCGTCTGCCGCTCAGCGAACTCAGCCTCAAAGGCAAGCATAACTGTCTTAACTCTATGGCCGCAGGTTTGGCAGCGCAGATATTGCATATCCACAACGATGTGATTCGCGAGAGTTTGCAGCAGTTTGCGGGTGTGGATCATAGGCTACAATATGTGGCTACCGTTCGCGGTGTGCGCTATATCAACGACTCTAAGGCCACCAATGTCAACTCCTGTTGGTACGCACTTGAGAGCATGAACACCCCTACCGTTTTGATTCTCGGTGGCACGGACAAAGGTAATGACTATAGCGAGATTGACGCACTGGTGAAAGAGAAATGCCATACCCTTATCTTTATGGGCAAAGACAATCATAAACTGATTGAGCATTTTGAGCCAATGGGTGTGACATACATCGCCACCGATAACCTGCAAGATGCAGTGAAGGCGGCTTATCAATCTGCTAACGGGGGAGATACCGTATTATTATCGCCTTGTTGCGCAAGTTTTGACCTATTCAAGAACTACGAAGATCGTGGTACACAATTTATGAACGCAGTACGAAATTTATAACTTACTAACTATGATAATCAACGAAATAAAACAATATATTCGCCAACAGATGCAATATATTGACCGCACCTATTGGATGCTCTTTATCGCGCTGATTTTGGTCGCGATTATTGCCTTATTTTCTGCCAGCAGTTTCTTTGTTTTTCAAGAGGGAAATAGTACGTTGGGGCCTATTCTTTCGCAGATGTGCTTTATCGCCATGGGTGTGGGTTTGGCATTTGTTTTGCAATTTGTCCCCAGCAAATGGATTCGGATATTCGGTTATCTGGGATTGATGGCTTCCTTTGCACTTTTGCTGCTCACTTTTAGTAGTTTGGGTGTGGAAGTGAATGGTTCCAGACGATGGATTGAGATATTTGGCATCACTTTCCAACCCTCTGAGTTGGCAAAACTGACGCTGATTATTGTGGTGAGCGATCTACTGAGTCGTATCAAGAGCGACAACGACCAACGCAAATATTTTGGTATTGCTCTTGGTATCACGATGGTCATTTGTGGCATTATCTTTATCGGCAACCTGTCCACCGCAGTACTGTTGGGTGGTATTGTCATTTTGCTGGCTATCTTGGCGCGTGTACATATCAAGTATTGGGGGACGCTGATAGCTGCGATAATGGTGTTTCTGGTTTGTGGCTACTTCTTTGTCAATGAAGTATATGTGAAGCCCAATCGCTCAATAGATGGCATAATGGGTCGTGCCAGCACCTGGGTAGGTCGTATCAATGACATGCGTGAAGCACATAATACCTCAGATGCTGAGTTCCGCATTACGGATGACAACTACCAACGCTCGCATGCGCTGATAGCTATTGCGCGTGGCGGCAAATCGCCGCTTGGTGTATTGCCAGGCAATAGTATTCAACGCGATGTGTTGCCACAGGCATTTGCGGATTATATCTTCGCTATCATCGTTGAAGAATGGGGTATCATTGGTGCTATTGGATTGATATTCTTATATTTATCTATCCTCTTCCGAGCCTGTCTCAAGAGTAGTCGCTATGCCGACTTCTCGGCAATGTTGATGGTGATGGGTTTGGCACTGATGATCACGTGTCAAGCGTTAATCAGCATGATGGTATCGGTAGGTATTGGTCCAGTCACGGGTCAGCCGCTACCTATGATTAGCCGAGGAGGTACCAGTGCGTTGATCACCAGTATCTATTTTGGTATTATCATGAGTGTTTCGCGTGAACAGACAGCATTGGGCGCTCGTCAACAAGCGGTCATCAACGAAAGCCGCGATGATGTACCCGATATTACGCTTGATTAAGCATAGAATAACCACACAATAAGCAGATTATAGCCCATGAAGTATCTTATCTCTGGTGGCGGTACAGGAGGACATATCTTCCCCGCCGTAAGTATTGCCAATGCGTTGCGTGAAGCAGATGCGAGTTGCGAAATATTGTTTGTCGGAGCGCTCGGTCGTATGGAGATGGAGCGTGTTCCGCAGGCAGGCTATCCGATAGTAGGTCTGCCTATTAAAGGTTTTGATCGCAGCCGTCCATGGAAGAATATCCGTGTCGTGATAGACCTTGTGCGCTCGATGATTCAAGCGCGCAAGATTGTGCGTGATTTCCGTCCAGATGCGGGTGTAGGTGTAGGCGGTTATGCCAGTGGTGCCGCCATGAAAGTGGCAGCCAAGATGGGCGTTCCTATCCTGCTACAGGAGCAGAACGGCTTTGCAGGTGTGACCAACAAACTGCTCAAAGATGATGCAGAGAAAATATGTGTGGCATACGAAGGTATGGAACGCTTCTTCCCCAAAGAGAAGATTATTCTCACAGGCAATCCCGTGCGTCAGAACCTCACATCTGGCACCAAGGAGGAGGCACTGAAATACTTCAACGAGACCTTTGGCGCACATTTCACAGCCGAGCGGAAGACCCTGCTCATTATAGGCGGCAGTTTGGGTGCTCGTACCATCAACCAGAGCCTCATCGCTCATCTGAACGAATTGATAGAGAGCGGCATACAAGTCATTTGGCAAACAGGCAAAAACTACTTTGCCGACTGCCAGAAAGCCCTTTCCAATCACCAATCACCAATAGCCAATAGCCAATCACCCATCATCTGCACGGATTTTGTGAGCCAAATGCCATTGGCTTATGCACTTGCCGACTTAGTGATTTCGCGAGCAGGTGCTTCGTCCATTTCGGAGTTGTGCCTCTTGGGTAAGCCCTGCATATTGGTGCCTTCGCCTAATGTGGCAGAAGACCATCAGACGCATAATGCTATGGCACTGGTGAAGAAGGATGCTGCTGTGTTGGTCAAGGACAAAGATGCACATAGCGAGCTGATTGACACGGCTTTACGACTCATTGCAGACGACCAACGATTAAGGGATTTACATACGCATATTCTCACACTTGCCCTACCCGACTCTGCCCGAATTATAGCAGAAGAAGTAATAAAGTTGGCACAGAAAAAAACAACAAGATGAAACAATATAAGGCAGTCTTCATAGACTGGGATGATACGATAGGTGATTTTATTGGGGCAGCAAAATTGGCACTCCAAGAGATGTATGACAAGTACCAACTCAGCGACTATTTTGCATCGCACGAGGAGTTTGTTTCGCTCTACAAACCTCACAATATTGAACTTTGGGACAAATATGGCAAGGACCTGGTCACTAAAGAATACCTAAGTTTTGACCGTTTCTTCTTTCCGCTAATGCATGGAAGTAAGGTAGGCGAGAGGCAAGAGGCTAAAGGCGAGAGGCAAGGGGTTGCAGCTCTTGCCGAGCAATTGAGCGAGGACTTTCTCCACTTAACCACTGCGCACTTCTCGTTGTTGGAAGGAGCGGAGGAATTGGTGCGATACTTGGCGGAGAAATACCCCTTGACGGTGGTGACCAATGGTTTTGTAGAGGTGCAGTATGAGAAGTTCGACAGGAGTGGACTGCGTGACTGCTTTGCGCATGTTGTGTTGAGTGAGGAGGTGGGTTGTCAAAAACCGAATCCGCGTATATATGAAGAGGCATTGCGTATGAATGGTCTTTCTGCGGAAGATGTGGTGATGATAGGCGACTCGTGGAACTCCGATATTCAAGGTGCCATCAACGCAGGTATTGACCAAATTTGGATTCGCAAATCCAAAGACCCGCTGCCAGAAGGACAGCATGCGACGTATATTGTCAACACGCTCTCCGAAGTGATGGAGATATTATAGAAAAAACTCCCCTGCTATTTGTTTATTTGCAGGGGAGTTTTTTCTATTTCTGATATAATAATTATTTGCTGCACATTTTTATACTTCTTTTTCTTGCTTTTATGCATTTTTTTTAGTACCTTTGCACGCTTTTTATGTAATATAGCGAAAAGACCAAAAATAGTACATTGTAAATAGTCAAATTGTAAATCGTATTATGTCTGTTAAATTCTACAAATCAGAGAACCAAGTGCCACTGGAGATGCACAAGGTACGCGTGATTCAGAAACTGAATCTGTTGCCAGTGGATGAGCGCCTGCGCGCTATCCAAAAGGCAGGTAATAACACCTTCTTGTTGCAAAACAAAGATATCTATCTCGATATGCTCACCGACTCAGGTGTGAACGCCATGTCCGACCGTCAGACCGCAGCCATGCATATGGCCGATGACTCCTACGCAGGTAGCGAGACCTTCGCCCGTCTGAAAGCGGCCATGAAAGAAGTGTTTGGCACCGACAATGTATTGCCAGCCCATCAAGGTCGCGCCTGCGAGAACATTTTGGCAGAACGTTTCGTGAAACCTGGCACAGTGGCTATCATGAACTTCCACTTCACCACCACCAAAGCCCATGTGACCCGCTGCGGCGGCGAAGTGGTAGAAGTACTGCACAAGAAAGGTCTTATTCCACAATCAGAAGACCCCTTCAAGGGCGATATGGACCTCAATGAGTTGCGCCGTATCATCAGCGAATATGGACCTGAGAAAGTGGCATACGTGCGCGTGGAAGCAGGTACGAACTTGATCGGTGGTCAGCCTGTGAGCTTGGAGAATATGTTGGCAGTAGCCGATATTTGCCACGAGTTTGGCGTGCCAAGTATATTGGATGCATCATTGCTGCAAGACAATATCTACTTCATGAAGACCCGCGAGGCACAATGCAAATATATGACCCCAAAAGAGATCTATCACCTCTTGGCGGGTAAGATGGATATTATCTACTTCTCGGCGCGTAAGTTGGGCTTTGCTCGCGGTGGTGCTATCATCAGCCATAATACTGAACTCATCAAGAGTATGATGGAGTATATCCCATTGTACGAGGGCTTCCTCACCTACGGCGGTATCGATGTACGCTCCATAGAGGCGATGGCAGAGGGATTGTACGAATCGCTCGACATGGACTATCTGAGCCACGGACCTGAGTTTATCAATTACTTGGTGAATGAGTTGGACGCCTATGGCGTGCCTATGATTAAACCTGCGGGTGGATTGGGTGCGCATATTGACTGTCAAGGTTTTGTGCCTGACATGCCACACGACCAATACCCTGCTGCTGCGGTGGCGACGGCACTGTATATCGCTGGTGGTATCCGTGGTATGGAGCGTGGAACACTCTCGGAGCAACGCGAGCCAGATGGCACCGAGCGTTTTGCGGAACTGGAGTTGATGCGACTGGCTATGCCTCGCCGTGTATATACCTTGTCACAAGTGAAGTATGTGGCTGACCGCGTGAAATGGCTATGGGACAACCGCCAACTGATAGGCGGACTGAAATGGGTGGAGGAGCCACAAGTGCTGCGCTTCTTCTTTGGACGACTGAAGGAGATAGGTCACTGGCAAGAGGAACTGGTGTCAAAATTCAAAGAGGATTTTGGCGAGAGCCTGTAGTTTATTTACTATTTGACTATTTACAATTTACGATTTGGCAAATTGAGATAAGTGAATATATATTTTTGGATATTGCGATTGGCTGCGGCGTTAGGGCATAAGAAAGCACGCAGGTTGGTACAGGGGCAGGCACGTGCCTTGGATGAGTTGCAAGCGTGGGCGAACACGCTGGGCGGAAGCGAAGTGCTGTGGTTTCATGTTGCCTCGGTGGGTGAGTTTGAGCAAGCACGCCCTATCATAGAGCGTTTGCAGAGCGAACTGCCCTTCCGCAAAGTGCTGCTGACCTTCTTCTCGCCTTCAGGCTACGAGCTGCGCAAAGACTATCCGCTGGTGGACAAGGTGGCGTATCTACCATTTGCGACCAAACGCAACGCTAAGCGACTGTTGGAGATACTACCCATACAGACGGCTGTGATGGTGAAATATGAGTTTTGGCCAGCCTACCTCAAAGCCCTCAAGGCCAAAGGCGTAGCCACCTACCTCATATCGGCTATCTTCCGTCCTGGGCAACTCTTCTTCTTGCCATGGGGCAAAGGGTATCTGAAGTTGCTGCACAGCTTCAAGCGTATCTTCGTGCAAGACCAAGCCTCCGCAGAACTGCTGATGAAGCATGGGGTGACAGAGGTGGAGGTGGCAGGCGACACGCGTTTTGACCGCGTGGTAGAGGTGCGCAAGCAGGCGAAGGATCTGCCCATCGTAGAGGGCTTTGTCGCTGGGGCAGAGCGCGTGATAGTGGCAGGTAGCACATGGCCCAAAGATGAGGAACTGCTGGCACGCTATATGGCAGAACGCGAGGGCGTGAAGCTGGTGCTGGTGCCTCATGAGATAGACCAAGCGCATTTGCATGAGATATTTGAACGCTACGAGGGACGCTATGTGCGTTACACGGAGACCACACCGCAGAGTGTGGACAAGTGTCGCATACTGCTGGTGGATACGATAGGGGTGTTGTCCTCTATTTATCGCTACGGACATGTGGCATATATAGGTGGCGGTTTTGGCGTAAGTATCCATAACACCTTGGAGGCGGCAGTATATGGCATGCCCGTGGTGTTCGGTCCGACATGGCAGAAGTTCCGCGAAGCGCGCGGACTGATAGAGGCAGGCGCAGCCATCAGCGTGAAGAACTACCGCGAGTTTGCAGAGGCGTTGGACAGAGCGTTTGCCGAGCAACAGCAGATGGGACAAGCCGCGGCCGACTATGTCCAAAGCGAATGTGGCGCCACGGAGAGGATATACAGAGAGATATTTTAAGGGTCCCCGGCTCCTGGCTGCTGGCCGCCAAAAAACAGAAAATTAAAAAATAGATCATATGGCACAGAAACCAAGTATTCCAAAAGGTACGCGTGATTTTTCTCCGTTGGAGATGGCACGCAGAAATTATATTTTTGACACCATCAAGTCGGTGTTCTCACTCTATGGCTTTCAGCAGATAGAGACTCCAGCCATGGAGAACCTGTCTACACTGATGGGCAAGTACGGCGAAGAGGGCGACAAGTTGCTCTTCAAGATTCTCAACTCGGGCGACTGGAAAAGCGCAATCACTCATGAGGCATTAAACAATGCCACTATCGGCGCATTGACCAGCAAGGTCAGCGAGAAAGGTTTGCGCTATGACCTGACCGTACCGTTTGCGCGCTTTGTGGTGCAACACCGCGAGGAGATACAGTTCCCCTTCAAACGCTATCAGATACAACCCGTATGGCGTGCCGACCGTCCGCAGAAAGGTCGCTACCGCGAGTTCTATCAATGCGATGTGGATGTGGTAGGCACCAACTCCTTGCTCAGCGAGGTGGAACTCATACAGATCGTGGAGGAGGTATATCGCCGCCTTGGGATTCGCGTTTCGCTGCATATCAACAACCGCAAGATACTGGCTGGTATAGCCGAAGTGATAGGTCAGCCCGAGCGCATCATTGACATCACGGTAGCCATCGACAAGTTGGACAAGATAGGTATAGACAATGTGAACAAAGAGTTGCTGGAGAAGGGTCTGCCACAGGAGGCAGTGGATGCTCTGCAACCTATATTGAACCTCAGCGGTACGAACGCAGAGAAACTGGATCAGTTGGAGCAAGTGTTGGCAGGTTGCGAAATGGGATTGAAAGGAATTGAGGAGCTGCGCACCATCTTCGCCCTCTATGCAGCAAGCACGCAGGACGGTAATTTGGGTACCTACGAGCCAAGCAGTTTGCAAGTGGAGTTGGACCTCTGCCTTGCACGCGGACTGAACTACTACACAGGTGCTATCTTTGAGGTGAAAGCTCTGGATGTACAGATGGGTAGTATCACCGGTGGCGGTCGCTATGACAACCTGACGGGAATTTTTGGTATGCCGAATGTGTCGGGTGTGGGTATATCTTTTGGTGCGGATCGCATATACGATGTACTGACCGAACTCAATCTTTATCCTGAGAACCTGCAATCCACGACGCAACTGCTCTTTGCCACCTTCGGCGAGCAGGAACTACTCTATGCGCTGCGTTGGGCAAAAGCACTGCGCGAGAAGGGCATGAGCGTAGAGGTATATCCTGAGCCCACGAAGATGAAGAAACAGATGGGCTATGCGGATAGCAAGAAGATTCCGTTTGTGGCTATCGTTGGTGGCGACGAGATGGCAGCAGGCAAAGTGATGCTCAAGGATATGCAATCTGGCGAGCAACAACTGACGACCCTCGAGGAGTTGATGGCGAAAATGGGAGTGTAAGAAAGAAGACAATGCCGACAATTTGCGCGCAAATCAATCGTTCCTTGCGCGCTCAAGATAATATAAAATTATGCGGAAGATATTTATAGTACTAATGGCCGTTGTGAGCGTGGGGCTAATGGCACGCACGCCCGAGCAAGCGGCAATCATAGCCAGCGAGTTCATTAGTCACTCGCAGGCAACCCCCGTGCAACGCGTGAAGCGTGCAGCGGTAGCAAAGACCCTCTCACAACCTGTGGAATGGGTCTATACACAATATCAAATAGATGAGACCACCCCAGCGGTGTATGTCTTCAATGCAGCAGATGAGGGGGGCTTCGTCTTAGTATCCGCCGAAGACAATGCGCGCGCGGTGTTGGGCTATAGCGACGAGGGCAGTCTGGATGCAGAGCAGATGCCAGCGAACATGCGCGCGTGGTTGCAGATGTACGCCGATGAGTTGGCACGTGCAGCGCAGTTGCCAGCAGCGACAGAGGCACAAGGAGCAGTGGCACTCTACCCTACTATCGAACCCCTCTTGGGCAATACATCGTGGAACCAAGACGCTCCGTTTAATAATCACTGCCCTATCGACCCCAAGACACAGGAGCGCTCCGTGACGGGCTGTATGGCTACGGCGACAGCGCAAGTGATGTATCACCATAAGTACCCCAAAACGGGTACAGGCAGTTACTCCTATTGGTGCGGTTGGGAGACACTATCGGTGGATTTCTCCAAGGCGACCTACGACTGGGACAATATGCTACCCTCCTACCGAGGCGATTATACGAAGACGGAATCGGACGCTGTGGCACAGCTGATGTACCACGTGGGCGTGGCATGCAATATGTGGTACGGCTCGACGTCCAGCGGCGCTGGTATGGGTACTGGCATGCAGGCCATCGTGCGTAACTTTGACTACGATGCCGCTATCCGCGTGCTGATGAAAGACTATATGGACGAGGAGATGATCATGGACGTGATAGCCACGGACTTGCAAGATAGTCGTCCTATCATGATAGAGGCTCTGACCAAACGACAAGAGGGACACGCCTTTGTCTTGGACGGTATGAAATCCGATGGTTATATCCACATCAACTGGGGCTGGGGTGGCTATGCGAATGGCTACTTTGCACTCTCGGCTATGAACCCTGAGAATCAAGGTATCGGTGGTGCCAGCGACAACGGCGCTTTCACCGAGCATGTAACCATCTACACTGGTATTCAGCCCAACCAGGGGGGACAGACAGTGCCATACATAGTATCTGAAGATATCGAACTGACCAGCGAAGCAGCTATCGCCAAAGATAGCAAGGTGGCGGTGAAGATTTATGATTTCCAGAATGCAGGTATAGGCGAAGAAAGTGGCAAGATAGCCTACATACTCTATCAGAATGGTGAAAAATACCAGACCATTGGTACTAATAGGAATTGGCGACTTGCACCCATGTACTATCAACGTAGCATGGACGCAAGTGCCAGTCTGAGCCATCTGCCCGAAGGCGAGTATGAAATGCTGGTGGGTATAGACGTGACCAACAAAACGCAATATCCTATCTATACACGCGGCATTGGCGAGAAACGCTACCAAGTGAGGGTGACCAATGACTCGGTATTCCTCAAGGAGATCATTAAGAAGCAAGAGTACTACGGCACCGAGTATGCCATGATGCAAGTGACTGACCTCTCTGCTAAGACAGGGCGAAACAACCTGCGCGTGGTGGTGCAGACCGAGGACTTTGCGCTGAACAACAAGGGGGCAGTTAAGAGCGGTAGTGCCATGGCACTGGACCTCTTCCCTCAGGATGTCAATTCGATTGTCGGAAGTTATGCGGTAGATGCAGCCAATGGACAAGCAATAGGCACCATGTCGCCTGTCTATACCAAGCTGATGGCGCTGGAGGAAGGCAATCAGGTGAATGAAGTCATCACCGAAGGTGTGGTGACTATTACGCAAGTGATAGGCGGACACTACGCTATAGACTACCACTTGCGCAGTCAGGCGCGCGAGTTTGTGGGCAAGTGCAAGATACCAGCCAATGCCGTTAAATGCTATAGACAAGTAGGTTCGACCAACAAGAACTTCACGCTAACCAACGAGACTCTGACCCCTGCACCAGTGGCGTTCGTATATGACTGGGTGAAACAGTTCCGAACGGCAGAAGCAACAAACCAGTTTGTGTATACAGAGGGACTCGTGGCACAGATTGACGCCATAGCGACAGCAGCAGGCGATGCAACATTTAGCATATCGGCTGACGGCTCAAAGACCAATGCACTCTATTGCCCTCAAGCTGAGTGGTTAGATGAGGCCGAGTTCGTGACAGGAGAGGAGCTGGCACTGCGTGACACTGTGGTGATGTGGGGTAATATGCAGTTGGTAGGAGGAAAGACTCCTGCGCTGATAGGCTACGTACACGACTACCGCAAAGGCGAACCAGAGGTGAATACCGATGTACTCTCGCCTCTCACCTCTTGCCTTATTTCGGTGCAGGGCAAACAGGTACATCTCATGGGCGCGCACGCGTGCGATACCTATGTATATAACTTGGCGGGCGAAGTGGTAGCTATGGCTCCTGCAGCAGAGCAACAGATGCTCCTATTGCCACAGGCGGGCTACTATATCGTGCGTCATGGCGATATTGCGAAGAAGATAATAATACAATAAAAATATGAAGACTCCAGAGCAATTTGATATTGTGGCGAGCAAGTGCCGCCGCATCTACGAACTGAAGATGAAGGACTACGGTCCCAGTTGGCGTATCATGCGTCCTCAGACCGTCAATGACCAACTCTTCATCAAAGCTAAGCGCGTGCGCGAGATTGAACAAACGGGCGTGAACATGGTGGGCGAAAGCATCGAAGGCGAGATGATGGCTATAGTCAATTATAGCATTATTGGTCTGATACAACTGCACGAAGGTTTTGCCGACTCGGTGGATATGACCGCGGAGCGTGCTATAGTACTCTATGACCACTATATGGTGGAAGCCAAAGCACTGATGCTCAAGAAGAATCATGACTATGGAGAGGCATGGCGCGATATGTTTGCGACGAGCCTGACGGATATTATCCTGACAAAGATAAATCGCAATAAGTCCATTGCCGCCAACGACAACCAGACCCTGATCTCCGAAGGCGCTGATGGCAACTATTTCGATATGCTGAATTATGCTGTGTTTTACCTGATAAAAGTAATGGAAAATGAAGAGAAATAATCCTGCCTTTCGCCTTTCGCCTTATCGCCTTATCGCCTCAATCTCCCGCACCCTATTGGGATTGGTATTTATCTTCTCGGGCATGGTGAAGGCCATTGACCCACTGGGTACGGTGTATAAGATAGAGGACTACCTCAAGGCTTTTGGCGGGTTCTTCACCGAACTGCTGCCGATGGCAGAGGTGGCAGCGTGGGGGCTGATCATACTGGAGTTGCTACTCGGTGTGTGCATGGTGCTCAATATCCGCACCCAGTGGACATCGTGGGTATCGCTGCTCTTCTACCTCGTGATGACACCGCTGACGCTGTATATAGCATTGACCAACCCCGTGAGCGACTGCGGTTGTTTTGGCGATGCGGTGGTGCTGACCAACTGGCAGACGTTCTGGAAGAATGTGGTGCTGATTGTGCTGGCCATCGTATTGGTGGCATTGCGCAAGCATACACGCCAACTGTGGAGCAACTGGATGGAGATGGTGCTCGCCGTGCTGACCATAGTGGTGGCGATGGCGTTTATGACATGGACACGACTGCACTTGCCATTGAAAGACTTCCGCCCATATAAGGTAGGCAACCATTTGCCTACGCTGATGGAGTACCCCGAGGACGCAGAACCCGATGTGTATGAATATGCATTCGTATATGAAAAAGATGGCGTGGAGCAGACTTTTACGTTGGAGAATTATCCCAAAGGAGATAGTACTTGGACGTTTGTGCGCCAAGACTCTCGACTCATCAAGAAAGGCTACGAACCTCCTATCCACGATTTGGAGATTGTCAATGCGGAAGGAGATGACCTGACATGGGACATCTTAGAGAGCGAAGAGCCTGTGACATTGGTAGTAATGTACGACCTAAAGAAGGCTGACAAGAAGCAGATGGCAAAGGTGGAAGCCCTATTAGGCGATGAGGCGATGAGGCAAGAAGGCTATGAGGCTGGAGTATATATCCTCACGGGCTCTGGTACGGATGATATTATCCATTTCTCGCTGGAGTACCCTGCGCTGAGTGACTGTATTTGCACTTGCGACCCTGTGACGCTCAAGACTATTGTCCGCGCTAACCCAGGCGTAATTGTCGTGCAAAACGGTACTGTCATTGACAAATATAACCTTCGCAATAGACCTTAAGGACCTTAATGACCTTAAAGACCTTAAAGACCTTAAAGACCTTAAAGACCTTAAGGACCTTAAGGACCTTAAGGACCCTACAAGAGATATTAATTATTAACTATTAAATATTAATTATAACAGAATTATGAGAACAAAAATGGTTGCAGGTAACTGGAAAATGAACATGACCCTGCAAGAAGGTGTAGCATTGGCTACCGAACTGAAAAATCAAGTTGCTAACCCTGCGTGCGCTGTAGTTATCGGCACCCCTTTCATCCACTTGGCTACTGTAGCTGAGCTCTTGAAGGACAGCCCAATCGCTGTGGCTGCTGAGAACTGCGCTGACAAGGAGAAGGGTGCATACACTGGCGAAGTGAGCGCTGCGATGGTGGCTTCTACAGGTGCTGAGTACTGCATTCTTGGTCACTCTGAGCGTCGTGCATACTACGGTGAGACCTACGAGATCTTGAAGGACAAAGTAGAGTTGGCACTCGCTAACAACCTCAAGCCTATCTTCTGCATTGGCGAGGTAAAAGAGGAGCGTGAGGCAGGCAAGCAAAACGAAGTTGTGAAAGCACAATTGGAGGGCAGCGTCTTCCACCTCAGTGCAGAGGACTTTGGTAAGATCGTATTGGCATACGAGCCAGTATGGGCTATCGGTACAGGTCTGACCGCTACTCCAGAGCAAGCACAAGAGATCCACGCATATATCCGCAGCCTCGTAGCTGAGAAATACGGCGAGCAAGTAGCTGAGGACTGCACTATCCTCTACGGTGGTAGCTGCAACGCTAAGAACGCTGCTGAGCTCTTCGCTAACCCAGATGTAGATGGTGGTTTGATTGGTGGCGCAAGCCTCAAGGCTGCTGACTTCTGCGCTATCATCGCAGCACGATAAGAATATTTACCATTTGACGATTTACCATTTGACGATTGATGTACCATTGAATCATTTAGTGATTTACTTATGTTCAAAGTAAATTTTTAAATTGTCAAATCGTAAATGAATGGTAAATTGTAAATAACAAAATCGTAAATTAAAATGGCTCTGATTGTTCCTGTACGCGGATTCACTCCGCAAATAGGCAAGGACTGCTTTTTGGCAGAGAACGCAACTATTGTCGGTGACACCGTCATCGGCGATGGTTGCTCCATTTGGTTTAACGCAGTCTTGCGTGGCGATGTCAATTGGATTAAGATTGGCAACCATGTCAATATCCAAGACGGCTCTGTACTGCATACGCTTTACGAGAAATCCACAATCACCATTGGCGACTATGTGTCTGTAGGTCACAATGTGACTATCCACGGTGCGGATGTCCACGACTATGCACTCATTGGCATGGGTTCGACCTTGCTTGATGGCGTGGTTGTAGGCGAAGGCGCTATCGTGGCTGCGGGCTCATTGGTACTCAAGAATACACAGATTGGCCCATACGAAGTATGGGGCGGTGTACCTGCTAAATTCATCAAGAAAGCTGATCCAGAGCAGACCAACGAAATCAATCGCAAGATTGCGCACAACTACGCTATGTACGCCTCTTGGTACAAGCAAGACGAAGAGAATCAATAAACTCGTGCCAAGCTAATGCGGGGAAGAATTTACCCATTTGCCAGGCATTGAAAAGCAATCTATAGAATGTATAGCCGACCTGTAGCACGCGGTGCTTAGTGGGTCGCTCATAAGGGAATCGCCTCATCAGGGCGATTTCTTTTATATTCAATTGTGCTGGTCTTCCGCCATGTCCATCGCGCAGGAGTTGGCGAAGCAAACGATTGGCACAGCGTTCGTAACGGTCGGTATATAGCGGAAAAGCTTCAATGGGCAATTGCAACTCGTTGACCAGTATAAGCCCGAAGGTCTGCCATGCGGTTTTCATGTGCATAGCAGTGAGCATTTGGTCAATCTCTTGCGTGAGCGTTTGCCACTCCGCTGGCGTCAATTGCTCGTGCGCCAATTGGAGGCACAACGCCCAATCGCCCAGTTGGCGGAAGCCCACACCCGTACTCTCAAAATGGTGCCACGCATGCATGAACACATACAGCGCATTGTATGCCGCACTGGGTACAGGTACGACATGACCGTATATGTCCAAGGTGGTAGAACAGTCTAAGTGTTTGTGGGTAAAAGCCTGATATAGCGTGTCGGCTTGCTTGTCGTGAAACTCCATGGTCACACGGTGGAGTTCCACCACACGGTCCAGATTCTCGTCAATCACCAGGATGAAATGTATGCCTCCATGCGTTTCGGAGTACCAATGTGCATGGGGGTAGGCCGCTTTGGCTATCTCGACAGCACGCTCATAATGCTCTTCGCCCACATATATGTCCACGTCGCCAAAGTCGCGTGTATCAGGGTCGGGATAGAGAGCAGATAGGCTATAGCCCTTGATGAGAGTCGCAGGTATATTGTGCTGCTTCAGCAGGTCAATCATGCTGATAGCCAACTGATTGAGGCGTGCTTGGCGTTGCAGCACCATGAACATGGTAGGCGTGAGCTGTTTGTCAAAAGGGGTAGAGACACGATGAGCCTTGAGCCATACGCTAAAGGCATGCATGCACTTTTGGCGTGCCGCCAAGTTCAGCACACCCTTCCAATCCGTATCGGTGGACACCTTCGCCTCAGTCCCCCACAGCACGGATCTGAGAATGGAGAAAAATATATCCTCTTGCCTCATTACCTCTCGCCTTTAACCTTTAGCGGATAATCCCTATCTCCTTCCAATCGTCAATGGTAGCTTGGGCATCTTCGCGGGCGATGTCTTCGGTTACCTCGTATTCATCCAACAATAGTTGTGTGAGCGTATCGACATCAAACTCCTTGCCCTCCACTTTTTGCCACAGATAGGCGGCAGCCTCGTTGAAGGTGATGAGGTTGTTAAAATTCACGAGTTCTACACTCTCGCCAATGAGTATGTAGTCACCGCCCAATTCACGGAGGCGAAATCCCTTTTTAGTTCTCATATAAAATATTTTGCAGTTTGATTATCTTACTATAGATTTTAAGGACGAACCATTTGATGAATACGGGTGTGTGTCGCCATATCCGCGCCTTAGTAAGGCGTTTGCGTTTGCCTTCTCGCCCTTTCATACGCACCACACGACCGATAATATCTTCAAACCGGCACACCTCTTGTCCGCGGAGATTACCATCGCCCTGTAGGATAATATCTTCGCCTTTAATTTTATAGATACGGTGCAGCACAAACGAGTTGTTCACCTTAGCAAGTACGATGATACCCACTTTGGGTTCCTTACAAGTTCTAAGAATGACTTTGTCACGACCACCTTCAATAAACGGACGCATGCTGACGCCGCGTGGTATGAACTCCACCATATGACCTCCCTTAATTAAACGCTCGAATTCGGGAATCAATATATCGTTGCTTTTTTCCATAATCTTCTGATTGGAGTAATTAGTCTAACTGGTTGTTGCTTATTCCCTGCAAACACAGTTCTGCCGCCTCAGTGTTAGGCAGGCAATCCAAGTGGTAGCACCTCACATGTGTGATGATATGTTTGATACTATTGTACATATCATCCGCCATTTTGCGATCCATCTTTAGACCAGAGGCAGAGGATAGCATATATGCATAGGCTTGTGGCAGCGTTAGTAGTTGGAGTTGGTTGTAGGGAGCTTGACTGAGTTTGATGATACCGCCTACTCGCGCGTGCGTATTAATATAACAAGGGGTCTTTCCACTCCAAGGTGACCCATAGACACGCACCTCGCCATCTTCCATCACGCGAAGGATAGGATTGTCATCATTAAGTAGCCATGCATCTGGAAAAGCCTGCAACCATTGGCGTGCATGGGTGGATTTGCCCGTACCGCTATGTCCGAGGAAGAGATACCCCAAATCTTCGCCCTTAGTTGCTTTTTTCACAACCACCGCCGCATGCATCTCTAAGGTCATGAGGGGAGCAGTGCGGAAGGCAAACATGAGCATGAGTGCATTGTCTATGCAGAAACGCAAATCTTTGTATTCAGCGGTGATATGCAATACTGCCTGCGTGAAATACTTATCCGCTTGCAACTCGCAGCATATAGGCGAGTTGGCTATTTGCGAAACACGCATTAACCATTGTTCATCATCTTTTGCCTGATATACCTCTATCCTCGGCATATCCTCTTCGCTATTATCCGTAAAGATATGCTTGTAGGCAAGGCGTTGCTCCTCAGCGAGCAAGCCATCGCGCTCTATGCGTAGAGAAAAGATGGGTGTAGCATCGTGAGAAGTAGGTTCAACAAAAGGAGTGTAATTGCTGAGCAATCCTGTCAAGATATCGTTGCTATATTCTACAGCAAACAAATGTCCTGCCACGCGGTAGTAATATCTATTAATAATCTGTTTCATCTACAAAACAAAAACACTCTGCAAAGGTACAAAAAAAAATGTAAATATGCAAAAAAAGTAAACCAATTCTTGCATATGTGTATTTTTTTTACTAATTTTGCAGCGAATTACTAAATTAGGAGGTTTATATGTACAAACGAATACTATTGAAACTCTCGGGTGAGAGCTTAATGGGCAGCAAAGGTTATGGTATAGATGAACAACGCCTTGCTGACTATGCGCACCAAATTCAGCAGATATGTCATAAGGGTGTGGAAGTAGCTATTGTAATAGGTGGTGGCAATATTTTCCGCGGTTTGAGTGGTGTACAAAAGGGATTCGATCGTGTGAAAGGAGACCAAATGGGTATGTTGGCTACCGTAATCAACTCGTTGGCGCTTTGCTCGGCTTTGGAGGCTATCGGTCAGAAATCCCGCGTTATGACCAGTGTACGCATGGAGCCAATAGGCGAGTTGTATACCACTGATAAAGCGTTGCGACTGATGTCAAAAGGCACTGTGGTTATCATTGCAGGTGGCACAGGTAATCCATACTTTACCACAGACACGGCTTCGGTGCTTCGCGCGATTGAGATAAAGGCAGATGTCATGATGAAGGGTACACGCGTAGATGGTATCTATACCGCTGATCCAGAGAAAGATCCTAATGCTACTAAATTTACTCATATTACCTATGATGAGGTATTGGACATGAAACTCAAAGTCATGGACTTGACCGCTATCACCATGTGTCGCGAGAATAATATGCCAATCTATGTATTTGACATGGACACAGTGGGTAATCTGGAGAAAGTAATGAATGGACAACAAATAGGAACGCTTGTCAAACCATAGGCTTGGTATAGGATGGTATAGTGTGACAACACAATCCTGCACAACCCTAAACAATACTAAACAACACAAATATGATTGAACCAAAACAAATTTTGAACGACGCAGAGGAACTGATGGAATCTGCGGTGATGTATCTTGATGATGCTTTAGCGCGTATCCGCGCGGGTAAGGCCAGTGCACGCATATTGGATGTGGTCAAAGTAGAATACTACGGACAAATGTCCCCTCTTTCGAATGTGGCTACCATCACCACCCCTGATGCGCGTACTATCCAAATCCAACCATGGGAGAAGAAGATGATTGCCGAAATAGAACGTGCAATTATCAATTCCAGCGTTGGTTTGGCTCCCAGCAACAATGGTGAGAGTATTCGCCTCTCCATCCCTCCATTGACCGAGGAGCGCCGTAAGGAACTAGCTAAGCAATGCAAGGGCGAGGCAGAGAATGCCAAAGTGAGCATTCGTAACGCTCGTCGCGACGCTATTGATACCCTCAAAAAGCAAATCAAAGAGGGTCTGCCAGAGGATGCAGAGAAAGATGCGGAGAGCGATGCACAAAAGCTGCACGACAAGTACGTGAAGCAAGTGGACGAGATCTACGCTAAGAAAGAGAAAGAGATCATGACCGTGTAAGTTTAGGCGATTAGGCAATGAGGCGATTAGGCGAGAGGCACGAAATAGCGGCAGAGCCGCGTACCCCCAGCCTTTAGCCTTTAACCTTTAGCCTTTAACCTTGATTTATTGCGTCTGCGATCACTCATACTAACAATAGCATGGACATTGCTCATACCAATGTCTCATGCTATTTGTTTAGATAGTTTGCTCAATCTGCCTGCGATGGGTATCCCTGTGGTAAATTACTCACCAGAATCCACATGGGAATTTGGAGCAGCAGCCCAAGGCTACTTTAGCCTGCCCCATCAAGAACGTACTTCGATTGTGCAGTTAGATGGCACCTATTCGCTCAAACACCAGTGGTACATTAATGCACAAGGCAATTTGTATTTTAAGGCGAAAGGCGAAGAGCGCCCCAAAACGCCACGAGCGTTTTCGGGGACAGCGCTGAGGCGAAAGGCGAGAGAGTGGCAACTCCAATTCCGTGCAGGCTATAGCGACCGACCTGCCACCTACTACGGCACCTATCGTGACTCGCATTTTGCTAACGAGGGCAATACGGGTATAGGCATGCTACGCAAGGGTACGCACTATCAAATGCAACGAGGTTACCTTAACCTGCAGGCACCTATCAGCATTGGCAAAAATTGGTCCGCAGGTCCAATCTTAGATATGCTCATTGCCCAATACCACATTGCCGATACATACAAGACGCCCAGTCCATTGGTGCAAACAGCATTGGGTGCAGTAGGACTATACGATTCGCGCGACAATGTATTCTACCCTACTCAAGGCATTTTCTTCAAACTCTCTGCTGCTGCAGCTTGGACCAACAAAGTGGATATCCCCGAGGGACAACAATCTACCATCAATAGCCTGCTATCCGCCGACCTACGACAATATATCGCACTACCACATAACCTCATAATAGCATGGCAGTTGAAGGCGCAAATGATGCTATCTCCACTCTTCATTTCGCATATCACTATGTATCCCATGTTGCCACGTTTGGGTGGACAAGACGGTTTGCGCGGAGTGAATAGTGATATGTTTCGTGATGATATTATGATGGCTCTGCAAGCTGAATTGCGCATACCTATTTGGAGCATTTTCCGCGCTGCTGTATTCGCAGGCATAGGCGATGTATATGACTACCACAATTGGCATTGGGCTATTCCTAAAGTGGGATACGGCATCGGACTACGGGCCACTATCAACAAAGCGAAAGTGAATATCCGCTTGGATGTCGCCCGCAGCAATGTTGATCCACGATGGGGCAACATCAATGCATATAGTTTCTACCTCACTGCTACAGAAGCATTTTAAATACTCTACACTATACTACACAACTCTACACTACACTATACTATACTATACTATACAACTCTACACAATACAATGAAAGGCTTAATAATCAAATCGACTGGTACAAGTTACGCTGTGTATCTTCCTGATGGTACAATGGTGGAATGTCATGTAAAAGGTAATTTCCGTATCCGTGGTATTCGTTCTACTAATCCTGTAGCGATTGGCGATAATGTGGAAATAGCACAGGCTGAGGATGGTACCAATTGGATTACCGAACTATATGACCGTAAAAACTATATCGTTCGCCGCAGCACCAACCTCAGTTACGCCTCGCATATATTGGCGGCCAATGTGGATATGGCTGCATTAATTGTGACTATCAATCACCCTAAAACTTCCACAACCTTCATTGATCGATTCTTGGCGACTTGCGAAGCATACCGCGTACCAGCGTGTTTGATTTTTAATAAGATCGATCTGCTCAACGAGGAGGAACTCCAAACACTTTCTGCCCTTCGCCAACTATACGAATCGTTGGATTATCCTACCTATTCCATCTCAGCAAAAAACGATGTAGCAGTGCTCAAAGAGCAGTTGGCAGAAGTATTCCTGAATCGTATTACGCTACTTTCGGGTAACTCGGGTGTAGGTAAATCGACGTTGCTGAATGCTATTCTGGGTAAGGATATTGCTCGAACGGGAGCTATATCTTCTGCTCACCACAAGGGTATGCACACCACCACATTCTCCGAGATGTATCCGCTCAACGAAACCTCTTGGATTATTGACACGCCAGGCATCAAAGGTTTTGGTATGTTGGATATGGAGCGCCAAGAGATGGGGCATTATTTTCGCGAGATATTCGCTATTAGCCGCGAATGTCGGTATTCGGATTGCGTGCATATTAACGAGCCTGGCTGCGCTGTCAATCAGGCAGTTGTAGATGGTAGAATAGCTTTCTCGCGCTATGAGAGTTACCTGTCCATGTTGGACGATATTACTGAAAACAAATACCGATAACCAACCCTAAAACACATTATATATGAAAACCATGAAACACCTATTGACCATCCTGACCATCGGGTTTGGGTGCATACTGTCGCCCAATATGTATGCGCAGAGTCACCATTCTTTTCCATTGAAAGATTCCACGCGTCATTATGTGCGCCTTCTCTTTGCGGGCGATGCGATGCAACACTCTGTACAATTCAAGTGGGCTTGGGATGCCAAGAATCGTCAATATGACTATGAACCCAACTTCCGCTACTTGCGTCCTTATTTAGCAGATGCTGATGTGAGTGTGGTGAATTTCGAAACGACGTTATCGGGAAAGCCCTATGGCGGTTATCCCAAGTTCCGTACACCCGATGCCTTTTTATATGCCTTAGCAGACGCAGGTTTTCAGATTTTTGCTTTGGCAAATAATCATATCCTGGATGGCGACAAGAAAGGTATGCTACGCACGCTCAAGAAACTATCACCTTATCCCAATATGGGTGCGTACCGCGATACTACGGAACGTCGCAAGCAGTATCCGCTGATTATCCATATTGATGATATGAAGATTGCACTCTTCAATGCTACCTATGGCACCAATGGCTTAGTGCCTGTATGGCCGACCAATGTGAACTATATCGAGACAGAGCAGTTGGAGATAGATTTGGCAAATAGCCTAAAGGATACCACCATAGATATGCGTATCATGTATATCCATTGGGGCACAGAATATCAATTGCAGCATAATGCTTATCAGCAAGGAGTTGGACAATGGTTGGCTGATTTGGGTATCGATTTGATTATAGGTGGGCATCCACATGTGGTGCAAGACCATGGCATACTCACGGCTGCAGACGGGCGAAAAGTTCCTGTGGTGTATGCGCTGGGCAATCTGATTAGCAACCAACGATGGGAGGACTCCAATGGAGGCATCATGACCACAGTAGATATTGACCGCGAAACGCACAAAATAATGTCGATTGATTTCATTCCTGTGTATGTACACAAGGGTTCGCTGATGAACGAACGCCGCAATTACTACTGTGTTCCGACCGTAGATTATCTGCGTGGCGACCTGCCATTCACGTTGCCAAATGACAGTTTGGAGCAAGATCTTCGCTTATTCCATAGCAATACTACGAAACGCCTATCTACAAGTATGTCTTGGGAGAAGTAACACTTAGGCATTACTCTATAGGCAGGACGACATCGTTCATCTTATTCTCCCAATCGGTGAGTTGCTGTTGGCAAAAAGTTAGCAAATCTTTTGCCTCTTTTGCCTTGGATTGATAGGTGTCCATGCTTATAGCTTCGGATTGTTCTAATTCGCTAACAATCTGTTCGATGCGTTTTATTGCTTGATCGTATGTCATAGTGCTAATGCGTATTTATCATTTTCCTTTTCCATCAAGGATAACGCCTATTGTGTGGAACAATATTTTGAAATCCAGTCGCAAAGACATATTTTCTACATATACAATGTCATAGTTGAGGCGTTGAATCATCTTTTCAATCGTATCGGTGTAGCCCACTTTGACAGGTCCCCAACTCGTCAAACCTGGTCGAATCTTGTATAGCAGACAGTAATATGGGGCTTGTTGTTCAATTTGATTGATGAAATATCTGCGTTCTGGTCGTGGCCCTACCACGGACATCTCGCCTTTCAACACATTCCACATCTGTGGCAACTCATCCAAACGATACTTACGCAAAATGGCACCCAATGGCGTGATACGCGAGTCATTATCTGCACTCAGCATAGGAGTATTAAGTTCGGCATCGTAGCGCATTGTACGGAACTTCAATATTTTGAATGGGATACCATGCAGACCAATACGTTCTTGACGATAAATAGCTGGACCTTTAGAAGTACTCCAAACCAATATGAACAACAAAATGTAGAGTGGCGACAATAGCAACATGGACACAGAAGCTACGATTACATCAAAAGCACGTTTCATGCACAACTGACTATCGCTCATTTTGTGCTCCGTGATTCGTACCAATGGCATATCTTCCACTTCTTTGATACTGGCAGCACCTGTAAGCATATCATAGAGGCGAGGTTGAATGGCAATTTCTACTCCGTATGGGTATAACTGATTAATAATATTGTATATATCTTTTTCCTTGGCAGAGGACGACAAGTTAATTACCACCTCATCGTACGCCTTCAGTTGTTGGCTACGCTTAAATTCCTCTATTTGTTTGGTTGAGCGAAGGATATAACGTCTGGGAGTTGGGGATAAATGACGCTGCAATATGGTTGTCAGTAATACACGAGGGATATAACTTAATACAAACTGCAACAACATCAATACCAACAAAGAGGTAAAATAGTTGCGATAACTGGTTACAGGGTCGTCAATGATGATCACAAAGAATGCCCCCAACGCAATCAGCAATGCCGACAACATGGTTGCACGAAACTCTTGGGCATAATCTTTGCGAATAGGTCGAATGTAATATCCAGATAAATAGTGTATGATCAAGCATCCTATAGGATACAAAACCAATGGGCGATAGAAATCGAATATAGGAACCAACATGGTATCCACACTGAATACTTTGCCCTCATGTACCATCCAGCGGAAGCCCAAAAATGCCACCCACACTAACAGAGATGACAATATATCTACACAGATATATGCGAGTTGTTGCCTGCGGTATTGGGTCAAGAAGTTCATGAGCGAATAATGGTTATACGTTCTTTTTCATCTATCTTGACGATAGATGATGGCTGATGAATCGTGTGGTCATTACGGCGATATAAGCATACATAATCCACAGCGTCAAGTATTTCAGATTGGATCTCTTGGAATGTTTTAGCGGCTGGTTCACCACTGACATTAGCCGAAGTAGATACAATAGGTCGGCGCAACTGTTCACAAAGGGCCTTGCTGAAAACTTCAGTGGTAATACGAATACCTACACTACCATCTTCTGCCAATAAGTTTGGCGCAATATTGCGTGCGTTAGGATAGATAATGGTCATGGGTCGTTGCCCTTCTGCAGCTTCCAATAGCATCCAAGCTGTCTCAGGCACTTGTTGCATATACCCTTGCAACTTGCCTGCTCCATCCAATAGTACGAGCATCGCTTTAGAGTCAATACGCCTTTTTATCTCGTACACGCGCGCGACGGCTTCTGGGTTGGTTGCATCACATCCTATCCCCCAAACTGTGTCTGTGGGATATAGTATCACGCCACCCTCACGCAACACCTTCAGCGCTTGCTGCAAATCCTGTTTATCATAACGCATTTCCATTGCGACTGCAAAGGTACAAAAAAAAATGTATATGAACAAGAAAAACTCGTTTTTATTGTCATAGGCTACATTTTTTTAGTGTAGCTTCGAGGATAGGGTGTCCTCGAAGGTATAAAAAAATGCACATGTGCAAATTTTTTGGAGGTTAAAGGCGAAAGGTTAGAGGTTAGAGGCAAGAATATATATAAAAAAAGAAGGATTGTCATCCCGACAACCCAATCTTTACTTAACCTTAAATCTAATACCATGAAAAACACGGTGCAAAGGTACTGCTTTTTTTGATACCCACCAAATATTTTGACAAAAAAATATGTTTTATAACACATTTTTCGTATTTTTGCAATATGGATTTGACAAAATAGCGGTATTTCTACTAAAAATTTTGGTATTTCAAAAAATAGTAGTAATTTTGTACCCGAAAAAGTAGGGCATTTTTGGCACTACACCAATCAATAGAATATTAATTATTAATTATTAACTATTAAATACCAATAATGAAACAATTAGATTTGACCCAGTACGGCATCGTAGGTACAACCGAGATCGTACACAATCCTTCTTACGAAGTACTCTTCGCAGAGGAGACAAAAGCAGAATTAACTGGCTTTGACAAGGGCCAAGAGACTGAGCTTGG
>JAZOOG010000022.1:0-23539 GCA_045654945.1 Paludibacteraceae bacterium
CCCAACCGTAGTGATTCGTGGTATTGGTACCTTGTCTAACAGCGGTACTTCTACTCCTCTCTACATCGTGGACGGTGTGCCAATGGAGAACTTGAGCTACTTGAACTCTAACGACATCGAATCTATCTCTGTATTGAAAGATGCTTCTTCTACCGCTATCTACGGTACTCGCGCTGCGTTCGGTGTAGTATTGGTAACTACCAAGACTGCTAAGACACAAGAGAAGGTATCTGTAACTTACAACAATAACTTCGCATGGAGCCGTGCTACTGCTCTTCCAGAGTATCCAGACGTAATCTCGCAAGCTAATGCTTTGAGTGACGCTAACAAACGTGCAGGTTTGGCTTCTGAGCTCTTCGGTATGTATCTTGATACTGAGGCATTCTTGAGCGGTGCTCAAAGATGGCTCGACTGGGCTAACTCTCCAGAAGGTGCTGCTGCTGGTATCAAGAACGGCAAATCTCCATATCGTAAGATGATCTACGGTTTGGATTGGGACGAGAACGGTTTCTACGCTGACTGGGATGTAGCAGGTATCATGTTCAATGATGCTACTCCAAGCCAACAACACAACCTCTCTGTATCTGGTAACTCAGGCAAGACTAACTACTATATGTCTCTCGGTTACAACCACCAACAAGGTTTGATGAACTTCAATCCTGACGAAATGGATAAGTTCAATGCTACTGTAAACCTCTCTACTAAGGTTAACAACTGGTTGGAGATTGGTGCTCGCTTCAATATGCAACACCGTATTTACACCTATCCATACGTTCGCGGTCAGGGTACTTACCAATACGTATGGCGTTGGGGTTCTTTCTTCGGTCCTTATGGTTACTTCGAGGATGCTGATGGCAACCAATTTGATGGTCGTCAAATGATTGGCTTCCGTAAGGCAGCTGCTGGTCCTGACGGTGAGGGTGGTGATACATGGCGCAAGCGTATGAACATGCGCGCTGGTGGTTTCATCAAGTTGAACCTCGCTAAGGGTTTGACCTTCAACGGTGACTATACTTTCACATATCGCGCTGGTCGTTACAAAGGCGTTGGTTATGATGAGGATCTCGTAAATACATGGTCTCTCTTCGGTGAGAACTTCACACACGGTGCAATCAACACTTCTACTTTCATTGAGACTGAGAACACTCACTACTACAACCACGTAGCTAACATGTTCTTGAACTACAATGGTTCTTGGAGTGGTCACAACTTGAACGTAATGGTAGGTGCTAACCTCGACAAGAGCGAGTACGAGTACCTCTACTACGAGCGCCACGGTATGCAAGATCCTAACTTGCCAGAGCTCGCGCTCATGTCTGAGGACTATAGCTATAGCCACAGCCACAGCCACGGCGGTTCTGCAGGTATCTTCGGTCGTATCAACTATGACTATAAGGGTATCTACCTCGTTGAGTTGAGCGGTCGTTACGACGGTTCAAGCAAGTTCCCAACTCACACACAATGGGCATTCTTCCCATCAGGTTCTCTCGGTTATCGTCTCAGTGAGGAAGCTTACTTCCAAGAGGCTAAAGAGTACGTTTCTAACTTGAAGATCCGCGCATCTTATGGTGTAATTGGTAACCAAGAAATTGGTAGCAACATGTTCCTCGAGACTATGTCTAAGACTACTAACGGTGTAAGTTGGTTGGGTACTGGCAATAGCAAATATGACTACTTCGGTACTCCTAAGATGGTCGATCCTACCCTTACATGGGAGACTATCGCTACCACCAACGTAGGTATTGACCTCGGTTTCCTCAAAAACGAGTTGAACGTTAACTTCGACTGGTATCAACGTACAACAACTGGTATGTTGGCTCCAGGTCAAGCATTGCCACAAGTACTTGGTGCAAGTGCTGCTTACGAGAACGCTGGTTCTCTCCGCACTCGTGGTTGGGAGTTGAACATTGATTGGCGCCACACCTTCCGTGATGCTGACAACTTGACTGTTCACGCTAACTTCAACCTCGCAGACTATAAAGCTACTATCACTCAATGGGAATCTAACGACTTGACCAACACCAAGTATACTGGTAAAGAGTATGGTGAGATTTGGGGCTTCGAGACCGATCGTTACTTTACATTTGATGACTTCACAACTGATGCTGATGGCAACATCACAGGTTATGCTCAAGGTGTTGCAACTCAAACTGGTTTGGAGAAGGGTTCATTCAAGTATGGTCCTGGTGATGTTAAGTTCGTTGACCAAAACGGTGACGGCGTGATCAACTGGGGTTATGCAGTTGACGATGCTGAGAACAACCCAGAGGGTCTTGCTCCTGGTACCAAGAACAACCACGGTGACCTCGTTAAGATTGGTAATGAGACTCCACGTTGGCAATATTCATTCCGCCTTGGCGCAGACTGGAAGGGCTTCGATATCGACCTCTTCTTCCAAGGTGTAGGTAAACGCGATATGTGGTCTCCTTCTGCATTCGTTATGCCTTTGACCCGTGGTGCTGACGCTATCTACGCATGGCAAACAGACTACATCACCGAGGCTGACTATGCTGCTAAGGTTATCAATCAAGATGCTGCTTACCCACGTATGTACCCAGGTAACGCTGGTCAAGGTGTTCCAGGTGCTAACGTCACAGCTATTGGTTGCAACAACTTCTATCCACAAGATAAGTATTTGATGAATTTGGCATACCTCCGTTTGAAGAACTTGACCCTTGGTTACACCTTGCCACAAAAGTGGACTCGCAAGGCTACCATCGAGAAAGTACGTATCTACGCTTCGTTCAACAACTTGTGTGACCTCGTAAATCACACCGCTCAATACGGTTTCGACCCAGAGGTTTCTTCAGGTAGCGGTACTGGTGGCTTCGGTAACGGTACATACGGCCGTGTAGAGCCTCTCATGCGTTCGTATTCATTCGGTTTGCAAGTAACACTATAATTAATGTATAACAATCAGATGAATATTAATTATTAATTATTAACTATTAACTAAATTGAATACAGTTATGAAAAAGATAATTTTAAGTTTGATGGCTGGTATGGTGCTCTTCACAAGTTGCGACTTGCTGAACAACGATCCATACGATTCTTTCACCAAAAGTAACTTCTTCACCAGCGAGACCAACGTAGAGATGTACAGCAACTATTTCTACAATGAGTTCTCTGCATACGGTACAGGTGGTGCAAGTGGTGATTTCTACTTCAACACTTTGAACGACAACCAAGCTGTCACTGGTCTTTCTACTTGGGGCTTCAAGAACGTTCCTGCATCTGATGGTACATGGAGCGCTTGCTACACCGAGATTCGCCGTGCTAACATCTTGCTCGAGAACATTGATGGCGTTCCATTCCAAAAGGAGGCTGACAAGCAATACTATATTGCTCTTGCTCGTCTCTATCGTGGTTGGCAACACTTCTGCCTCGTACGCAAGTTCGGTGACTGCTACTGGGTAGACAAAACTTTGACCAAGGCTGATGAGGATATCCTCTATGGACCACGTCAAAGCCGTAACCTCGTTATGGATAACCTCGTGGCTGATATCAACTTTGCTGTTGAGAACATGGGCGATAAGAATGCTTCTTCTCGTACTGCTTACAACGTACACGTAGCTAACGCTATCAAGTCTCGCGTTTGCTTGTTCGAGGGTACATACGCTAAGTATCACCTCAAAGACAACGCACGTGCTGAGCAATATTTGAACGAGGCTATTGAGGCTTCTGAGGCACTTATCAATAGTGGTCAATTCGCTTTGACACCAGGTGCAGAGGGTTATCGTGCTAACTACAACTCTCTCGACCTCGCTGGTAACAAAGAGATGATTATGTACAAGAAGTACGTTCTTGGCGTTCTCTATCACGCTACTCAAGACTACTGCTGTGGTTCTACCCAAACTCACGGTTTGAGCCGTTCTGCTTTCAATGCTTACTTGATGGCTGATGGTTCTCTCCCAACAGGTGAGGATAAAGGTCGTCTTGGTACCGCTGAAGAAGGCGTGAATGCAGGCAAACCTGTTATTATTGATCTTTTGAATGCACGTGACCCACGTCTTGCTCAACAAATCGACGGCTACCTCGGTTATGTAGGTAATGGTCGTATCCGTTACGAGGGTATGCCAGGTCAAGAGACTGCTGCTGAGAATACAGTATCTACTGGTTATGGTATCACCAAGTTCGATGAGCCTGCAACTGAGAGTAAATATCGTCAAGCTACCAATGGTAACTCTACCGATGGTCCTATCTTCTGGTTGGCAGAGATCGTATTGAACGCAGCTGAGGCTTATGCAGAATTGGGTAACCAAGCACAAGCTGAGAAGTATGTGAACATGTTGCGTGCACGCGCTGGTATGCCTAACCTCAAATTGCAAGGTGACGCTAAGAACAACATGGGTGTTAGCGACCTCATTTGGGAGGTTCGTCGTGAGCGTCGTGTAGAGTTGATGTTCGACTTGAACGACCGTTATTGGTCACTCATCCGTTGGCACCAATTGGATAAGCTCGATACTCAAAAGTATCCAGAGCAAACTCAAGGTGCTTGGATTGAGGAAGGTTGGCCAATCGAGCTCGGTAGCGTTACGTTGACCAATGGTACTTATGGTTACATTGAGTGCCGTACAAAGGATCACCGCGTATTCGAGGAGAAACACTACTTGGCTCCTATCCCATCTGGTCAAGCTACTTTGAACCCACAAATCGGTCAAAACCCAGGTTGGGAATAATCCAATAGTTTAGAATATAACTTCTAAATACAATCGGAGGGCTGCCACAAGGCAGCCCTCTTTTTTACCCCTCCCGTACTCCCCCTGAGGGGGGTAAGGTTTAAGGCTTAAGGTTTAAGGTTTAAGGTTTAAGGTGTAAAGCTTACTTCTGGGTGCTATGTAGGTAAGGAATTGTATGGTTATTGTATGGTTATTGTGTGGTTATTGTGTGGTGCGGATAGGGAATTGCGGTGAATCCTAAACGCAGAGCGAAAGGAGCCAAAACTAATTTTGACCGATTGGAATAACCCTAAATTAGGATAACCTAAATTTGAATAAAGCTAAATTAGGATAATTCTAAATTTGAATAAAGCTAAATTAGGATAACCCTACAAAAAAGGAGGAATTTGTTAATAGTAGAATCCAATGCCGAGACTGACGAACTCCACTTTCGTCAAGTGGCTCTTCATCATAGCTTGCAAGAATAGATGCCATGGTAAGTGATAACGCATGACAACCGATGTGTACATCCATCCATCTGGACTACCGGCACTACCCGCTTTCAGCATATCATAGGCGTAGAAAATAGGTTTTTCCAGTCGCCCTGTCGGTGACAGAATAGCCTCATCATATGGCTCTAACTCCTTTACAGGATCGTACAGATATGCGCCCAAATGCAATCCCAAAGAGAAATCACCTACTACAAATGTCGGTTGCAGACTCACGCCCACACGCCAGCAGTCTCCTGCTTGAGCGGCTGCCAAATTCGTTTTTCTAAAATATGTATCGCGTGGTACATATGCGCCATCGTAGAAGACATCTACACCGCCACCTACGTGAAAAATGGTGTGTGCGTGCCAATAAGCCGCTGCATGTAGCGAGGATACGAAGAATGTTTGTTGGTCGCGGTAATACACCTGTCGTCCGCTCGCGGTTCCTGCAATAGCGATAGACCATGGCTTGGATAGGCGATGAGGCGATGAGGCAATACGGCGATTGGTTATCGGTGATTGGCTGTTGGCAATTGTTGATTGGGTGGGGGAGTAGCGTAGGGCTAACTCAGCTGCGAAGATGTTGTAACCCGAATTAGGTTGGCGAACGCTACCGTTGCTGATATGATACCATCCCCCTGCAACGCCTACTGACCAGCCTTTGGCGATGGGAAAGTCCATATACAGCATCTCTGGAAAATAGAGATTGGTTACACTACCCACACACTCATTGGCATCGATCACATCTACATACAAATGCCCCTCTGGCACCGTGTTTTGGTAGGTCTTAGTCATGAACGCAGCACCCACTCCAGGGCGAATACCCAATACAAAGTGCGGACATCGGACAATGGGAATGTCTAAATAGGCATATGGCGCAAAGGCTTGTCCTAACAATTGGTGCGATAGATGCCAATAACTCAATCCTACACCCGCACCCGCACCGTTCCATGCGCGCAATGATGCCCAATCAGGATGAAATGTAGCCGAGAAATCTGCCCCAAAAACAGGCCCTGTCCAATTGCCTTCTTGCTGGACTATTTTGTCCACTTTGCCATCGGGCATTATCCAACCAATACGTCCACTCAAACGATAATCTACATCCAATGCGTGCAAAGGAAGTAAGGTGGTAATAGAGAATAATATACACAGAAAATGGCGCATTATCCCAATCGACTAATACGCATCAGTTCCTCTTCATCCAGAATCTTAATCTTGCGTCCGTCAATAGCAATCAACCCTTCACCCGCAAATTGTGATAAAGTGCGGATGGCATTAGAGGTGGTCATATTGGACATGTTTGCCAAATCTTCTCGCGCCATATACATAGCAATAGTAGCTCCATCCTCATCAAAGCCATAGGTATGGCGCAGTGTAAGCAATGATTCTGCTAAACGACCACGGATATGCTTCTGCGTGAGATTAACGGTGCGCGATTCGGAGATAGCCAAGTCCTTTGCCATAGCAGTAAGGACACTGAAGCAGAATTCATTGTTCTGTTGCACCAATTTGAGAAAGGCATCTCTTCGCACACGATACACCGCCGTTGGCTCCAATGTGCTTGCACATGATGAGTGTGTGTCACCTACAATAGCACTGCGGTATCCAAATAAGTCATGCGGCTTCAAAAGACGAATAATTTGTACGCGTTGCCCAACTCCTTCTTTTGATAATCTCACCGTACCGTAGATGACCATCATGATATGGGTAGGCGCATCACCCTCGCGATGAATCATCTCATTCTTGCGGTACTTCCTTATCTCTGAATTGGCATCAATAAAGGTTTTTTGCTCTGGAGTAAGCGAATTCCAGAGGGTACTATATTCCCACAATTTACCAAATTCTTCTTGATATTTACGCATACGTTTATCAAATTTTGCTGCAAAGATACAGATTTTTTATGAAATATGCAAAAAAAATTATGTTTATTAGCATATTTCAGATATTTTTTGTAACTTTGCAGGCGAAATTAGAATTTTTTATATAAAATTATTTATCATGGATATATCTGTTTTAGTGCCTTTGTATAATGAAGCCGAGAGTTTGCCATCGCTCCACGAGTGGATTGTGCGCGTGATGAAAGAGCATGCGTTCAGTTATGAAATTATTTTTGTCAATGATGGTTCTACCGATGATTCTTGGCAGGTGATTAAGGGGCTGCAAATGCATGATGCCAATGTGCGTGGCATATGTTTTCGTCGCAATTATGGTAAGTCGGCCGCGCTGCATTGCGGTTTTCAAATGGTGCAGGGCGATGTGGTCATCACTATGGATGCCGATTTGCAGGATTCGCCCGATGAGATACCCGAACTATATCGCATGATAAAGGAAGATGGCTATGATTTGGTAAGCGGTTGGAAGCAAAAACGCTATGATAATAAGTTGACCAAGAACCTTCCCAGCAAGCTCTTTAATGCTACAGCGCGTTGGGTCACAGGTATCCAATTGCACGATATGAACTGCGGACTCAAAGCGTATCGTCAAGAGGTGGTGAAGAATATCGAAGTGTTTTCTGAGATGCACCGCTATATCCCCTATTTGGCTAAGAATGCAGGTTTCTGCAAGATTGGTGAGAAGGTGGTTCAACACCGCAAGCGCGAGTTCGGTGAGAGCAAGTTTGGACTAAATCGTTTTGTCAACGGCTATCTCGACCTTATGACACTCTGGTTCCTCAATAAGTTTGGCAAACAACCTATGCACTTCTTTGGCTTGGTGGGTAGCGTGATGTTCATCTTGGGCTTTGTGGCTATCGTGGTAGTAGGTGGTATGAAGTTGCACGCTTTGGCCAACGGTGTACGCGCTATGTTGGTAGGCGTGAATCCCTATTTCCACCTGAGCATTCTGATGATGATATTGGGCTGCATGCTATTCTTGGCTGGCTTCTTGGGCGAACTGATTATTCGCAACTCCAATGAGCGTAATAATTATCTGATAAAAGAAGAACTGTAAGAGCCTGTATCCCGAACCCCGAACGCTAAGAGTTGTGAATGGATAAATCATGCGACATATTTGACCTGTACCGCGAAAATGCAGTATGGACAGAGGACGATGCTGCCGATTTCTTGGTTTATGTACAAGACGTAGCATCGTCTATAGATGGTGCAATGGCTGTGTCTGGACTTACCCTGTCCCTCCTCGAAGGACAATGGAGTGCCGAACGCATGCTTCTACTCATGAAGGCATATACTACTGCATCATGTGATATGATTCGAGAGCGTGCGATTGTCGGTTTACTGATGAACATGATGAAGTATAGCTCCGTGCTGCGTGAGCAATATGACCTGCTCGATAAGACACAGGAGATATTGACCGATGATCCCGAACTCTGTTTCACCGCCCTATGCAATATAGCGCGAACTGCACAAGTCAAACACTTGGAGCATTTCAATCAAGAGCTGGCGAAGGAGATTATGCCGCTGATGAATCAAGTGGGTTCAGACGAATTTTATGATGTTATTCGCAAACATCAAGGGGAAATGAATCGCATAGCTACGATGCACCTGGACCAAAACTTCCTGATTTTCAAGAGCTCCTACCAGACAGCCTTCTTTCGCCAACGTGCTGCACACTGGCTACTGCCTTGGGATGATGTTCAGTTGCAGAATGTGCCCGAAGAGGAACGCGAGCAACTACAAGGATTGCTCGACCTTTGGCCTATGTGCGATAGCGACAAGTATGCCTTGCTCGGCATGTCGAGTATGATTCGTGATACATTAAAGGGACAATTGCAGGGCGATTTGATGGCACAAATGGATACCTTGGGACATGCCAATATCGTGACAAATGGATATGTGCAACAGTTGTATCGCTATTTCCGCCTTTCCTCTTTCACACAGAGCACACCTTTTGACTTGGTTAATTACATGCGTGATACCATAGTCTATCGCTTGGTGGTTGTAGGCGAGAGAGCCAAACAGGCAATCAATCAGATATTGAACTAATCCAACATCTGTCCAAAGTTGTTGGAGAGTTGTATCATCTGGTCATATTCCTCTGGTGATAGGTCGTAGAAGTAGTAGTTGCGTGGATCTACTGGTCGACCATTGAGGCGTACCTCATAGTGCAGGTGTGGTCCTGTGGATTTACCTGTATTGCCCACTAACGCAATAATATCAGAGCGTCGTACCTTTTGTCCCTTGCGTACCAAGGATTTGTAGAGGTGGGCGTACACGGTTTCATAACCAAAACCATGATCCAAAATCACAGTATTACCATATCCTTGTTTCCAACCTGAGAACGACACTTTGGCATTACCCGTAGCAAAAACTTCTGTGCCAGTAGGGGCTGTAAAGTCCATACCTTGGTGGAACTTGCGCACATGATACACAGGGTCGATACGCATACCATAGCCCGATGCCACGCGGGTAAGGTCTTTGTTCAGTACGGGTTGAATAGCAGGAATGTTCTCCATACGAATCTCCTGCTTTTTAGCCATCTCAATGATATCATCATAGGATTTGGATTGTACATACAATTCTTTTGCCAACACATCCACCTTCAGCGATAAGTCGGCAGACAATTGATTGTTGGTCATGCGGGCAATCTCTTCATAATAGGATATTTTGCGCTGTGCTCCTTGACGGATACTCAATGGTATAGGCTCCGCTCCAAACAATACGCGATAGAGATTGTCGTCGCGCTGTTGTAAGTCTGCCATCACCACTTGCATTTGATCTACCTGCTGGTTCAGGGTTACCAACTGCGAGTGGAGTGCTTCTTTCTCGCGTAGCAATTGCTTTTCTCGTGGCGATGGAAAGAAGGTCAGGAACAGAAACAGAAAAATAACACCTATAACAATACCGCTCAATATATATAAGCCACTTTGGCGCAGCCAATATCCTATACCTTGCTCCACTTGCTCCAATACAAGTGTCTTAGGATTGATATGAAACTTCTTATTCATTATTATTTTTGCTTTTTAGTGCGACAATATCGTTGTTGAGTATGGGGTGGGGTTGTCTTTGGGGAGTGATGGGTTGGTTTCCACCAGAAGAAATAGCTATTTTGTTTTTGCTTCTCTTCTTTGGTTCGGGCTACATATACAGGTTGCATGGTGTACGGATTCAAACCTGTGTAGAACATCGTCGTTGCCAGTGTCATAGGGGTTGGGGTGAAATCCTGTACCTGTTCAGGACGGTAGTGCAATTGGCGGCAGCGTTCAGCAAGCTGCTGCATGTCCTGATTGGTGCAGCCTGGATGCGAGGAAATGAAGTAGGGAATCAACTGCTGGCGCAAGCCTGCATCATGATTCACCTGCTCAAAGAAGCGATGAAAACGCTCATATTGCTCCCACGATGGCTTACGCATGATCTTTAGTACGCTGTCCGAAGTATGTTCGGGTGCTACTTTCAAACGTCCTGACACATGGCGCGTGATGAGTTCCCTGCCGTATTGCTCGTTCATTAGGTCGTAGCGAATACCGCTGCCGACAAACGACTTCTTGATATATGGCAGACTATCCACCTTATTATATATATATAGGAGTGGGGCAAAATCCTGATTGAGGTTCTTGCATACCGTGGGACACAAACAACTGGGGCGTGCGCACTTTGCGCATAGCGACATGTCCTTGCCGTGCATGCCGTACATATTAGCACTCGGACCACCCAAGTCGCTCAAATAGCCCTTCCATTCGGGCAAGTCTTTCAGTATATCTATCTGGCGAAGGATATTCTGCTCCGAGCGTGAGGTGATTTGTTTGCCCTGGTGTGCTGAGATGGTGCAGAAACTGCATCCGCCAAAGCATCCGCGGTGCATACATACCGAGAAGCGAATCATCTCGTAGGCGGGTATATGCTTGTCCTTGTATTTGGGGTGCGGATGATATTGGAAGGGCAAATCGTATATGGCATCCAACTCTTCGGTGGTCATCGTGGGGTAGGGTGGATTGACCACCACGTATTTGTCACCCACAGGTTGAATGATAGTAGCAGCATTGATCTTGTTGCTCTCTGTCTCTATCAGACGGAAATTCTCTGCATGTACCTGCTTGCTCTTGAGAGCAGCTTCGTGACTGTGCAAAACAATCCTCTCACCATCATAGTATCCACTTTCTTCTGCGCATGTCGCCTCTAAATATGCTATTTGAGGAATTTCCTTGAGCGCGGCAGGGCGTTGATTGCCGTGCAATGTTGTCGATGTTGTCGTTGAATTATTTAGTTCGCGAGCAATTTCCACAATCTGCTTCTCGCCCATGCCATAGACCAATATGTCGGCTTTCGAGTCCACCAATATGCTGGGCATCAACTTGTCCGACCAATAGTCATAGTGGGTCAGTCGGCGCATGCTGGCCTCTATGCCGCCGATAACAATAGGTACATCGGGATACAACTGCTTGAGTATATTGCAGTAGGTGATGGTGCAATAGTCAGGGCGCATGCCCGCTTTGCCTTCTGGCGTATAGGCATCGTCCGAACGCAGACGTTTAGCAGCTGTATAGTGGTTCACCATGCTATCCATACTGCCTGCAGTGACGGCAAAGAATAGTCTCGGACGCCCCAACTTGGTAAAATCGCGATGGTCGCCTCGCCAATCAGGTTGAGGCACAATGGCTACTTTGTATCCCGCATGTTCGAGTACACGACCAATTACTGCCGCCCCAAAAGCAGGGTGGTCAATATACGCATCGCCTGAGAAGAGGATCACATCCACTTCGTCCCAACCGCGGAGTTGCAACTCCTTCTTGGTCGTAGGCAAATATTTTTTCAGGTCAAACATTCCTTATTGGACTCCAGACTCCGGACTCCGAAAATCAGTTTACTCGTATATATGTCACCGTACCTTCGCTACTGGTGAAGATACATTCTTTTCCGCTCAGAGGCAATGGGGTGTTGAGAATAGAATTACCTATCTTATGACGCCAGAGTACAGTGCCTGTCTTAGCATCCATACCCAAGAGCAGACCATTCTTGGTGCTCACCCACAGGGTACCATCTTTATCCAGTGGCATAGCTGGATTGTGCTCATAACCAAATCCTGCATGGGTAGCCCAACGCGTGATAGGCTCGTGCGTGGTGGCATCCATAGCCACTATCGTATCCCACATGCATTTCGAATAAATAGTCTTGCCGTCTTCGCTCAGACCTACTGTCTCGCGTACCTTATACTCTTTGGTGCGCCATACTTGCTCGCCTGTCTCGGCATCCAAACAGGTGAAGTAGCGGTCAGGAGCCGTGATAAAGATTTTGCCATTCGCAGCCACTGGCCATACACTGGCAGGTGAGAGCTTAGGATTGCCGTTGCCATTGTTCCATTTCCATGCCAACGAACCGTCTGCCAAGTTGAGGGCGTACATGTGAGTATCCCAACAGCCAAAGTAGAGTTTGTTCTTATACACCAATGGGCGAGTCAGTACGTAGTTTTTCAACTTGTCAAATGACCACTTCACTCGACCAGTCTTGATCTCAATGGCAAACATTCTGCCATCGCCACCGCCTATATACGCGATGCCCTCATGAATCGTCGCCGCACCCATAACGGCTTGATTCGTGGTGATATGCCATAATTCTTTACCTGTCTTTGCGTCCAAACCATAGATATTGTAGTTTGCACTACCGAATACTACCACACCCTCGCTCACAGCAGGCGAACCGACAATGCGCATACCTGTGTCAAAACTCCAGTTCGTTTTGCCAGACTTCAGATTGAGTGAATACATCACGCCCACGTCATCGCCAATAAAGAGGCTCTTGCCATCGGTGACAGGGGTAGAGTAGATACCGCCTCGCAGTGCCTTGTGCCATATGCGTTGCACATGACTATATTCCTTGTTGACATCAAAGTTAGGACGAAGTTCTTCATTGGATGGTCCATATGCCTTTTTGCCAAAGGGCAGACTGAGCCAGTGTTGTGCTTCCTCGCCAATACGTTTCTCGTTGAATCGGATACTATCGGTTATGCTGATAATCGAGTAACCATTCACGCCATCTTTGTCGCGCAGGTTAGAGCGATTGAGTACATCGGCTATGCCATCGCAGTCAAAGAGTAGATTGCGGTGGTAGTGACCGCCCATCACACATTGCACATTGTGCTCGCGCAGTACATCGGTCACGTCATACCAGTTGTCCACATCGCCATTGCGCAGCGGATAGTGCGTGAAGACAAAGATGGGCGCATCACCTGCTGCAGAAACGCTATCCAGATTATGTTTGAGCCATGCTATGTCTTGTGGTGCCACGTGGCCATCAGCCATACGAATCACTGGACCCGAGTTGAAACCAATGAAGTACATACCATTGTGTGTGAAAGCAAAACGACTATCACCAAACACACGGCTGAAGTCCATCACACCCGACTCCGACCAGGTGGTCTCGTGGTTGCCCGATGCAGCATAGAATGGCACATGCAGTTGGTCCAATGCATCCTTGATGGCTTGGATAGAAGCCTTGTCACCGTTCTCGGTCAGGTCACCTGTTACTACGACAAACTCAATGGCAGGGTTTTGATTGATCTCTGCAATCGAGCGTTGCAAGTCTTCCATCGGACGAGGGTTGCTACTGCTGATATGCGTGTCAGTCAGCAGTGCAAACGTAAATAATAAAATCGAAAAGATATTCATAATTCTTAATGCTTAATTCTTAATTATTCTATTTGTAAGTTCATGCGTTGGCGCAGTTCCTCCAGATGTGGGTTTAACTGGTTGAGAATCTTATATTTCTCAGTAGATGTATATGCGACTTGTGTCGCTGTATATTCAGCTACTTCTACGCGCAGTTGCACATCGTCATTCTGCAAGGCGTCGCGCACGCGGTCCATCAGTTGTTTACCAAACTTGGCAAACTCTTTCTTTTGCAACTGGTTGTCCACCGTGATGTGGAACTTTGTATCCGAGTCTTGCACCAGTTCGTAGGTGGTTAGCATAGCTTTGAAGCGCTCTTCTTTCTCGAAGTGTTTAATCTGACCAGCCCACGCGCTTTTGAGTTGGTCAAACGTAAAAGGGTTGTTGCGCTTCTGCTGTTCCGTGGCTGGTGTAGTGGCAGTTGGCTGTGCTGCTGCCTGAGGTGTTGCACTCAGTTTACCCAAGTTTCCCAACGATGGCATTGCGCCTAAGCTCGTTGGCTTAGGAGGTGGAGGCACTGTGGGTGTGGCTGGCTTTGGAGCAACGGTAGGTTGCACTACGGCAGTCGGTTGTGGAGCCGTTGCGGGACGTGGTGCTGGTTGTGCAGCAGGTGTAGCCGTTTGCGCGCCAGTGTTTTGCACTCTCTGTACTTCTTGTGCAGGTGCTTCTGTCAGCCGACAGAGTTTGACCAATGCCAATTCTACAGTCAGACGTTTGTTCTTCGCTGTGCGGTAGTTAATATCGCAAGTATTCACAATGTCCAATGCATTGAACAACCACTTCGCGGCGCAGCGTTGTGCCTGCTCTTGATAGTGTTGGCGAATAGCATCAGATGTCTCCAGCAGTTGCACCGTGGCAGCATCCTTGCTCACCAGCACATCGCGCAAGTGTTGCGCAAAACCTGTCACGAAGTTTCCCGCGTCAAATCCTTTTGTCAGTACCTCGTTCAGCAGCAATAGCGCTTCGCTCACATGACCAGCCAAAGCTGCATCCACCAAACGGAAATAGTAGTCTGTATTCAGCACATTCAGCACCTCGATGGCTTGCTCATAACTGATTTGCGTTCCGCAGAACGATACCAGTTGGTCGAAGATACTCAGCGCGTCACGCATACCGCCGTCGGCTTTCTGCGCCACCACATTCAGTGCCTCTTCGCTGGCAATAATGCCCTCTTGCTTTGCTACATATTGCAGGTGATGAATCGTATCTGCTACCGTTATTCGGCTGAAGTCATACACCTGACAACGGCTCAAAATCGTAGGCAACACTTTGTGCTTCTCCGTTGTAGCCAATATGAAGATAGCATACGATGGTGGCTCCTCCAATGTCTTCAATAGCGCGTTAAATGCACCTTGTGAGAGCATGTGTACCTCGTCAATAATATACACACTATACTTGCCGAGCTGTGGTGGAATACGCACTTGGTCAATCAGCGAACGGATATCTTCCACTGAGTTGTTGGATGCTGCGTCCAACTCATGAATATTGAACGAGCGTTGCTCATTGAACGCCACACATGATTCACATTGATTACAAGCATCATGTTCAGCTGTCGGATTCAGACAGTTGATGGTCTTGGCGAAGATACGCGCACATGTCGTTTTGCCCACACCACGTGGTCCGCAGAATAGGTACGCATGCGCTAAGTGATTGGTGCGTATGGCGTTACGTAGGGTCTGCGTGAGTGCTTCTTGACCCACCACACTCTCAAATGTGGTAGGACGATACTTTCTTGCTGAAACGATATAATTTTCCATAAATATCCAATTAACGCGCAAAGGTACAAATAAATTTGCACATTTGCAAAAAAAATCGTACCTTTGCACCCAAATTTTGTAATTATGGCAGAAACACAGGAAAAATGGACGACCGAAATCCGTCCAAAAGACAGTCTTTTGTCGGTTGACTTCAAAGAGATTTGGCGTTATCGCGACTTGATGATGCTCTTCGTGAAACGTAACATCATTACCCAGTACAAGCAGACAGTATTAGGCCCACTTTGGTATGTGATCCAACCGATGATGACTACAGTTATGTATATGGTGGTCTTTGGTGGTATTGCTAAGATTTCTACCGATGGTCTGCCTCAACCTCTTTTCTATTTGGCAGGTATCAGTTTTTGGCAATATTTTGCAGACTGTTTGGGAAAAACATCCAATACTTTTGTAGCCAATGCAGGTATCTTTGGTAAAGTGTATTTTCCCCGTTTGGTGACGCCACTGAGCGATGTCATCAGCAACCTTGTGCGTTTTGCTATCCAGTTTGCACTTTTCCTTGTGGTGTATGCTTATTATGCCTTATTTACTGATGTTCAGATACATACCAACTGGTATGCCCTCATGTTCCCTATCCTTGTGGTGATGTTGGCAGGATTGGCGTTGGGCTTTGGTATTCTATTCTCCAGTATGACGACTAAGTACCGCGACTTGCAACTGTTGTTGAGTTTCTTTGTCAGTCTGTGGATGTATGCTACTCCTGTCATTTATCCGCTTTCTACGATCACCAATGAGAAACTTCGCCTTATCATGCAACTCAATCCGCTGACTGGTATTGTGGAGTTCTTCAAGTATGGCATGCTCGGCGTGGGCAACCACGACTGGTGGATGTTGGGCTATAGTTTCATTTTCATGATGGTGCTCCTCGCAGTCGGTATCGTGGTCTTCAACAAAGTGCAAAAGTCCTTTATGGATACTGTCTAACTTCTAACAGCGTGGCGGTCTAACTTCTATTAGCGCAGCGGTCTATATGCTTCTCTTTCCTAACTGCAAGATAAACATAGGTTTGCGCGTGGTGCGCAAACGCGAAGATGGTTACCATGATTTGGAGACTATCTTCTATCCTGTCTATGGCTTGCACGATAAGTTGGAGGTTGAGTCCGCGGAGGAGTTTACTTTTCTGCAAGATGGTTTGATCATTGATTGCTTGCCTACGGACAACCTTATATACAAGGTGTACAAGCGCATGCAGGAGCATTTCCCACAAATAGGCAATGTCAAAATCACTTTCAAGAAGAATATCCCGTTTGGTGCAGGCTTAGGTGGCGGTAGTAGCGATGCGGCACACATGGCTATCGCCCTCAACGAACTTTTCTCCCTTGGGCTCACACGCGAGCAACTCGCAGAGGAGGTGCGCCCATTGGGTGCAGATTGCCCCTTCTTCATTTATAACACCCCCTGCTATGCCGAAGGCATTGGCGACAAACTATCGCCTATTACATTGGATTTGAGCGGATTGCGCCTTGTGATGATAAAACCCAATTGTAGTGTCTCTACTAAGGAAGCCTATGCAGGTATAGTGCGCCACCCTGAAGCGGAAGGACAAATCAAACAAGCATTGACAGAGGGTATGCCCCTAACCGATATCTCTCCTTTGCTCATCAACGATTTTGAGCAGACAGTTTTTCCTATTCATCCCGAGATCGCAGAAATAAAACAGCGCCTACTTTCTGCAGGCGCCATTTATGCGGCCATGTCTGGCTCTGGCTCAACCGTGTTTGGACTATTTCCTACACCATCCTGCACAACTCTACACAATTCTACACAATCCTACACAACACTACACAACGCTACACAACACGATGCGGAAAGTCGTACCGACGCCCAATTGCGATTGCTTCACGAAGAGTTCGCCTCTATGGTAATCTTCGATGATACGCTTGCCTAAACTCAACCCCAATCCCCAACCGCGTTTCTTGCTCGTGTAACCAGGCTGGAATATCCGCTTGAAGTTTCTGCGGTCGATACCCTTACCAGTGTCGGTAATGTCGATATATATCTTGCCTTTCGCCTCTCGCCTTACCTCAATGGTGATACTGCCTTTGCCCTCCATTGAGTCAATCGCATTCTTGCAGATGTTCTCAATCACCCATTCAAATAACGGTGCGCACAGCATCGCCCTTGCCTCAGCGGGGTCCCCGATAACGCTCGTGGCGTTTTGGGGTGCTCTTAACCTTTCGCCTTTTCGCCTCATCGCCTCGTCGCCTATTAACCTATACTCTATCTTATTAGAGGTACGCGCACGCATGTAGTCCATAGCGGATTGTACCACAGGCAGTACTTCGCATGCTTCCAATTTGGGTTGCGAACCAATCTTGGAGAAACGCTCGGCTATCATCTGTAGGCGACGAATATCTTCGTCCATTTGTGGTAGTAAGGTGTCGTCTGGATATTGAGTTTTGAGTAACTCATTCCAGGCGTTGAGCGAGGAGATAGGGGTGCCGAGTTGGTGAGCAGTCTCTTTGGAGAGTCCCACCCACAGACTATTCTTCTCGCTGCGTTGCACCATGAGTAGAGCAATGGCTGCCATTCCTGCCAGAGCGAGCATAACAACCAACTGAATATAAGGGAAGTACGACAACCAACGTAGGGTAGAGGATTGTTCGTAGTAGATATACTGCATCACATTGTCAGAGATGCGCACCTCAATGGGTTCTTGGGTCGCACGGAGTTCGTTGATTTTGTTAGTGTAGAATCGTTCTACATTGCGTTTGGGCTCTGGCACATTGCGTGAGAGTAGGAGGTTGTAGTTGGTGTCCACCATATAGACGGGTATGGTAGTATTGCCTTCCATCACTTGTAGAAGGAGGTCGATATTGTCGTCCTCGCCTGCTAAGATAAACTGGCGTGTGGCCTCTGCCCAAAGTTCGATTTTCTTTTGTTCTTCTTTCTCGAACTTCTCTACGATATGGCTGGTAACCAGCGAACTAAGCACCACTACAATCACAAGTAGCAGGGTGATACCTATGCTCAGTATATTCGAATTTAGTCGGTTCATAATATTTGACAAAATGTAGATTCTGCTGCAAAGGTACTATTTTTTTTTGATATAGGCAAATAGATAGAATAAATCTATTCTTTTTGGCATAGATTTTGCTTTTGGGAATATAAGGAACACATGTTCCGAAATGTATAAACCAAACCAACTATGACAAATGGAACAAAGATGCTACTTGCTCTCTTAGGCGGAGCAGTAGTCGGAGCCACAGCAGCCTTGATGCTGGCTCCCAAAAGCGGCAGGGAACTGCGCGCAGAGATCGCGGCCATCGCTCGCGAGAAGTACAAAAACATGAACGTGGATGAACTCTCTCATCTCGTGGACAAAGTGATGAAACGCATCAAGAACGGTCTATGCAACTGCCAATGCAAAGCCGATCTCGAAGCCGCAGTGGAAGAGGCTGCCAAGAAGTAAACAATGCGCAGAGGACAGCTGTTCCTCTGCGCTATTTACAATTTGACCATTTACAACTATGAAAGATTTTTACAATCAGCTACTTGCTGATATTCAATCATATATCAAGTCGCAATTTCAACTGCTGAAAGTGCAGAGCATAGAGCAGACGAGTCAGTTGTTAGGGCTTATTATTGCGCTATTCGCTATTACGGCAATCGTGGTAGTTGGACTTATTTTCTTGGCTATAGCTTTGGCTGCTTGGCTCGAACAATGGTTGCCAATGTGGGCTTCGTATCTGGTGATTGCTGGAGGTATGGGATTGATTGCGTTAGGGGTTTATTGGGGCAGACGGCTGTGGTTTGTGCGCCCAATTGAGAAACATCTTGGTGCAGTGGTATTGGATAATCCTGCTTCGCTGAAGCAACAGAAACAAGCGATTGAGAATCAAGCTGCTATGCAGCGTGAGTTGCTAGAACGAGATGTCGCGGAAATACAACGCGATTGGTCGCAAGTGCAACGGATATGGCAAGTGATTCGGGGATTATTGGCAGGCGGAAGTGATAAGGATGTCAGGTAGAAAATAGGGTAGTCATTCGGCGAGATTCCGATGAGATTCCTATGAGATTCCTATGAGGTTCCGATGAAGTTCCTATGAGGTCACGATGCAGTCAGGTGGCAGATGGCTGGTAGCATTGATAATCGCAAGTGGCAAAAATGAGAATTGACAAATAATTTGTAATTATTTATTTGCACAAATGAGAAAAAAGTCGTACCTTTGTGCGCTAATGTTAATGTATTACCCAATTAAACAATAACTAAAATCATGAAGAAGCAATTATTTTACATTGTTATTTTGTTAGGATTAGTCTTTTCTAGTTGCGAACCTCAAAATTTATCTTCTAATAAAGTGTTAACAGGTACGGCAAGTGATATAACATCTTGCTCCGCTGTGTTAAGTGGAGAATTGAAGGCGGACGCATCTGACTATAAAAATATAGGCGTCGGCATTATGATAGCAGAAACACAGGATGATATAGATAATTACGCTGGCGAATTGCTGGACGGGAAGTTGTTGAATGGAAAGAGATTAGAAGGAAAGGAGTTTAAGATAGTCGCACGCGATTTGCTCTCAAACAAAAAGTATTTTTATCGCGCCGTGATATTTATAAATAATACCGAATATGAATATGGAGCCGTAGAAACATTCGTAACGACAGAGGTTCCAAAAAATGGATTTTCCATTTCAGAAATTCGAAGAGTAGTGTTCTCGCCAGGTAACTTACAATATCAGGCCAGTACAAAAAAATGGCGTTTTGCAGAAGAACAATGGCAGTGTATTGGTGGAGATAATGCTAATATATCATCTAAATATAGCGGTTGGGTGGATTTGTTTGGCTGGAGTACGAATGCAGGTGCTGCGGCTTTTGGAGTTAGCACTTCTACCAAAAACGAAGACTATTCAGGTGATTTTGTTGATTGGGGTATTAATCAAATAGGCGATGATGTTCCTAACATGTGGCGCACATTAAAATATCGCGAATGGAGATATCTGGTTTTTGATCGCCCTAATGCCCCCTCTCTGCGTGGTATTGCGCAAGTGAATGGAGTGAATGGTTTGATACTACTGCCAGACGAATGGGTGTGCCCAAGTGGAGTTAACTTTAAGTCAGGTTTTCATAGCGAAGATGGGAAGGAGTATTTTGCAGATTATCAATCATTTTCACTTGATGAATGGATGCTACTCGAAGACGCAGGAACTGTCTTTCTTCCTGCTGGAGGATGCCGTATAGGCACAACAATTGTTAGCGAATATTTAGGCGGTATATATTGGTCTTCTAGCGATGTAATTTTCGTTGGCAGAGATTATAATAGAGCCGAATACATTTGCTTTTATTCAAATGATTCGTACGTGACAGGAGCATTTTGCGAATATGGATTAAGTGTGCGCCTTGTGAAGGACCTGTAAATCATTTTTGAGAAGATAAATCAAGACAGAGGGGATGCGTTTGCATCTCCTTTGTTATGGAAATGCTACTCGTAAGTGGCAAAAAGGGGGATTAACAAATAATTAATAATTATTTATTTGCATGGTTCGAAAAATTTTACTACCTTTGTGCGCTAATTTGGCAAAATAGGAAATAATTAACAAAAATATTAACACATAAAATCTAAAAAACAATGAAACCAACTCACATTGAGCATCTTGGAATCGCTGTAACAAGTTTGGAAGAGGCTATGCCTTTCTTCGAGTTCTTAACTGGTGGTAAATGCTACTCTATCGAAGAGGTAGCTGACCAAAAAGTAAAAACCGCTTTCTTCAAAGTAGGTGAAGTAAAAATCGAGCTTCTTGAGGCTACCAGCCCAGAGTCTTCTATCGCTAAGTTCATCGAGAAGAACGGTGGCAAGGGTGGTATTCACCACGTAGCTTTCAACGTTGATAGCGTAGAGGAGGCATTGGCAGAGGCTGAGGCAGCTGGCATCCAACTTATCGACAAGGCTCCACGCAAAGGCGCTGAGAACCTCATGATCGCATTCTTGCACCCAAAATCAACCAAGGGTATCTTGACAGAGCTCTGCGAGCAACCTAAGTAATTCGGACTAATAAAATCATTATAAGAAATGGATACAACAAAATTGCAAAAACTGATTGACAACCGCGTGAAGGTAGCAGCCGGTGGCGGTGAAGCAGCAGTAGAAAAACATCACGCTAAGGGTAGTTATACTGCTCGCGAGCGTATCAACATGCTCCTCGATGAGGGTTCATTCGAGGAAGTAAACATGTTCCTCACACACCGTTGCCACGACTTCGGTATGGAGAAAAAAGTATTCTTGGGTGACGGTGTAGCAGTTGGTAGTGGTACTATCGACGGTCGCCTCGTATTCGTATTCGCACAAGACGCTACCGTAATCGGTGGTTCACTCAGCGAGACTATGGCGCTCAAGATCTGCAACGTAATGGATCAAGCCGTTAAACTCGGTGCTCCTATCATCGGTTTGAACGATTCAGGTGGTGCTCGTATTCAAGAAGGTGCTTGCGCATTGGCAGGTTACGCTGAGATCTTCGAGCGTAACATCCTCGCGTCTGGTGTAGTGCCACAAATCTCTGTGATCTTTGGCCCTTGCGCCGGTGGTGCGGTTTATAGCCCAGCGTTGACCGACTTCATCATGATGACCGAGCAAAACTCATACATGTTCATCACTGGTCCAAAGGTAGTGAAGAGTGTGACAGGTGAGGACGTAACCGTAGAACAACTCGGTGGTGCTAAAGTACACGCAACCAAGTCTGGTGTGACTCACTTCGTAGCTGCTACTGAGGAAGAGGCATTGGCAGAGGTTCGTCGCTTGGTAAGCTTCATCCCACAAAACAACATGGAGGAGGCTCCACTCATGAACTGCACCGATGATCCAATGCGTGTAGAGGAGAGCTTGAACGAGATTGTTCCAGATGATCCTAACAAACCATACAACATGAAGGACATCATCTACACCATCGTAGATAACGGCGACTTCATGGAGGTTCAAAAAGACTACGCTAAGAACATCATCTGCGGTTTCGCACGTTTCAACGGCCGTTCTACCGGTATCATCGCTAACCAACCAAACTGGTTGGCAGGTGTATTGGACTGCGATGCAAGCCGTAAAGCTGCTCGTTTCGTTCGTTTCTGCGACGCATTCAATATCCAAATCCTTACCCTTGTAGACGTTCCTGGCTTCCTCTGTGGTACAGGTCAAGAGTATGCGGGTATCATCGATCACGGAGCAAAGTTGATGTTCGCGTTCGGCGAGGCAACTGTGCCTAAGGTAACTGTGACCATTCGTAAGTCTTACGGTGGTAGCCACATCGTGATGAGCTGTAAGCAACTCCGCGGCGACGTTTGCTACGCATGGCCAAACGCTGAGATTGCTGTGATGGGTGCAAGTGGCGCAGTAGGTGTGCTCCAAGCTAAAGCTATCAAGGCTATTGAGGATCCAGAAGAAAGAAAGAAATTTATTGCTGAGAAGGAGGCTGAGTACAAAGACTTGTTCGCAAGCCCATATCAAGCAGCTAACCGCGGTTATATCGATGACATCATCGAGCCACGCAATACCCGTAAGCGTATCGTTCGCGCATTCGAGAACTTGCAAACCAAGCGCTTGACCAACCCTCTCAAGAAACACTCTAATATTCCATTGTAATTATGATGTTACTTCAAGTTGCAGCCGAAACTACCGGCATTACAGCTCAGACTTGGTTCATTACCGGTCTTGGCTTCGGTATGGTGGTGGCGCTATTGGCAGCTTTCGTATATGTGATGAAACTTTTGGGCTGGATCATGCAACCACGCGTGAAAGCCAAGAAAGTGGAGAACGTTGCGGCAGAGCAAACAGTAACCCACACCCACAGCAAGCTCGACGATTCTATCACGCTGACTGCTGATAGTACCGCAGCTATTGCCCTCGCTTTGCACCTTTATTATAATGGTGTACACGATGAGGAAGATACCAAAATTACTATTCAACCACACCGTACACAATGGAACAATAAGATGTACGGCATGAACAATTTACATCGTTAAAACAATGAAAAAAGGATTTAATTTTACTATCGGTGGTCAAAAATACGAGACAACCGTTAAAGAAATAGAACCAAACGTAGCAGAAGTAGTAGTGAATGGTACTTCTTT
>JAZOOG010000023.1:0-11549 GCA_045654945.1 Paludibacteraceae bacterium
TTTTCCGGGTTTTCTGGGTTTTCCATGATTTAACAAAACCCAGAAAACATGGAAAACCCGGAAAACTTAAGATACTATTTTATAGTTTGTTTTTCTGTACTTTCCATGCGCAATATGCTCAATATGAGATAATTGCATATGTTTCTTTAGCCAGTCCTCCATTGTGCTTTTAGCAATTCCAAGGACTTCCGCCTGCTTCACAGCGTCTTGTTTCGTGAAGTCCGCAGGAAGACCGCAAAGTGTGGGTCAGGAATCTCAATAAACTCCTCAACCCTACACCATCCTACACAACCCTACACAACCCACAACATGAAAGCTAACATGATTACTCCTATTACCAATGTACAGGACAAAATAGCCAAAGGGGCGGATAGTGGCATGTACGGGGTGGTATCGTGGTGGTATCGTTGCTAAAAAGAAACGGAGAATATAGCCTTCTACTCGCTGCGCCCGAGAAATCTAAACTATCCAAACTAAAAATTTGTCGAATACTTGCATATATCCCAAAAAAGTAGTACCTTTGCAGGGGAATTCGGGGAAGAATAACCGATAAGTACAAATGACATATACAACCAACACATACAACTGACAAGTACAAAACACGAAACGATTATATGAAACGAAAGATCATTTTCTTAATACTGATGATATCCGCCTACTCCGTATGGGCGGTGGAGAAAGTACAGTTCCCTGAGTCATTTGATAAAGGATGGGATGCGTACATCGGCAAAATGGTACAGATCACTACCCCACTCTACGTCTGCGGTAACTACTACGACTCGCTTATCCTCGCTCCCGAGCGACTATATGTACCCGAAGAACATGCCATCGGCTTGGCAGAGGGCGACAGCACGGCGTATTGGGCTATTAAACAGGCAAATAGGTCAAAAACGCTCAGCCTATCCTGCAAGATCACGAACTACAAAGTGCGCACCGGTGCCATCGTCAAGAACCTCACCGCACGCGTCGTTGCCCCAGGCAAACTGGTGACAGGCGCTACGCCCAAGTTCCTCAACAACAAGCCCGAAGCACGTCCCAAAATGCCCAAAGGTGACCTGCTCATCTGCGCCACGAATATCCAGAACTACTTTTATGACCTCGGCGGATACGCCCACCGCAAGACTACCCCTGAGCAACAAGCCCTGCAGACGGAGAAGATAAGCAAAGCCCTCACCCATATTAACGCCGATATATATGCCATCTGTGAGATTCAGAAAGGCGACAGCGCAGCGCAAATGTTGGTGAACGCCATGAACCGTATGACTAAAAAAGGCCATTACGCCTACGTGTCACAGGGCTGGAGCAATGGCGACACCATCAGCTGCGGCTATATCTACCGCAGCGACAAAGTGCGCCCATACGGCGAGCTACAATATGGCTACCAAGACACGAAGAGCCACTATCGCTATCGCATGGTGGCATGCGGGTTTGAAGAGATAGCGAGCGGAGAAAAGTTTGTACTGAACATCAACCACTTGCGCTCCAAACGCGGCACAGGTGATTACTCCAACAGCCGACGCATGGCGAACGTGGACAGCCTGCTGATTATGCTCAATACGATTCAGGAGGAGCAGGTGTTCGAAGACGCAGATATTCTGCTCGTTGGCGACTACAACTGCTACTCGGAGGAGCAACCCATACAGACTATCATCGGGGCAGGCTATGAGGATATGGTCATGCGTTATGCCCCAACAGGGTACTCCTACGTCTATCAAAGCGAAGCAGGGTATCTGGATAGAGTGTTTGCCTCAGAGAGCATGGCAGCGCAAGTGACTGCGGTGCAACCCTATCACCTGAATACGGACTACTTCTATACGCGCGGATACAAAAGAGGATTGGATAAGACCATCTTCCGCTATGCGGATCATGACCCGATACTGATTAGCGTAAGACTGGTAGAAGGCAATATAGACAATTATAATCAACAATAAAAACAATTATTATCATGAAGACAAGTAAGATGATTCTATTGGCAGTCAGTCTGCTATTGGCTATTGCTCCAGTGCAAGGCGCTGAGAAATGGTTGGAAGGTTACAAGAAAGTACTCGTTATCGGCGCACACCCCGACGATCCAGAAACCATGTGCGGAGGCACGATGATCAAACTGCGCGAGATGGGCGTAGAGGTCGTGTCCGTCTATTTCACAGGTGGTGAGGCCGGTATCCCTGGTAAGAGCCACGAGGAGTCACGCAGTATTCGCACCGCCGAGGCGACAAAAGCCTGCGAGATGATGGGCGTGCGCCCTGTCTTCATGACACAAATCGACGGCAATGCCGAAGTCAACAAAGCACGCTATGCCGAGATGAAAGCCCTGATAGAAGCAGAGAAGCCCGATATGGTCATCACCCACTGGCCTATTGACTCGCACCGCGACCACCGCGTATGCTCTATCCTCGTATATGACGCATGGCGACTAACAGGCTACACCTTCGACCTCTACTACGGCGAAGTAATGACCGGCATGCAGACACAAACCTTCGCACCCAACCATTGGGTGAATATCACCAAGCAACACGAGCAGAAAGTCAAAGCCTACTATTGCCACGAGAGCCAAGACATGCCCGTGGTGCAAGAGTGGCACGACGCCATGGAGATACTCCGCGGCATGGAGTGCCATACCAAATACGCAGAGGCGTTTGTGAAACAAGTGTGGACGGAGTGAAGTTAGAGGTTAAAGGTTAAAGGCTAAAGGCTAAAGGCTAAAGGCTAAAGGTTAGAGGCTAAAGGTTAGAGGCTAAAGGTTAAAGGTTAAAGGCAAGGATTATGAATAGTGCATTGGCAGCAGTGATTGGACTGCTATTATCTATCGTATTGATTATCAAGAAAGTGTCGCCCGTCTTCAGTCTCATGTTAGGGGCTGTCGTGGGCGGACTGCTGGCGGGTTGGGGACTGGAGACTACCGTCAGTCACATGATAGGCGGTGTGAAAGATATCACTCCCGCTATAGTGCGCATATTGGCAGCAGGTGTACTGACGGGCATGCTCGTCAAGACAGGCGCTGCCAGCACCATCGCACACAGCATCATCAAAGCATTGGGCGAGAAATATATCTACCTCGCGTTGGCATTATCCGCCATGATTCTGACAGGCATGGGCGTGTTCATCGATGTAGCAGTCATCACGATTGCGCCTATCGCTATCATCATGGGCAATAAGCTGCAACTGTCCAAAATGAAACTGCTACTCGCCATGATTGGTGGTGGCAAATGCGGCAATATCATGTCGCCTAATCCGAACACCATCATTGCTGCCGAGAACTTCGACGCACCCCTGTCATCCGTGATGGCAGCTGGCATCGTACCAGCACTGATAGGATTGGCAGTGACGGTGTTTGTCATCATTCCGCTCATGCCCAAAGAGAAGCCTACCTCTCTGGAAGGTGATAAGGCGAGAGGCGATAAGGCGAGAGGCGATGAGGCGAAAGGCGAGGAGGCGAGAGGCGAGGAGAAGTTGCCTGCTCTATGGCGCAGTCTGTTGGGCCCTATCGTGACGATTGTACTGTTGGCACTTCGCCCCATTGCTGGCATCGTGATTGACCCGATGATAGCATTGCCCATTGGCGGCGTAGTCGGCATCATCGCTACCGCCAAATGGCGCGACACTGCCGCCTGCCTCACATACGGATTGGAGAAGATGTCGGGTATCGCTATTCTGTTGGTAGGTACAGGCACACTGGCAGGTATCATCAAGGCATCGGCTATCAAGGATGTGCTGGTGGGCATGTTGGCTGGTTGGAGCAACGGTGGCACCTTCATGGCGCCCATAGCAGGCGCACTGATGTCCGCAGCCACTGCTTCTACTACGGCAGGTGCTACCATCGCCTCGGCTTCGTTTGGCGGAGCCATCTTGGCTGCAGGTGTGACGGCCGTATGGGGTGCAGCCATGACCAACGCAGGAGCAACTACACTCGACCACCTTCCCCACGGTTCGTTCTTCCACGCCACAGGCGGTTCGATGGGCTTCTCTGTGAGCGAACGCCTACGACTTATCCCCTACGAGACCCTGGTCGGACTGATATTGACCTTAGGTAGTATAGGGATGTATTTTGTGTTAGGTTAGAGGCGAGAGGTGAGAGGCGAAAGGTTAGAGGCGAGAGGCAAGGATATGCGTCTCAACCACAAAATGTATAGTTAATTAAGAAGACAACATAGACAACTATTCCGCTTCGCCGTACGCAACGCGATCGTTCGAACGAAGTGAGATAAGAACATTGCTCAGCGGCATGCAAAACGAATGGGAACACTTTGCCCTGATTTTTCAACTATAAACACTAAACAGTAGCCCGCTTGCGGGCGTTCACTAAACAATGAAAATAGTTATAGCATCTGACTCGTTCAAGGGGTCACTCAGTTCGATAGAAGTAGCGCAGGCTGCGACACGCGGTATAAAGAGCGTTTACCCTGACTGCGAAGTCATAGCCGTGAATGTAGCAGACGGTGGCGAAGGCACCGTAGAAGCCGTAGTGGAAGCGTTAGGCGGTGAGATTGTCACTGCCACCGTTAGCGACCCGTTGGGTCGTGAGATACAAGCACGCTATGGTATAGCAGGCGACAAGGCTATCATTGAGATGGCTGCTGCCAGCGGTCTGCCTCTACTCCGTTCCGAGGAGCGCAACCCATGGTTGACCTCCACGCACGGCACAGGCGAGCTGATCATGGACGCCATGCACCGAGGCTGTCGGCAGTTCCTCATTGGCATAGGCGGTAGCGCAACCAATGATGCGGGTACAGGTATGTTGCAAGCCATGGGTTTCCGCTTCTATGACAGCCAAGACCAGGAGATTCAGCACTGCTGTGGTGGCACGATGCACATGATTGCTCGCATAGACGACAGCGAGGTGGCGGAGTGTGTGCGCCAATCCACCTTTACCGTGGCATGCGATGTGGATACACCTTTCTGCGGTAAAGAGGGCGCAGCGCCTGTGTTTGCACCCCAGAAAGGAGCCGACCCCGACATGGTCGCTCGCTTGGATGCAGGCATGGCTTCGTTGGCAGAAGTGATTGAGAACAAATACCATATCAATATCGTGCCCGTGGCAGGCGCAGGTGCTGCTGGAGGTATGGGCGGTGGTTTTCGCGCATTCCTGAACGCCACGCTCAAACGTGGCATAGACATGGTGCTGGACGCGATAGACTTTGACCATACGATAGCAGGTGCCGACCTGATTATCACGGGCGAGGGTAAGATAGACTTCCAGACTGCCAAAGGCAAGACGGCAGCAGGCGTGCTGGCGCGCGCCAAAGCGCAAGATATACCCGTCATCGCCATCGGTGGCTGCGTGGAGAAGTGCGAAAGCGTTGAGCAGATGGGATTTGCAGGCATCTACCCTATCACGGAAGAAAAACTCCCCCTCGAAATAGCCATGCAAGCGGAAGTAGCCGCCATGAATGTCGAAAAGACTGTGAGAAAGAGAGTGGAAGGTGTAGGGTGTAAAGTGTAAAGGCAAGAAAAACTCACTTAAAAGTGAACTTTTGCTCGTTTTTTCTTGCTTTTGTGCATTATTTGTTGTACCTTTGCAGCCCGAATAAAAAAATGTAGTCCTAACAATTAACTATGAATTAAATGTAGATTTATGGCATCACGAACAGCAAGACCCACACGCCCGACGACAGAGGGCAACAAACCTTATGCAGCCCGCAAAGTACAGCACAACGATTTTTGGCAATCGTTGCGTATGTTTTTTCAGAGCCAACAATTTCAACTCATAGCAGGTATTCTGCTGATAGTATTTGCACTGATGCTACTGATAGCATATGTGAGTTTCTTTTTCACAGGTGCAAACGATATGTCTATCATTCAGGAGAATGCGACCCGCTCCACCCTACGCGAAGGCATCACCAACGCACTGGGTCTGCCAGGAGCCATCGTAGCGAGTTGGATGATCGACAGCCTCTTTGGCGTAGTGATTGTATTGCCTATAGTGCTGATCGGTGTATACGCATGTCGCATTATTTTTCCTTTCGCGATCAAGGCATGGAAACTCTTTTTCTGTATGCTTTTTGGTGTCGTATGGGGTTCTATTGCATTGGGTTTTGCGCAACAGCTCATCCCTGTGGATTCTTTCTTCCGTTGGGGTGGAGCCTTTGGCGAACAGATGGCTATAGTAGCCATTTCCTATATTCAGGCCCTCGGATTGGGATTGATCTTGCTGACCAGTCTGATTATCTTCTTGGTGGTGGCAGATAAGCACTTTGTGGAGCATTGCCAGCAGGTAGGTGCATGGATTGCGAGTCTCTTTAAGCGCAAGCCCAAAGAGGAAGAAATGATAGACATTGAACTGGAAGACGATGAGCCTGTCCAAGAGGAGACGGTTGCTCCTATCGATTTGGAGATAGAGGAGGTAGCCACTCCAGAGCCTATCATACCTGATATCACGTTGGATATAGAGACCCCACAACAGGAGGAGACAGAAGAACTACCTACTCCCGAAAGCGAGGAAGAAGCCGAAGAGGAGATCGAAATATCGGTGGAAGAGGTCAAGGAGGTAGAACTCTCGGAGGACGACCCAGAGTACCTGCTCCGCAAACTCGGTCCGTATGACCCACGCAAGGACTTGGAGTACTATCAGTTCCCTTCGCTCTCCCTGCTGAAGGTCTATGACAACGAGACGGCTCCCGTGATTGACAAGGAGGAGCAACAAGCCAACGCCAACCGCATTGTGACCACATTGCGCAACTACGGCATTGAGATTGAATCGATTAAGGCGACCGTGGGTCCTACTGTGACGCTATACGAGATTGTCCCTCAAGCAGGTGTGCGCGTAGCGAAGATTCAGAACTTGGAGAACGACATCATGCTCTCGCTCTCTGCGATGGGTATTCGTATCATAGCCCCTATTCCAGGCAAAGGAACGATAGGTATTGAGGTGCCTAACGAGCACCCACAAACCGTGTCTATGCACTCCGTGATAGCCAGCAAACGCTTCCAAGAAGAGAAGAAGATGCGCCTGCCTATCGCCTACGGTCGTACTATCACCAATGATGTCTTTATGTTCGACTTGGCGAAGACCCCCCACCTGCTGGTGGCAGGTGCTACGGGTACAGGTAAGTCCGTGGCTATCAATGCTATTATCACCTCGCTGCTCTACAAGAAACACCCTGCTGAGCTCAAGCTGGTGATGGTGGACCCTAAGATGGTGGAGTTTGCGCCCTACAAACCGCTGCTGCGCCACTACTTGGCAGCTATGCCAGACACCGACCCCGAACAAGTAGTCATCACCGACTGCGACAAGGTGGTCAACACCCTCAACTCCCTCGTCATTGAGATGGAGAACCGCTACAAACTGCTGATGGATGCGGGTGTGCGTAACCTGGAGGACTACAACGAGAAGTTCGTTGCGCGTCGTCTCAACCCAGAGAAGCTCGTCGCAGACAGTTTGCACCACCAGTTCTTGCCTTATATCGTGATCATCATTGATGAGTACGGTGATTTTATCATGCAAGCGGGCAAGCAAGTGGAGACCCCTATCGCACGTATCACGCAGAAAGCGCGTGCCGTGGGTATGCACATGATTTTGGCGACCCAACGTCCATCCGTAAACATCGTGACGGGTGTCATCAAAGCCAATATCCCAACCCGTATGGCGCTGCGCACGCAGTCCGTGGTGGACTCGCGCACCGTGCTTGACACCAAGGGCGCAGAGCAACTCATCGGTCGCGGTGACTCGCTCTACGCTGGTAATGCCAGCATCACCCGTGTGCAATGTGCCTTTGTGGACACCCCAGAGGTGGATGCCATCGTGGAGCATATTGAGAAACAACAGCACTACTTCGAGCCATACCAACTGCCAGAGTATATCCCAGAGGGTGGCGAAGGCGAAGCACTGGCACCAGGCGCAGTAGATCTGAAGCGCCTTGACCCGATGTTTGCCGACGTAGCACGTTACGTAGTGACCAAGCAAGAGGGTTCAACCTCGCGCCTGCAACGCGCATTCGAGATTGGTTATAACCGCGCTGGTAAACTCTCCGACCAACTGGAGGCTGCAGGCATTGTAGGACCAAATAAAGGTCCTAAAGGTCGTGATGTGCTGATACAGAGTTTGGATGAACTGGATAAGAAATTAGAGGAATTAGGGTGCAAGGAGTAATTAGGAATTAGGAATTAAGAATTTTGAATTAATCGCATGAAGTTACTGCTGATCATATTGACCGTGCTGCAATCGCTGTTAGCGATGCTGGAACAGAAGACACTGGTGTCGGACTTCACCATGACCTATACCCAATCGCCAATCGCCAATAGCCAATCGCCGATAGCCAATAGCCAATCACCAATCACCTATACTGGCAACTTGGCTATGCATGGCAAGCAGTTCACGCTGAGCATGTTCAATATGGAGGCAGCCTACGACGGCAACACCTTATATATATATAGCGAGGAGTTGGAGGAACTATCGCTCTCTACTCCGACCGAGGAAGAACTCGTGCAAACCAATCCGTTTCTCTACGCACAAGCACTATTGCCGGTGTGTCAGTATGCAGAGAAAGTAGTGGGTGACAAGACGCAGATCACACTCACGCCCACCTCGCCCATCGCCGATAGCCCATCGCCAATAGCCAAATTCGTACTGCGTGCTACGACTGCCACCCTACTCCCCACCACGATTGAGATACACGAAGAAGGAGGCCAAGTGACTACGCTGCGCCTCCACGACGCTCGTTATACGGATGAAACGCCAAGCTTCGTTATTGAGAAAGAAGGGGCGTTCATCAACGACCTAAGATAAATTGTACATTGTAAATTGTCAAATAGTAAATTATATGAAATGTCTTATTATCGGCTCTGGCCCTGCTGGCTATACCGCAGCTATTTATGCTTCACGCGCTAACCTCCAACCTGTACTCATAGAGGGTATGCAGGTAGGCGGACAACTGATGATCACCACCGAGGTGGAGAATTTCCCTAGTTACCCAGACGGTGTAGAACCTTATCAAATGATGGACGACATGCGCCGTCAAGCCGAGCGTTTCGGCACCGAGTTTGTGTCGGGTATGGTTACCAAAGTAGATTTCTCTTGCTCGCCCAAGAAAGTGTGGGTAGAGGATGAGCAACTCTACGAGGCAGACACCGTGATTATCGCCACAGGTGCGAGTGCTAAGTTCCTCGGTATCCAATCCGAGGAGGACTATAAGGGTCGTGGTGTGAGCGCATGTGCGACATGCGACGGTTTCTTCTACAGAAAGAAGACTGTAGCCGTAGTAGGTGGTGGCGACACCGCTTGCGAGGAGGCGAATTACTTGGCTGGATTGTGCGAGAAGGTGTATATGATTGTGCGCAAGCCCTATCTGCGTGCATCGGAGATCATGCAACAACGCGTGAAGGACAATCCAAAGATTGAGATACTCTTTGAGCATAACACCTTGAACCTCACTGGCGAGAGCAAGGTAGAGGGTGCTGACCTCGTGTATAAGAAAGGTACAGCAGAGGAGGAGATTCGCCATATAGCTATTGATGGTTTCTTCTTGGCTATTGGTCATAAGCCCAATACCGACCTCTTTGCGGAGTATATCGAGCGCGATGCGGAGGGATATATTAAGGTAGAGGGTCATAGCCCATGCACCAATGTGGCGGGTGTGTTCGCTGCAGGCGACTGTGCCGACCCACACTATCGTCAAGCGATTGTGGCAGCAGCCAGCGGTTGCAAAGCAGCCATGGAAGCGGAGAAATACATCGCAGCATTGAGCTAAAAGCGTCCAAAAGTAGCAAAAAAGTGCTTTTTTTGAAAAAAAGTGCCAAAATATTTGGTCATGTCAAAAAAAAGCAGTACCTTTGCACTCGCTTTTGAGATTTACGCTCATTATGCGGGGTGCCATAGCTCAGTTGGTAGAGCAAAGGACTGAAAATCCTTGTGTCCCCGGTTCGATTCCTGGTGGCACCACAAAAAAGACTTCGGAAATCCGAAGTCTTTTTTGTTTCTTATCTATGATTCTCGCATAATTCTATCAAATTATGGCAACAACTCCAACCCGTCAAATCGCAAAATGTATGATGTTTTCTATGTAAAACTGTATCATTCCCTCCCCATGAAAGGGAGGTTTGGTAGGGTCAAAGTGATGGATTACTAACGAAGACCTTATCACAATTGTGTACCATGTCATTTAAACGTTTAGCATAACGTTTCCAATCAAACTTAGTAGTTGTCATAATGACAGACTCATTAAAATCTATTTCATCAAAGTATGTTAATGCTTTGATTGGCATAACCACATTTGCATGTGGAAATTTGGTACTATAAAAACTCAACATATCAGTCAAAGAATACTGAGTCGATAATGTGGCAATATCAATAAAGTCCTTGATTCGTGTTCCATTTTGCGCAATAGCAGACAACTTCATGGCTATTATATCTGGCACACTCTCTAAGCGAACACCATCTATAATATCTGGAGTTTGTAGATGGGGGTAATTGAATCTGATACAATCTATCATTACACCATTGATAAAGCCTTTGAGTGTTTGATTTCGCTCGTAAGAAACTTTTAGTTCATAGCGTTGAACCAACATAGTTTTCAGTTCCTCAATATCAAAATCCTCACGAGTAAACAAATCGAGGTCAATACTCTTTCTATGTCCTAAACGCAAAGCAAGTGCCGTGCCACCAACAAGATTAAAGGTTTGCAGCAATGGTTCGGCTTGCAACTGCCTTAATAATTCCAGTGTGCTGGGTTCGACTGTTTCTTTGTGTAACATCTCAGTTCCTCCTTTTTAAGGTTAAATAAGGTACATACGAAATGCATATCTAAGTCATTGAAATGAGGTACTAATTTCAGTATTTCACGAAATTCCTCTATACCTCCATATAAATCAAATGCTGCAAAAAAATCTTCTGGTTCACCCATTTCTACAACCCGCTGAGCGACCAACACTTTTGATTTTTGCCAATCAAAAGTATCCATGTCATATTCCCACAGCAGAGCGTGATTAGGTTTACGACTACCTGCGTTATATGTATCCAACAGAACCATTTGTTAAGTATTATTTACTGTACTAACATACAATTATTATGCAAAGGTACTACTTTTTTCTGACATCGCAAAATCTTTTTTGTCAAATATGCGTCAAATCGCAAAATATATGATGTTTTCTATGTAAAACTATATAATTCCCTCCCCATGAAGGGGAGGTTAGGTGGGGTCAAAGTGGGTTCCATCGGGTGGATAAGCGGTGGATAAGCGGTGGATAGCCTTTCATTTTGCATGTTTTGCCTATTGCCCATACATAAGCAATAAATTCTATTGGTGCACTGGTCGAACGGACCGCCCGTAGTAGCGGAGGTAGTAGTAACTGCTCATATTGCTGGAATTGAAGAACACGCTCCACGCGTAGTTCGGGTAGTCCGAGTAGAGCGAACTCGACCAGTAGTAGCCGTAGCTGCCTGCGCTGCCGAGCGAACTGTCGCGGCGGTAGCCCGTAGCGGGGAGGAAAATACTATTGCCGTTACTCTTGCTGGTCACTTTGTAGCCGTTTACTCCGTTCTCAGTAGTCCATGTCCAAGTGCAATTAGTTCGGAGTTCTGTCATTTCAGCATCAGTAGGCATACGCCAACTGCCACC
>JAZOOG010000024.1:0-26385 GCA_045654945.1 Paludibacteraceae bacterium
GACCCTTAACGGCAATTTAGGCAAGGAGTATTATGCTCGTGTGCAGTATGGCAAAATAGTTGTTCAACGTCGCCCCAAACGCGACAAGCCACCTACTGAGGCACAGAAACGAGCCCGCGAGGCATTTGCAAAAAAGTACGCGGGGAAGCATTAGCCTATCATCAGCGTATCCTTAGGGAGTGGTAACGGAGTGATAACGGGTTTGATAGGCACATAGCCTTTCGCCATTTGTGTTCTCATTGAGCATGAGTGGCGATTTTTTGTGCCTCTTATCTCAAACTGTAGGCGCTTTGCACCGGTCTCTAAACTGCAGCTCTGCTGCTTGCCTCTACACCCTACGCCTTACACTATAAAAATCACCCAAATCCGCAAAAATTTTAAGATTTCTGCAATAATGCTTTGTCAATTCAAAAAAATATTGTAATTTTGCGTGGTTTTGCAGACTAGCAATTTGGACACCTTTTTCTTGTTTATTGATATGTTATCGTCACAACAAATATTACCGGACATTTGTGTCCCAGATTTTATTTACACTCGCTACTTCTCAACATGGCAGGAAGCTGTGTGCTTCTTAAATGAGTCTAATGAATTGAATAGTAGACTTGAAGATATGATCATGTATAATATCAAGGTGCGCGATGAAGTTAGACGGATGGGAATAAGAAACTTTCTTGATGAAGTTTTATCTATAGTAGGGAGAGACCGAATTAGACAGGAATGTGTTCAAAATATCATTAGTTACTGGACAAAGAATCCAATAGCTGATTATGACATACAAATCTATACAACTGATACACCGATTACGCTCATGGGACATACCTTTGAGGGACTAAAAGCACTACGAGAACATTGTGAAATGTATGCTTCTAATGGGTTTCTTTATGAACCGAATGCTAAGTTTTATGTCAATAAGGACGAACAATATGCACCATTGAACAACATACATGTCGGAGTCCTGCAAGAACATCATTTTAAGTACGACTCTGTTAGTTTCTTGGAAAACTATATTTTTCGTCCTGAACCAATAACAGAGGAACTTATGTGGCAATATCTACAAATGGAACGCAAGAATAAATTCTGTATGGTGCACGAAAGTATTCCTCATGAATTACTACCTATATTACATAATTTTGATGATTTACGATATATGCTTTTAGCAACACCCAAACCGCAACCAAAACCGCCAGCATCAAAGACCTTGGCAAAAAGTGGTTCGCCTTCAACCGCATGGAGATGAACACCAGCGAACTGTTGCAGCGAATGTAATGGTATAAAGTCTCGAACGCAAAATCGGCAATGCCATCCTCAAAGGCGCAAAGAAATTGATAAAATAACTTTTGTATGAAAATCACCTTCAAGTTATAGGCAAACCTTTGAATTATATATCTACTTAACACGGCTGCAATTCCAATTATTAGAATTGCAGCCGTTGTTGTTAGTAGTAGAATACAGTTCGTTACAATTCTTTGTCTGCCATTATGGCAGTCTTGTGGGGCTTGGCACGGAGATTGTAAGAATAGTATTACATAGTAATACATTTAGAATATGACAAAGAACAAAGATAAAAAACAAGTAGAGCAACCTGTTGAAAATCAGGTTGAAAAAGAAACTGTAGAAACAGCTAACAACACAGCAGTTGTGAACGAAGACGAAACATCTGCTGCTGAAGAAGTGACAGAGATCGATTCACTGCAAGCCAAAGTGGCAGAACTCGAGGCACGCGTGGCAGAGTTGGAAGACTTGAAACTCCGCCAAATGGCAGAGTTTGACAACTTCCGCCGTCGTACCAACAAAGAGAAACTCGAACTCATGACTACTGCAGGCGAGCGTATATTCAAAGATATGTTGCCATTGGTGGACGACTTTGAGCGTGCTAAAGTAGCGATGGAGAAAACAGATGACATCGAGGCTGTGCGTCAAGGTATCGAACTCATCTATAGCAAGTTCGTGGGATTCTTGGCAGCTAACGATGTGAAAGTTATCGACACCACAGATGCAGATTTCAATACCGATTTGCACGAGGCTATCACCACTTTTGCCGCAGGCGAAGACAAGAAGGGCAAAGTAATCGATTGTACACAAAAGGGATACACCCTAGGTGAGAAAGTGATTCGCTTCTCTAAAGTTGTAGTGGGAGAATAATATTATGGCAGAAAAAAGAGATTATTACGAGGTGCTGGGCGTGGGTAAGACCGCGACAGCCGAGGAGATAAAAAAGGCGTACCGCAAAATGGCGGTAAAGTATCACCCTGACAAGAACCCTGGCGACAAAGCAGCAGAAGAGAAATTTAAAGAAGCTGCGGAGGCATACGAAGTGCTGTCTGACCCACAGAAACGCCAACGCTATGACCAGTTTGGTCATGCCGGCATGGGTGGCGCCAGCGGCTTCGGTGGCGGTGGCATGAATATGGAAGATATCTTCTCCCACTTCGGCGACCTGTTTGAGTCCTGGGGTATGGGCGGCTTCGGTGGCGGTTTTGGTGGTGGCAGTCGCGGCGGTCAACGCGTGCGCCGCGGTAGCGACCTGCGCGTGCGTGTACGCGTTACCTTAGAAGAGATAGCCACAGGAGTGGACAAGAAGATCAAAGTCAAGAAACTGGTCAACTGCTCGCATTGCAACGGTTCGGGTAGTGCCGATGGCCAAGTGGAGACATGTCCAACCTGTCACGGAAGTGGGCGCGTGGTGCAAGCACAACGCAGTATCTTTGGCATGATGCAGGTGCAAAACGAATGTCCGACCTGCCATGGCGAGGGCAAGATCATCAAGAACAAATGTACACACTGCCAAGGTGAAGGCGTGGTTCGCGAGGAGGAGGTTATTGAGATTCATATTCCTGCTGGCGTTGTTGGTGGCATGCAGATACCCGTACACGGCAAGGGTAATGCAGCGCCTCGTGGTGGCGTGAATGGCGACCTACTCGTATTGATAGAGGAAGAGGAACATAAAGACTTCTTGCGCGATGGCAGCGACTTGGTATATAACCTGCTGCTGGATATGCCTACGGCTATCTTAGGTGGACAAGTACAGATACCTACTCTGCAAGGCGAGGCAAAAATCACCATCAGTCCAGGTACACAACCAGGCAAAGTTCTACGCATGCGCGGCAAAGGTCTGCCTATGATAGACAACTACGCACGTCAGTATGGCACAGGCGATATGCTCATTAACGTGGGTGTATATATCCCAGAGCACCTGAATAAGGATGAAAAGAAAATCATCGAGCAACTGCAGAAGAGCGAAAACGTGCGCCCCGGCAGCAGCGATAAGAAGAACTTCTTTAAGAATTTGTTTGGGTAGATATTTAACGACAATATAGACAATTGCGCTCGAATCAACACCCTCGAGCGCTTCAAGAAGGGATGAAAAGAAATATTATTTTTGTAGTATTGGTGAGCCTCTGTGCGCTGGTGCGTGCTGAGGTTTTTCCATATTTTGGAGTAGATAGTGTAGGTAGCGATTTCTTTCGCGAGTGGTATGTCACCAACGATATGGTGCATTATTTAGACAATGGTTCGGATAATATCTTTTACGAAGCAGAGACTACTGGCGAATGGAATATGCCCGACCAGAAACTGTTTTCTATAGCTGGTAATCCCTACAAATGGAATAAGTATTACCTCAACGGTTTCCGCATTGATAACCGTTTTCAGGTGGGCAGTATGCTCTACCATGCCGACATGAATGACCATACACTGTTGGTGGATTATCATAGTGGAACAGTAGCATTGCAGACGGACTCTGTACGCAGAAACATAGCGCAGTTGTCATATAATCTGGGACGTGTAGGCAATGAGGTGTCCGCAGGCACGAAGTGGTTGATTAACCTCTTCCACAAGTCCGCCTCTGAGCGCAACATGCCAGGCAATGACCTTACGCGTCGTGCCTTTATGCGCGGAGCAGGCGAACTGGAAGCTGGATATGGTATTTCGGCATTTGGCAAGCAATACTATCAACACCTCTATGCCAATTTAGGTGAGCGCAGCGTGGTGTATTTTGACCAAAAAGGCACCGCAGGTATGTATGATGCGGGGTTTTATCAGGTTCAAGTAGATGGCGAATTGCCTATGCCAAAGAACAAAGCACTCGACCAACTATACTATCTGTTTAGTGCCAATTCGCGTGAAGATTGGGGAACCGAGTTTGTATATAACGACAACGAAGTGGCTCATCTGGAGGCATATAGTCTGTCGGTATATGGTAAGAATGCTTATGACGAAGGTCATCGTTTGACAACTGGTTTGACATGGGCATTGTCGGATATAGAAAAGCGAGATGGTTCGTTTTCGCGTAACTTGATTGACCAAGATGGCGAGGGCTTTGAACCCTATTATGCGGATGGCGCATTGAATGAATTGAATTGGGCCGTGAATTATGAGTATGACATATTGTCATGGTTGCAACTGAAGGTCGACGCTTATAACTCGTTGTTGCATTGGTCGCCTTCTGCAAGACGTTGGAACACAAGTACATACTTTCAACGATATAATGACTCGTTACCTACGGAACTATATACCTATCAGTGGGAGTCGGAGTCATTTACCAGTGGCTTATTGGAAAATGCTGTCACAGTAGAGGCTAAGAAATGGATGAAACCCTGGCTGCAAGTGCAAGGATTGGTGGGTGTATCGTTGGACGGAATATTGCTAAGTGGTGGAAAAAGTATTGTTTCACCCAATTGGCTTATGCAAGCTGCCGTGTATATGAAGCCCAAAAAGTGGTTTGAGATGACCATTTCGCTGAGTAAACACCGCTCAACATACACGTGGGACGATATTCGATTTATGTCGGATGACTATATGAATGCACAAGTTCGTTATAGCCAAACAGGCGAACTATTCTCCACTACAGGCGGACGATATCACCATTGGGAGAAATACCTACGCCAACCATCGTATGTGGTATTGGACTTGCCATTCAAGTTTACGATGGGACGCCACGAGATTAGTTTGTTGCAGAGTCTGCGTTTCTACTATGATCTGTGGATGACCCAATACGACCAAGCACCTGATGCCTACGGATTCTACCAAGAACATACGACAACGGTTAGCAATAAGCATGAAAAGTGGCAAGTGACTAATCCTATCTTCTTTGAGAACGCAGGCGAGAAACATTATGTGGTAGGGTATGAGAATAAGGAGTTGCTTGGTGGTAACTTCTTCACGAATAAACCGTTGTATCTGTCGAATGTGGTAAAGTATGCGTATAATGGCAAAAAAGTGTTTTTCAGTTTGAGTTGGCAGTCGTATCTGATGAGCGGTCTGTCGGCATTGGGAAATGGCGTGCAGAGCAATACTATAGGTATATTGTCGGAATCGACGGCTAATCCGAATACTTATCTCAATGAGAGTAATACGGATGGTGCATATCGCTCATCAGGAAGAGTGGATCAAGATCGATCGTTCATAGCGCGTATTCAGTTGGGCTACAACATTACGCCTAATTGGGGAATTCATTTGAATGGAAAATTCAAAGACGGAACACCTATTACCAACTTCCGTACCTTGGCTCATACCGATGCCCAAGGTAATACCCAGTTGGCGGTGTGGAATGCAGATACCAAAGGTATCAACCTTTCGGCATACCATTTTGGCAAACGAAAAGATGCATTCTTCAATATCGACATTCGCTTGCGATACCGTGGATATATCCGCCAAGTGCCTTTGGAGGCAGAGGTGATGTGCTACAATATCTATGACTTTGGTACAGAGTTGTTTGAGTTTAACTTTGATGAAGATATGGGCGCAGGACGCCGCGCGATGGTGCTGAATATCCCTCGTGGAATGATGTTCACTCTACGCGTTGGACTGAGTCGCTAATAAGCGCATTGTTTGGAAGGAGATAGGCTAATACTGCCATTAGTGCAACAAATACAATGCCCTCCAACCCTCCTAATAGCATATCTGTCATCATGGAACACATACTAATTCCTGTAGCACATAATACCCAATAACGCTGTGTACCTGTAAAAAAGAATGGTATTCCAATCCAAAAGATGATAAACAATATAGCTGCAACTATACCCAAATCCATACAGACGCCAAGATATTGGCAATGAGGTGAAAATTGACGATTAGCATATTGCTTCCATTCGTTTTGTTGATAGCATTTGACCAAATACTTCGTGGCATTGCCAGCACCCAATCCATGGAGAATATAGTCATCACGCTGTTCTAAAGCTGTCTGCCAGATAGCAAAACGTGGTTCAAATGCAGGCCTTTCTATTCGCTCTTCATTCACACTAATCAATTCAGATACACTATGTCCTGCATTACGAGGATGCAGAAGCATGCCACCAACAGATCCTAACAATATCACAACTATTGCAAATCCAACTCCTGTACACTTGACCCAGGTTTTCTGTTTGCGAAGTATGAACCAACAAGAAGTAATAGTAGCAACCACTACTATATTAACCATTGCCATACGCGAACCTGTCATATAAATAGCACAAAGCAATATGGCTGCAGCTACAATCGCGCGTAGTTTACCTATTTTGGAATGCAAAATAACAATACAAGGAAAGAGCATACACAACAAGTTGGTGAAGTGCATCCGATGTTTGATATTGAGCAGTAAGTCGTTCATATTCAACCAATCAATATGTACTATTTTTTCTGTAGTATGTTTATTAAGCGCATAATGGAAATTAATAACCCAATAATGTGTAAACATATAGACGCCTATAGAAATCAACCCGCTGACTAGTAAAACCTTAAAGCACTTACGCCAATCATAATACTCATTACATCCAAATAGACAAATGAAAGGAATCGTAAGCATGCTGGCGTAACGAACGATAGTATTAAACGCTATTTGTGTGTGGGCAGCCCAGAAAAGAGAAAGAATATTCCATAGCATCCAAAGCAAAATGCCACCACTCAAGTAAACCATTCCAGAATGTCTCTTTAGGGGTATTCTACCTATATATCGAAATTCTAACAACCATGTAACAATCCACACATACCAACAAAATTGAATGAAAGGTAATGGGTATGGAAGTGATGCTAACAACATCAGAAACGCACCAAAATTAATTTTTGAAATGATCTTCTTATACTTTTCCATAACAATTTAATTGATAGAAATATGATGTTTTAAAATCAATTGATAACACTGTTCAGTGTCAAAGCCTCTACCTTTTGCATACTCTTCAGCCAACCAACGGCAATCTGAGTGAGTGAGATGTAAACGACTCGTTTGCTTACACCCCTGTTTAATCGAAATGCGAGTATAATGGCGCATACGATTCAAATCTACTATTTGTACGCGAGTGCCATCTTCATTTACTAAGAGATTACCACCAGAGAAATCCAACGAATAGCAACCCTTCTCATGCATTTTTGCCATAAATCGTCCTATACCTCGCACTATTTGCTCACGATTGGCGTAGTGGGAATCTTTGGCTACCACACGCCATGTAAGCGGCAAGTCTGACAATTGGCAAGCATAATAACTATCGCGCAACATGCCACATTGGCGATGTTCTTGATAGGCTAACGGAGCTGGCGTTAAATCCCCAAGCAACTGGGCATTTTGAAAACTTCGTTTTGCTTTGCTCGCACGCAACAAACCATAAATAAGACTATTGGGGAAACGGGGGGTGTGGAATGATTTCACTACGACATTTTCACCTATTATCTTCAGTTGATTACGTCCATCATAGATTACCTGATCTGAGGCGCGAAAAGCATCTCTTAGATTTGCCAATAGGTATTGTTGCTGCAATTGTTGATTGGTAGGAACATACTCTCGCCAATCTTTTCCTTGTTCGTGGCTAAATGAGCCGCATCCTTCTGCTTTTGCTTTTTGACGAGTAAGATAGCGTTTCTGCATTTGTTGTGGGCTACGGTATTGATAATGGTCTACAGGTATTGTCGGGTGATAAACCCGTCCCCATGGATGTGGATAACGCCAGCGTTTTAGCCAACACAAAATGGCCGAATGGCGCATAAAACGACGTTCCTTGCGGCGTACAGGTAAAGCATGAGTGAACAGTGATTTATCTTGCTCAAAATTACCTGAGAACTCGTACTTCGATAAGTCTTCATGTGTCAACACGTAGTCGGTACTTTCCTTTTTGACTGTTCGGTAGCGTTTAGGTACATTAGCCAGAAACGCCCTTACATCACCAGGATAAAACTCATCTGCATCCAATCGTACATTCCACCAATCATTGCAGGTCATCTCATGACGAAAAGCCTTGAATGCTTTAGCGCGCAGTCCAATATGAAATGGACCTTCATAGCGCAGCCAAGGAATAATCTGTGGATATTCATTGGATAATTGTTGTATAGTCTCCCACGTGCCGTCTGTAGAACCATTGTCAATGACAATGATCTTATCGCTCCATCGGCATGCGTCTTTCAGCGAAGCAGCAATCACATCCACTTCGTTCTTGACAACCAGAAGGCTATATATCTTATATTTTGTCTTTCGCATAAAACAGTTTTCGCCAATAATAACGAAGAGGGTTGGTATATTTTAGTTGTTTCCAAGGGCGACTGGAGTGCGGATAATGACGAACCGGACTATCTGTGAGCAATATGTTCGTAAATCCCATCTCGCGCGAGAGTCGTGTGATGGTCACATCAAACCAGTCTTTCTCTGGATTGAGTTGTGCAAAGTCCACGTGTTGAAGCATATCCACCGTCATAAGTGTGCAGCAGAACGATAGTCTTTTGCGTGTTTCTATCGCGCCAATGCTATATTTCTGTGCATATTCATACGGAAAATTCACATTTCCATTATCGTCCTGTGTCACAGCAGCCACCATACCCACATTCTTTTGTTGTGCAATCTCCACCATTCGGGCAATACTACTATCCGTTACAAGTACATCACTCTCTACTATAATCAAATGATGGTTATTGTCGAGAGCACGTTGACGCATCATGCGTAATAATAGCAAATAGTTGGGAGATGGATGATTTGTGAGTGTGGCTACATCTATACATTCAAAGCATAGTTCTTTAGCCAAGGAATGAAGCAGCTGCGTATTTTCCGCTGTAGAATTGTCATTCCAAATCGTTACTGGTTGCCCTTTTAATGCACGCAACGCGCGCTCCGCTATTTGGAGCGAGTCTTTGATAGGAACTATGATATGATAATTATTATTCTGCATCTATTTTTATCCAATTATTGGGTATAATATCGGGTCTTTCTCTATATCTGAACCATGTGCTTGGCGCGAGTGTGATTGTATTTTCGTGCTGTCCCAACCACGCACCCCACCAAGAAAAACTACTATTAGCTATCACGTGGTGACGGCAGAGACTCATCAGTTGCATGTCTATGTAAGCATCAGCTCCCTCATGTCCACTCACAAATATTGTGCCTTTAGGAAATATGTTTTGCTCTTGTCCCCATGTCGGGTCATCGGAAAACACATAAAAGACAGGAGAATCCACATGTGCTTGTATATACGCTACTGCACGACGATAGTATTCAGCAGTACATACTTCATAATCTGCTCTGCGACGCTCTTTGATATAATCTCCTCTTCGAATATGTACACTAACGCTCGTTTCCTGTTTGAGTTTATTTGCTAAAGCCATATCAATCGCATTAAGAGGTTGGCGGAAAGTAAAGTCCTTTCGCACTTGGTTAGCAACCTTAGCAAAATATTTCTCTGTTTGCCAATAGCCTTGTAGGTAGCAGTTGTCGCAATGAAGCAAGTCAGGACACCACCCGTGCGATGGATTAGGTTCTATAACTAACTGCCCATAGGTTTTGCGTTTCCAGCCTATTGTATGACGAAATACGGAAAACCAATCTTTTCCCACGTCTGCCATTCTATTTCGTTCATCAATTGTTGCGTGAACGGGTTCTATTGCGAAGATTCGCTCCAATTCATACCCATTGTGCGAAGGACGATGACGATAGATGGACGCATCTATTTTGGTGTTGGACTGATTATGTTTTAATGCTACATAAAATGCATATTGAAACATCTGATTCCCTAAACCCGAGTGTATTTGTACAATATTCATGTTTAATAGCTATGTATGATTCCTTGTTTGCTGATGGTTATCATTGCACCAAAGCGATTTCCGTACTGTGTGCCAATATCTGCTGCCAATCGCAGCCCAAAATCTAATCCCCAAGCCTCTTTTACATGCTTTTTCACAGCAAGCATGCATGCTGTATTGGTTGAATAGCTTGGATGATTGTATGTCCCCCAATTGCGAGCATGTGAAATCTTAACTTGATAGTTAAAACCATATATGTCACCAGTTGCTCCTGCAAAATACACACGAACCCGATTGTTATCTGGGGTCATCATTGCATTGCCTATTGTGTGACCAAAATGCGTCCAGCCTTGCTTATAACTACTATTGTTGTAGTAGTTGCTTCTTCCACCATACACTTGCCCATCTCGATCATGCCAGGGGCCATCCTGTCGTGTGGTGTTAAGGAATTCAAATGTTACGGCATTGATAAAGGGCCATTCGTTTTGCTGTAATGCAACACCCCATAATCCATCTTCTTGATTGGTGCGTCCAATAAAATTGGCACTTTTATCTTCAAATATCGTTTGCCAGTATGCTGTGATATTCCAATTTGTCCATTTGGCAGTAAGAGATAATTCTTGCACACCAATATGGTTACCCTCTGCATTCAGTTGGTCACTTAGATTATTTCCTCCTCCTTGAGCCAGTACGATATGCTTGTATGTATCCCATGAGGTGGAAAATTTGCCATAATATGGAGATATTCCTCCCCATTGCCCTACATGATGCAATTCATAAGCTATGTTTATGGGTAGCTCTCCGCCTGCGCGTAAACCTATGAATTTATAGTGCAATAGTGCGTTAGTGGTATGAATGGTAGTATCCAAACAACTATTATCCACAAACCATCCGTGTGTCAAACCGCCTTTTACCTCCAAATAACCATATAATCCAGGGAATGGGATATACTCATCTATTCCTATGCTAATGCGCGGTATAGGATAGGCATTGCCTGAAAAAAGTAAGCCACCTGTTGTTAAGTGAGGATTTTGCGAGCCAACTATCAGTGGTTTGATGCCTGCCGTAATATCTACGATGTATAGGCGCGCATGCGCATAAAGCGAACGAAAATATCCTGTAGTACGTTGTGTGTCAAACCGCCCTGTCAATACTACTCCAAAATCATAATCGTACCATCTACATGGGCGTGTGGCTTTTTTATAAACCGCCGCAGTTATATTTCCACTATATGGTGCAGCACTGATATTGCCATGCTCTAAGGCTTGCAACCAAAACGGAGCATCACCGATAGAAGCCACTGCCGATAACTCTGCCGCATAATAGATTGTATCACCACTATTATCTGGATTATGCATCGCAACTGGCCACCAGTCCGCAGCAGACAAACGGATACCTATCAATAGACAAGTTACTAATATAATAATACACTTATTCCTCAAGGCAATACCATTTTTGATGCAATATACTTTTATCATTCTCTCCCAAACCAAAATAGAGTCTATCTCCCACACCTGCAGCAACACCATTTTCCGTCACACCACAAGGTATTGTTCCGCACATAGTCCATTGATCATCAGATGGTGTATAACGCAAAATATCTGCAAAATGATATCCATCTGTGAGTGAGTCACCATAGTGCCAACCACCTAATACCCAAACAGCACGTTCAGTTGCTGCACAGGCTGCATTATGACGACCTGCACCTGGTAACGGACTACGCCGCTCCCAATGTTGATCTTCTGGAAAGAACTCCCACCAATCTGTTCTGCTACGGGTTAGAAAGCCTGTGCCTTGAAAAAATCGTCCATCTACCTTTGCTGCTACAGGTGCCATCAAACGGGCTGGCCATGTCTTATGACAAGGTATTGATTCCCATGCGTCATCTACAATAGAATATCTCCATAGTTCATTGTCAAAACCATTGAATCCAAATCCTACCCACACATAGTCTTCATCAGCAAAAGCCACAGCAGAAACTGTTTTGTCAGAAGGAAAATCTGCTAACCGTTTCCATCTGCGCCCCTTCGGTTCAAATTGCCACCAATCACGTAGATAAGTATTGTCGCCATATATTCCGCCACCTGCATATCCCAATCCCACATACGCCGCAGAAGGATTGCAACACGCAACACCATGTACTCGAGTTTGTAGAGGAGTAGCAATGTTGTTTATCCATTGATCGTTAGATGGTATATACAACATCATTGTGTTGCTATACTTCCCATTTTCAACGCGCCCTCCAATAATATACACGGTATCATTCAATGCAAAGCAAGTAGCGCAGGCTCTTCCTTCTGGTGGCATCGCGCACACACCAACGGGCAATACATCCTCAGGGATATGTCTACATCCCACGACTAATAATAGAGCTAACAACCATATAATGCGTACGTGTCTCACTTACTCTTCAACGCGGTTTTTCTTTTTCAACTCAAAGTCACGACCGAGGTAGTTCTTGCGAACGATTGGGTTAGCAGCCAACTCCTCTGGCGTGCCATGGAAGAGGATTTTACCTTCAAAAAGGAGGTAGGCGCGGTCGGTAATCATCAGTGTCTCATCTACGTTGTGGTCGGTAATGAGAATGCCAATGTTCTTATCTTTCAGTCTCCATACCACGTCCTGAATCTCTTGCACGGCAATCGGGTCCACACCTGCAAATGGCTCGTCCAGCATCACAAACTTAGGCTCAATGGCCAAGCAGCGCGCAATCTCAGTACGACGGCGTTCACCACCCGACAGACGGTCACCGATATTCTGGCGCACATGACCGAGATTGAACTCCTTGATGAGTTGCTCCAGTTTTTCGTGCTGATATTCTTTGGTGAAATTGGTCATCTCTAAGACCGCACGGATATTATCCTCTACGGTCATCTTGCGGAATACGCTTGCCTCCTGTGGCAAGTAGCCAATACCCAATTTGGCACGACGATATACTGGCATAGTGGTTATCTCCAAGTCATTGAGAAATATCTTGCCATCATTGGGGCTCACGAGTCCTGTGGTCATATAGAAAGTGGTCGTTTTGCCCGCTCCGTTAGGACCTAATAGACCGACAATTTCACCTTGCTCCAAGTGGATGCTTACGTCATTGACGACGGTGCGCTTGCCGTACTTCTTGTATAAATGTTCTGTTCTCAGTCTATCCATATTCTTTCCTTTCGCCTCTAACCCTTAACCTCAATACTAACCGGACAATGGTCTGAGTGTACAACTTCGTTTAATATTTTAGCATCGGTGACACGATCTTTCATGGGTTCGCTCACCCAGTGGTAATCAATGCGCCATCCTACGTTTCTGGCGCGAGAGCCTGCGCGGAAGCTCCACCAACTGTATTTCTCAGCACTTTGGTCGAATATGCGGAAGGTGTCCACCATGCCGCTGGCTTCCCATTGGTCCAGCCACGCACGCTCTTCGGGTAAGAATCCGCTGACACCGACTTGGCGTTTCCAATTGTTGATGTCAATGGGCTTGTGCGCGATATTGTAGTCGCCACACACCACGATATTAGGACGCTCTTTGCGCAGTTCGTTAATCCATACCAAGAAATCTGCCAAGAAGTCCATCTTGTATTCGTATTTAGGTCCTTCGGCTTCGCCCGATGGGATATAGACGCAAATAACCGTTATATCGCCATAGTCAGCACGAATGACACGGCCTTGGCAGTCGTATTTGGGATTACCCATACCCACGACTACACGGTCAGGCTGAAGGCGAGTGAAGATAGCTACGCCCGAATAGCCTTTTTTCTCTGCGGAGTGGATATAACTCTGATAACCAAGCTCCTGCATGGTCATCACATCTATTTGGTCGGGCTGTGCTTTGCTCTCTTGTATGCAAAACACATCGGGTTGCTCCACTGCGAGCCAATCAAACAAGCCCTTGCTAATGGCGCTACGGATACCATTTAAGTTATACGAAATAATCTTCATATTAGCACTCAATTTGCTTAACGTACAATCTTATAACTACCTGTTGCATTTACTACGATATAGGTTCCATTGGGTAATGCATCAATGTCTGTAGTAGCTTGCTTTTGACCTAACACATTGTAAATAGCCAAAATAGACTGCTCATTATCCACATCCTCAATACCCGTTTCTACTTTTCCACCTTTGTACTTGAAGTGGATTAGACCATCTTCCTCGGTGATTTCTTCTATGGCATGCTCTGGAATATTTGTATATGACGTTGCGCCTGCAGGGAAGAGGTCTTTGGCTTTGCCCATATAGCCATTGGCATTATATTGAGGAGTTTTGCCGTCTGCTTCTATTAGATCGACACCTTGACTGTTGGCACTGTTGTTGACGGTATTGCCGTACCATTTGTTGTAGGAGTATTTTACCTTAGTGAGCATCAGTCCGTGTCCAGGCAAGTACTCGTCCCAACCCGTTTGTTGGCGGTTTTCGAGCAGATAGAAAGTTGTAGGATTAGGGTCATTACCTATCAGATTATGCTCATTGCTCTCGGAGATAAGCAATGCCTCTTGGCTCTCTCTTAGTTCAGCGAGGGTTATGTTTTCGGGCTCGGTAATCAGTCGTGGTGTCAGCCAGCCCATGAAGAAGCGCTCGTAAGCGGAGTAAGTGGGAGGGGTGTTGCCATCGTTGTTGTATGGTCCGTAGTCCAGGATTGACCATTGTCCCATGGTCTTGTGTGTGCCATCTCCCGTTGTTTCATATAGGTCAGGCAGACCGAGGACGTGGCTAAACTCGTGGCAGAAGGTACCGATACCCGTATGGTGCTTACTATAGAAGTCCATCTCATTGCTGCAAGCATAACGAAAGACCCTCGTATTGTCTAAACTTAGATGCTGATATATAAAATATTGGTGAGGCCAAATGGTATTGGCAGCGCCACCATCGGCTTCGCCATAACCTGCGTACAGCACGTATACAAAATCCATAGTGCCGTCATTGTCATTGTCGTACAACGAAAAGTCCACACTGTCATCTACTAATTTGCATGCTTCAATAATCATTGCTTCGGGATTCTTATCGCCATACGTATTGTTGCCTCCGTAGTATGCCATGTTTTGGCTCACAGTCACAGGACCAACTACATCAAAGTGTGGATCGTATTGTCCATTGGATGCGTCATAGAAGTATTTCCATGCAGAACCTTCGGACTTTATGGTGTAATTTCTAAGTCCGTATCTGTAGGTATAGTTACGTGTGTAGTTTTTACCCGTCAGCATGCTATCCATTTCGGCTTTGCTGGTGGTGAATGCTTCATCTTTGAAGTTGACCAAGATAATCAAACCACGTGTGGCGATATTTAGGGGCGATGCTTTGTACTCCGCGCGTCTGGGTGCAGATTGTCGTTGGGCGGCTATTTGCTCTGTGTTCAAAGCCTCAGTCACACGATAATAGCCATCTTCGTCCACGCTAAGCCACTCGCCATTCTCGTTGGTCATCCAGTGGAAATATTCATCACCGTGCTGATACACTGTGAGTTCAGTTCCGTCTGGCTGGGTGACAATGAAACCTCCTCTACGAGCAGGCACAGCGAAAGAATAAAGTTGACAAGTAATAATCAAAAGGAGTATCCAAAATGTTTTTTTCATATTTGTGAGTTGTTATTAGTGTTCTGTTTTTGTTTTACTTTTTTGCAAGTGGCTACGATGCGTCCATCTTTCTTCTTTTTGGCATAGCAGATATAGCCCTTTTTGTTTTCTTGCACGAGGGTTTTTCCGTCCTCCAGTGTCATCCAATGTTGGCGTTCGTCGCCATGTAGGCGGACATGGATAGTGTCGCCATTGGGTTGTACGCGCTCTATCACTCCTGGCCGAGCAGGCACACGTGCTGGTTTCTGCTGTGCAAAAAGTGTCATAGAAATCAGCAATAAGAGTATGTAAATCAATCTTTTATCCATTTGCCTGTTTTACTTTTTTAAACAATTCGCTTGCGAATACGAAGTCGTTGAGTGCTTCGTTATCCGCATGGAAGATGTCGTGTCGGCTACCTTGCCATTCTTTCACGCCGTTGCGCAGGAACACGATATTGTCGCCTATCTCCATGATAGAATTCATATCGTGGCTATTGACAATGGTGCAGATATTATATTCCTGCGTAATGTCTTGTATCAGTTGGTCGATAACCAAACTGGTCTTGGGATCAAGACCTGAGTTAGGTTCATCGCAGAAGAGGTAGCGCGGGTTGAGGGCAATGGCTCGGGCAATCGCCACGCGTTTTTGCATACCGCCACTGATTTCGCTTGGCATCAGTTGGTGTGCTCTCTCGGGCATATCCACACGCGAGAGGCAGAAACGTGCACGTTCTACCATCTCCTGGCGGGACATGTCTGAGAACATCTCTAATGGATACATCACGTTCTCTTGTACGGTCATGCTGTCAAACAGCGCAGAGCCCTGAAAGAGCATACCCACTTCGCGGTGCAACATGCGTACCTCCTTCTCGCTCATGGCTGCCAGATTCTGCTGTCCGTTGCGGGTGTCAAAGATAATCTCTCCACCATTGATTTGGTGAAGTCCAATCATAGATTTCATCAGCACGGTCTTTCCGCTTCCAGATTGACCGATGATCATATTCACCTTACCATCCTCAAAGTTTGCAGATACATGATTCAATACCACATTTCCGTCAAAACTCTTTACTACATCTTTTACCTGTATCATACCAATTTTGAATTACGAATTAAGAATTTTGAGTTAGTTGAGCATGAGGTTTGTTAATACAACATCCAAGAGAAGAATGACTATGCTGCTGTTAACCACTGCCTTTGTGCTGGCTTTTCCTACTTCAAGTGCGCCACCACGAGCATAATAGCCATAGTACGAAGCCATGCTGGCTATCACGAAGGCGAAGACGATGGTCTTAATAAAAGAGTACCATACATAGAATGGGATAAATGCGTACTGAATACCCAGCAGATACTCCGATATGGGCAATACATTCGTAATGGCGCTGATGCCATAACCGCCCAATAGACCCATGAACATAGATAGGGTTACCAACAATGGCATCATAACCATAAATGCCACTATCTTTGGCAAAATCAAGTAGTTAGCCGAATTGACACCCATAATCTCCATGGCGTCAATCTGCTCAGTGATACGCATGGTGCCAATCTCGGATGCGATGTTACTGCCTACTTTGCCTGCTAACAGCAAGCAGAGGATGGTGCTGGAGAACTCCAAGAGGATACAGTCGCGTGTGACCAAACCAGTAGAGTAGGCTGGTAGCAAGGGGTTTTCGGTGTTGAGTTTCGTTTGCAAGGTCATGATGGCACCCATAAACACACTAACAATCAGCGTGATAAGGATAGATTCTAATCCTTGTTTCTCCATCTCACGGCTCATTTGACGCCAGAACATGCGCCAGCGGTCGGGTGTGCGAAAGACGCGTCCCATCAGCAAAAAGTATTCTCCTATTTTCTCTATTCCGTTCATAATCTTTATTTTGTTAGATCATTTGTCTATCGTTTGTATGTCAATTCATGCGGTAGTTGTACAAGAGCGAAAAGCCTACTACCCAAAATCGCGACAAAGTTACGCTTTTTTTTTGACATATGCAACATAATACAATAATTTGTATTATATTTTTTTACTTCTCCTGCGCTTTGCTACAAATACTATACCGCCTTTCTCTCTGGATGGGAAGTTTTATACAAAAAAAGTTGCCTTTCGACAACTTTTTTATGATGTTTTTTAGTTATTGCACTTTGTATAGTGCTGATTTATTTCCTTTTTAACGTAACTTCAGCGTTGGGATTGTAGGACGAATCTATAGAACTTCCGTAGTATAAGATTGGATTTAATCCAGTAATAATCACATAAGTATTTCCGTCAAAACGATAGTCGCATTCATGTACATACAATTGCAAATCTGCGGTATAAACGGCAAAATATACCTTCTTTCTATCAATAATATATTCAAAGAATGTGCGTCCGTACACCTCGCCTTCGTTGTCGAATGTAATGACGGTGGCTTTTTCGTGGTCAAATTCAATGGTACGGGTCGAATTGCCTTCTACTGTCCAATGTCCCACTAATGGTGAATGCTCATTGTTGATCGGTTCGCAACTAACCAATCCCGTCATCATGGCACAGATGGCCATGCACATGAATAATACTTTTGTTTTCATACCGATAACGTTATTTTTGGTGCAAAGTTACACAATTATTTTGATATAACCAAATACTTTGGTGATTTTGGCTCAAAATACGGTTGAAGATAGAATATAAGTTTTAATTTTTCTCTTGTACTTCAGAGATTGTGTTGAAAAAAAACTATTTATTTGCTACGGATGCCTTAATAATATCTTCGACAAAGTCAGCTTTCAAATAGTAGTCGTAGTTACTGCTTTCGTACTTCACGGAGGATGAACTACTGCTACTATAACTAAGATGATACATATACGAATCTACATCCGCTAAGAACTTTTGATATTGTTCTGGTACAGCATATGTCGTATCTAATAACCCTATTTTTACTATAGGTTCAAATACACTAAATACCCAATTAATGCCTCCGCAATGAATAAATTTTCCATTTTCCACCTCAACATCGCACAAATATGTTCGTTGCATAGGTGCAAGGAAAACTGAGTCTTTTTCGGAGTAAAGAGTGATAGGTAAATTTAAGTGACTTGTGATGTAAGCCATTGGTTGCGGTTCTTTTACACACGATGTGCAGATTACTACGATTGCTAGCATGAGCAATGAAAAATGAATTTTCTTCATAACTTAATGATTTTAAATAGTTGTTTGTTTGCAAAAGTAGTAATTTTATCTCATAGGCAACGTGTGTTTTTAATGAATTCGACGGCAAAGGTAGTAATTTTCTATGGTTTATGCAAATAAATATTGGAATTTGTTTAATTTTTTTCTTGTACTTTAGAGATTGCGTCGAAAACGCTGTTGTCTGCTACACTCACCACGATTGGCATTTTGTTTTTGCGGGTGATGATGCAAACATCCATCGGGTCGGTAATCAAAGACAAGTGTTTGCCACATTCTTTGCAAGTAAACAATCCCAGGTTGCCAAAGAAGCCACCTGCTCCTGCGATGCGACTGGATTGAATACCGTGTGGATAGTGTTCTATCTTCACGATTTCGTCGGCTGGAATATTGATTTTCCAAGCGAGGAGGTGTATATTAATCTCTTCTGTTGTTACCGTTAGTTTGCGAGGGATGAGCACCATACAACTGAGTAGGGCTACGACGAGCAGGATGAGGGCGAATAGTAGATGAGGTTGATGGAATTGTAACCATTGATAGACTATGACTCCTATTCCGACGAGTATGATGATTGAAGCTAATAGGGTTATCCATAGGATAGATTGAGATAGTGGAAGGAAGTTTGTTGTTTTCATACGGCTTATTTTTTAGGGTTAATAGTATCGTTATATAAATAGCTCAGCATATCATTCTGCAAGTGTTCGTGCAAATCGGCAGATGATACGCCTAGTTTGTGAGCGATTCGCTGTTTGTAGTTGCGGATACTCTTTTCGGAATAGCAGATATATTGCGCGATTTCGTCTAAGGTTAGGTGAGGGTAAACGAGGAGATAGGTGCAGAATTGTACCTCGCGTTCTGCTAATTGTGTACGACTTTCGAATGATGCAATCCAATTGTTGAGTTGGTTGTCAATGTTTTGGAGCATAGAGTGATAGTTTGTCCATGTTTTCTCTGGAATGGGGTGCTGCGTGCGGATAGAAGTTAGGCGTTTGTCTAAATCGTAGAGGTATTGTTGTTTGAGGAGTGCTTTTTCTTGCTCGGCCATGCGTTGAGACAACTCATCAATCTTCTGATGGGCAGCTTGCATACGAATGGAACTTCGTTTGTGGTATGAGATAGCAGCGATGATGACAATCGCCACGCCCAACAGCATGATGAGCATGTTGAGGATTTCCGCTATAGGTATGTTAAGCACTTGCATTTCCATTTCGTTTGCAAAGGTAATGCTTTTTTCGCGAATATGCAAGCCTTATGTGCATTTGTACACGCGATTAACGCGAGTGTGCGTGAAAATCAGCGGATTAGGTGGCGGATTGTACACGGGGAGAATAAAGGCGAGTATGCCCCTGTATTTTGTATACCCTTAGTATACCTTTGGTATAGGATAAATTTCCTGCGGGTTAGGCGACCACGATAGGACATCTATAGGAGATCTGTGGGCTTTCGGTGGCTATCTATAAACGCATCTCTATAATAATGCTGCAAAAATCTTCGGCACGGAAATGGTTTTGTGCCGAAGGTTGGAGAATTATGAGTGGAAAGTGACATATAAAGCATGCGGAAGTGGCTATATTATAAGCACTTCCGCATGGGTGTATTTTTTTTTGAAAAAAGTTTTCGCGCGCGAAGATTGTGCCGAAGAATGGCTATGTTAGGATGTTGTGCCTTAATTAATGATGTAGATATATTCAGTTTGTTGGGCTGAAAGAATATAATTCAGATACATATAATCTTTGCCAATAAGCCAACCGCAGGCGTACCTATGTTCGCTGATGTCGCAGTAATCGGGAATTCTAGATTTCCGTTTTTAATCAATAGTTACTAGTTGTTACTAACATTACACAATACCCAATTTTCTTTACCTCCATTTTTTAACGCAATGATTTTGTATTGAGATGCAGAGGTAAGGGATTGCGATCCCCAAGCTTGCACTACAGTACCTGTTTTAAGTCGAATAATATAACGTGTTGAACCTCGTTTAAAATACTTAATTTCAAGTATTTGATCGGCATCAATAATAGCAACGACTTTTGTATCGTTGTTGTGCTGCTGTGGTTGTATTTTTGCCAATTTGAAAGGGTTCCACTCTTTGTTGTCCACTTTTGGTTTGGGCTTAGGTTTAGGGTGCAATATCTCATACAGTTCAGTAATAAAAGCCGAAGGCATTGAACGATTATATAAAACATGTAGATTTTTCTTTGCACGTGTAATAGCCACATACCATAGGCGGCGTTCCTCAGAATAGGGGAAGTCATCGCCTTCATTGAGTACATATTGAAGCACTGGAGAATCAACAATTTCCGAAGGAAAACCTTGCTCTCCTGCATTGCAATTGATTATGATAACATGGTCTGCTTCTAGTCCCTTCGAACTATGTGCTGTAAGGTATCGACATTTACGACCGTTTATTTCTATGGTAACTTTGCCTTTTTGTTCCTTATCAACATGTATTACAACTTTGTTCTTTTCAAACTGAATGTTTTTTAGGAACATCCATGAATATGAGTAGCGACCCAAAATGGCGACTTTTTCATCTTCTGGATATGAATTAACTATGCGTATAATTTCGTCTGCTTGCTGTTTTGGATTGGCAAATGGATAAAAATGGATGTTTGTAGGTGCTGCCTTGTCTTTCAATGGGTTGCGAACATTTTTTTTCTTTTGATTAGGGTTTCGGAGTACAAACTTAGATGCTAAAGATAGAATGGGGTCATTATACCGATATGTCTGTTCAATATAGCATTCATCGGTATAACCAAAGTAATCTTGGAAGCGTGTAAATAAGTCTAACTGGCTTCCTGCGAATCGGTATATTGATTGCCAGTCATCCCCTACGCAAAATAGTTTAGTACGAGGGAAGTCAGTTCGTAAAGCTTGTATGAGTTCGTATCGGTCTTTTGATATATCTTGGAATTCATCCACAAGAATATAATCAATTGTATTTTTGTACATTTTTTTACGAACGAAATCTGTCGCCATTATGATTGCATCTATAAAGTCAATCTGAGCAGATTCCTTTAGGCGTTGAGTATATTCTACTACAACGGGACGGATGATATTCTGAAATAGAGCAAGAGTTTTGTATGTCTTACGTGTAAAGATTTCGCTAAGTATTTTTTCTTCAACTATATCTAATGTGTATAAATTGGACTTCATAAGAGAAATAAATGCCTCTATTAGTTTAACAAACAACTCGTCTTGCATCTCTAATTCATCGGCTGTTTTCTCTGATATTTCTTTTAATTGCCTTGGTTTAAAAGGAACAGCATGTTGCTTGAGTTGCTCTTCAAGTTTGTTCTTCCAAGTGTAATCTTGGAACATAGCACTCGTGGTTTCAATCAAGATGGTATTGTGTTCTTGGTGCAATTGGCGTTTCCAGACTATACCATCATTGTAAGCTTGATTTGCCTCTTCATACGAGTAGGTATCATCACCGAAGAATTTTGCCACTTTACCATTTCTATCAATACCAAAGTGTTCTAAATATATACGTTTTTTAACTCCATCTACCTCATAAAAGATAGAGAAGTCTGGTAAGTATTCTCTGTGTGTTTCATCTGCCGTGCTATATTCATAAGCACATTCGTACTCATATTCAATGCCATTATTAAAGAGGTACTTACAAATCTCAAATTCCTGCATACTCTTAATAGCAGGAAATCTTCCTGTTCTATCTGGTACATACTGTTGTTGGCGAAGTTCATCTGTCATCTTTTTATATTCATCGTCACTTTGTATGTCATAGTCATATTCATACTGAATACCATTTGTAAAGTCTTCTAGATATTCAATAATAGCTTGAGTATATGCGTCCGTTTTACGGAGTTGTTGATATGTGAGTTGGATTGTTTTTTCATCAGCAATTGCAGGTCTTTTCCCTGTTGCTTCGCCTATGATCTTTAATGCTAAACTATGAAATGTTGAGCAGTATAATTTGTCCCCATACCCTAAGCGTTGTGTCAATTCCTCAGCCGCTTTGCGCGTATAGGTAAGAACAAGTATATTCTCTGGATTATAGTCTAGGCAGGTTATTAGGTATTTGATTTTGGCAACCATGGTAGAAGTCTTACCGCTACCAGCAGCACTTGCCACGAGAGTATTATCCTCTAATGACAGCACAGCATGTTTTTGTTGAGCATCTAGTGGATATGCTAACACTGTATCAAAAAACACTTTATGATTTACGAGTTGTTTTTGCTCAAAATTTGCATTGTGTTTTTGTATAGTATCATCTAATTTACCAAAGCGAGAAATAAAGTTGTATATAAGCGTTCTCTCCTTTAATTCCACATCTGTAAGTTCAGCAGAATAGGCATTCTCATAGAAAAAAGATGCTTTGGTATAAAGTTCTTGGTAAGTTCTTCTGTAGTATTCTTGTTCCGAATGTGTTATGTAGTGATCATCTGCAATATATCTATTAAAAGATGAACGAGCACTCTCTATATGCAGCATTATATATTGATATGTTTCGTAGATAGCAATATAGTGCTTTTTTGCGATTGGGTAGTCTTCAACTCGCTTAACAAATGCTTGGCAAAGTTGTTTTTCGTCTTCTGATGAAGCACTACTTTTGGCATATCGCAACGCAAAACTCTGTAGTTCCTTTATACTAGCATACAATTCATCAAGACGACTATCAAACCTTACTTTATATGTCCCTTTTAAATATAGTTTTTCAGTTTGAGAAATGAAATCCCGTAAGGAATCAGCAATCTCTCTATAACGGCGTTTTGATTTATTTCCCACAACAAAATAGGCTACTAGAAGTATGCCGCTACAACACATGATTGTTATGAGGAAAGTGTTCATTGAAAGAATAACACTATTTTACATTATACCCTTGGAGTTGAAACTCTACTTTGAATTTGCGGTCAGGGGTTGATGATCTTACCTGACCTTTATAATATGCGTAACTCTCACTATACCCGTACCGATTTACTTCGAAACTTTTGGTCATACCAGGTGCAATAGTGATTTTTTTTGTAAAATCAACATAATCTAACATCTCTCCTTTCATGTCATAGTATATAACGCGACCTTTGACTGCCGTAACTTCCTGCTGAAGATTATTTTTCAAAGCTATAGTTCCGCGTGAATCTACCCAATCGCAGGAGAATTTGGTCATTGTAATGTCGTTCTTGCTTGGCGTTTGAGGTTGACTAGATGTGGTATTAGTAACAGTTGTAGCCTTCTGGGTGGTTTGCGGGGGATTTGGAACTATCGCTGGTGTAGTCGTATTGCTTTTGAGTTGTTTAATCTCTGATTTTAGCGTCTTTACTTCTTGTTGAAGTGCAGAAATCTGCTGCTGCATTTTCTGCAATTGGTCATTTACCAAAGCATCCTCTTTTTTGTTGTCATCAACAACGACGGTTTTATCCTCTATTGGTTGCTTCTCTTGGGTGTTATTGTACACCAATATGCCACCTGCTACAACAATTAAAATGATTAAAATAGTAGGCAGGATTTTTGTTCCTCTTTTTTCAGTTTCCATGACAAGTTTTTTATTCGTTGATATATTCTTTAATGGGGTATAGTCGACTGTGTAAAGTACTACTTCATTCCGCCCGCAAAGATAGTAAAAAAATTGTGGATATGCAAATAAAAGTCGCTTTAGAGGTATTTTTTTGCTGAGAGGCGGAGATTTTCTTGCGGGCGGAATCGCAAAGTATACCTCAAAATGAGGAAATGTTTTTAGGAATTGAGTCAATCTCTTTAGGACATTAGTCAACCTTTTCAGAAACAGAGTCAACCTTTTTAGGTTATCAATCTTAAGAAACAGAACTTTTTTTGACAGGGAGTTGATGCGCTCTTCTCTCGGTCTTCTCTCGGAGTTCTCTCGGTAAAACCAGGCAAGGTATAAGAGAGGTAAAAGAGATAGCAATCTTAATAAAAGTGATAGTGTAGGGCGTAGAGTGTAGAGTGTAGGGTGTAAGGTGTAAAGGCGGAGATTGTATCTTCATCCTCCACGGAAGTGAAAGGAATAGTGCGCTTATTGTGCGTGTATTGTCCGTGTATTGTGCGTGAATAGTGCGTGAATAGTGCGTAAAAGATAAGGAAAAAAAGAAGGTGCGTCTATAGACACACCTTCTTGGAATATTTATTCTCTAAATGATTAGAGTTGTGGGCCAGCTGCAACGAGAGCTTTACCTGCCTCGTTGGTGGTGTACTTAGCGAAGTTCTTGATGAAACGACCAGCCAAGTCCTTAGCTTTCTCTTCCCATTGAGCAGCGTCAGCATAAGTGTCGCGTGGGTCGAGGATGGCAGGATCAACACCTGGCAATGCAGTTGGAACCTCGAAGTCGAAGAATGGAATCTTCTTGGTTGGAGCCTCGAGGATATCACCACCGAGGATAGCGTCGATAATACCACGTGTATCCTTGATAGAGATACGCTTGCCAGTACCGTTCCAGCCAGTGTTAACGAGGTAAGCCTTAGCGCCAGATTTCTCCATGCGTTTTACGAGCTCCTCAGCATATTTGGTTGGGTGCAACTCCAAGAATGCTTGGCCGAAGCAAGCAGAGAAAGTAGGAGTTGGCTCTGTGATACCACGCTCAGTACCAGCGAGTTTAGCAGTAAAGCCGCTGAGGAAGTAGTATTTGGTTTGCTCTGGAGTCAAGATAGATACTGGAGGCAATACGCCGAATGCATCAGCAGAGAGGAAGATAACGTTCTTAGCTGCAGGACCAGCAGAGATTGGGCGAACGATCTTCTCGATGTGGTTGATTGGGTAGCTTACGCGGGTGTTCTCAGTAACGCTCTTGTCGGTGAAGTCGATCTTGCCGTTCTCATCCACAGTAACGTTCTCGAGGAGAGCGTTGCGCTTGATAGCAGCGTAGATGTCTGGCTCAGACTCCTTGTCAAGGTTGATAACCTTAGCGTAGCAACCGCCCTCGAAGTTGAACACACCGTTGTCATCCCATCCGTGCTCGTCGTCACCAATGAGGAGACGCTTAGGATCGGTAGAAAGGGTAGTCTTACCTGTACCAGAAAGACCGAAGAATACTGCGGTGTTCTCACCGTTCATGTCGGTGTTAGCAGAGCAGTGCATAGAAGCGATACCTTGCAAAGGCAAGAAGTAGTTCATCATAGAGAACATACCCTTCTTCATCTCACCACCGTACCAGGTGTTGAGGATCACTTGCTCGCGGCTGGTAGTGTTGAATGCCACGCAAGTCTCAGAGTTCAAACCGAGCTCAGCGTAGTTCTCAACTTTAGCCTTAGAAGCGTTGTAGATCACGAAGTTAGGCTCGAAGTTCTCCAACTCCTCAGCGGTAGGTTGGATGAACATGTTGGTAACGAAGTGTGCTTGCCATGCTACCTCAACGATGAAGCGAACAGCAATACGAGTATCAGGGTTAGTACCGCAGAAAGCGTCTACTACGAAGAGGCGTTTGTTAGAGAGCTCTTTGATAGCGAGATCTTTAACTACAGCCCAAGCAGCCTCAGTCATTGGTTTGTTGTCATTCTTGTATTCCTCGCTTGTCCACCAAACATTGTCATGACTTTGTGCGTCATCTACAATGAATTTGTCTTTTGGAGAACGACCAGTGTAAACACCTGTCATCACGTTTACTGCGCCAAGCTCAGTCTCTTGGCCCTTGTCAAAGCCAGTTAATTCTGCTTTTGTCTCCTCTGCGAAGAGTACTTCGTAAGAAGGATTGTGTACGATCTCGGTTGTACCTACGATGCCGTACTGGGTCAAATCTAATTGTTTCATT
>JAZOOG010000025.1:0-14491 GCA_045654945.1 Paludibacteraceae bacterium
GTGTGGTATGCCATAGCGGTTCTCCAATGCCTTGTCGGCATTAGCGCAATGCCACAGGGCAGCAGGCGCAATGACGGTATCAAGGTGAACGCAACCAATGAGCGGATGAATGGCTTGGTTGCTGATAACGGTAGGATAGCCCTCGTATATGATAGTCTGGAGGTTGTTGCAAGCCTCAAAGACTTGCTCGCCCAATTCGGTGACGGAGGCAGGGATAGTGACAGACTGCAAGCCCGTCCATGAGAAAGCACCATCGCCAATGCTGGTGACACTGCTTGGGATGTCAATATGAGTGAGGTTGGCACAGTCTGCAAAGGCGACGCTGCCGATATGGGTGAGTTCAGTAGACAGGCTGACATGATTCACTCGTGCGGGATACCATGCCTCGTTACGGTAAGAGAGACGGTCAGGGTCGTCGTACATGGCACCTGAGCCAGTGATGGTGAGGGTGTTGTTGCTGTAGTGCCAATAGAGGTTGTCGCCTAATTTGTTAGGTGCTTCAGTAGTGAGATTGAGCACGTGAATTACGCTATCGCAGTATGGATAGTTGGCGAACGGTTCGCTATCCAAGTATTTGCCTGATTGGTAGCACTGTTGCCCACGCCAAAGGTATGGCAAGTTTTCCTCGTTGAGGGTAATGGACTCCTCTATTACAATAGCCTCTGGGAGTATGGTAAGGTGGAGGGTAGCCACACTATCGCAGCCGAGGGTATTGGACAGAACGATACTATACTCGCCTGTAGTTGAGTAGGTTTGACCGTTCCATGTGTATGTCTCACCATAGCAGATAGTAGCGTACTCGGTCGCGCTTACTTCGCTATGGTTGATGGTTAGGTGGAGAGTTGCAATAATATCGCAGCCATTGGTAGCGGTGGTGGTGTAGGTATATGTACCGCTTTGGGTATAGGTTTGACCATTCCAAGTGTAGGAATCACAGGCTACTATTGTTTCATCAGCATATTGCGTTTGGTTGATAGTCAAGTATAATGTGGCGATGCTATCGCATCCATTGGCAGCGGTGGTGGTGTAGGTGTATGTACCGCTTTGGGTATAGGTTTGACCATTCCACGTGTAAGAATCGCAGGCGGTGATGTACTCTTCGGATACTTGAGTAGGGAGAACGGTGAGGTATAGTATGGCGTTCTCTGTGGTGTATGTACCCGATTGGGTATAGGTGTTGCCTTGCCATGTGTAGGATTCGCCTGAACAGATAGTGGCGTACTCTTTGGTTGGTTCCACTTTGCCTGGCGTGGTGAGCGTGTAGGAGGCGTAGCCGTTGTTTTGCGCGTAAAGATAGATAGTTGCCGTCTTATCATCTATCACTTCTACGGAAGGTATGGCTACACGAGTACTGTTGGTCAGGGTGCCAAAGCCTTCGTTAGGGAAGAACCATAGTGGCTCTAAGCTCTCGAATCCGAGGCTTCGGTTGGCAAAGCGATAGAGCGCAAAAGCCGAAGGAGGGGTGGATACTGTATTAGTGGCAGCCATGATTAAGAAATGTTCGCCACCGACTTCAAACTCTTGGCAACCATTGTGACCCGTTGCCAAGGTAGTGGAGTTGCTGGCGTTGTTCTGGATTTGTGTGCCTGTGGAGCACATGATGAAATCTCCAATTACGTTGCCTCCGTCATCGCAAAGCATAGGTAGGGTGTTGAAACCATCTACGTAGAACAGTGAACCCGATTCGTTTTGAGGGAAAATGCGTGGCGATCCGCCCCAACCTGCTTTACCTGCTGCCAAAGACTGGTTGGCATTGACTGTTATATTGATTCGTTCTCCAGGGTGAACAGTGCCATTGGTGATAGTCCAACGGAAGACATCGAATGTTTGACTATTGGCATTGGCAGCCATGATACAAGCATTGTTGTGTATGTCGCCATATACGCCGAAGGCATCAAAACGAATAGGCAATTGGTCGTAGGTAGGGTTGTCCCATAAACACTCATCAATGAGCAGTGTTGCTGCACCTGTTGTGAGGTTGACTTCGTAAATCATAAAATGATTGTTTCCGCTTGACAAAGATCCAATTAGACAGTTGCCTGCGCTATCAAAATGGATGTCATTGTATGGGAATATGACGGCACTCGCCCAAGTGCCATTGGTTTGCGTTTCGAATAAGTGTGTGCCTGTGATGTTAATGGGTGCTAACATTTTGCCTGTGGCACCGTCAATACGCGTAATAGAGGCAGTCTCGCGGTTGATGAAGTAGATGATTCCGTCTTTGGTGTCCATGCCACGCACATAGTCGGTTTGACCTGGTTGGTTGGAGTCGAAGTTGCCTTCAACAGCAGAGTAAAGCCAATTGTTTGTGAGGCTATATTTATTGTCTCTTTTTGGGTAAGCATAGGTGTCCTTCGTAGCAGGTTGTACGGAAGATGCCCATTTGGCGTACAAAGTGCCAGTAGTAGAGGCGTTGACCGTTGTTACTTGCGCGCCAGAGAAAGTGGCGGTGGTGTACCAACCTTTAAAAGTGTCGTTTGCCTTGTATGGGGCATTGAGTGTGAATGTGGTGGTTGGGTTGGTGGGGTTGGCAAAACCATGCTTCCATGCAGATTGGAAAACCTCTACTCTACCTGCATCAGAGAAGTCAGCGGATGCAGGCCAGCCAGTGCGCTTCATCTCCAAGAAGAAAGCTGCTACTGCATAACGCCAGCCAGCTGAAGTGGTACCTTCTACCAAGGCTGTAGCGCCTGCTTCGGCGTTTTGTACAGACATGATGTATGCTTCAAGCCAGTCCCATTTGGAATTACTGAGCATGCCTGAGACGTCGGTTAATTTGCCAGCAATAGTGGTGAATGAAGCATCGCCTGCCGCTTGCAACTGGTCAAGAGAGGCAAGGCCAGTGACTCCGCAGTCAGCCATACACGCTTGGAACATGTCATTTTTGCTCATCCAACCATAGTCGTTGGTCACACCGCCGTTGAGTTGGTAAGTGATGTTAGCTGCGTATGCAGCAGTCATGGTCGTAATGAACGAAACAGCAAGTAGGGTAAATAATTTAGTCTTCATATTGAGATTATGTGATGTTAATATTCGTTTGTTTTAAATAAGCGCGCAAAGGTACGATTTTTTTTTGATATATGCAAGAAAAGGCGCGCATTTGTGCGATTTTTTTACTCGCGGGGAAACCGCGAGCACAAAACCAGTGAGAGGTGTGGACGACAATACCGACAATATTGCGCTCGCAATCAATGTTCCTGCGAGCGAAAAGGGAGGTAAATCAACAATGAAGACAATGATGATCAACAATAAAGACAATGATTAAGCGGAGATAAGGATAAAGACAACATAGACAACTATTCTTATCTCGCATTCGCTCGAACGATTGTTACCGTGGCACCAACATTGTGCCACGGCAGGGGGAATAACAACACGGCGAGCCACCGCCGTGCACACAATAGCCAAAGGGGAAGAAAATGTCACTTCTCTCATAGAGATCCTTTGGGTGGGGTATTCATGGGGTATACGCGGGGTATTCGGGGAGTATTCACGGGGTATACATATGTATCGGGTATGTGTCGGGTATGTATCGGGTATGTATCGGGAATGCGTAGAGACATCAGAGGGGCGAAAAAGGTACCAAGATTGTGCCACGGCGAGAGAAACAACAATACAGTTACAAGCATACTGTAAAGACAACTTAGATAACTTTGGAGACAATGAAGACAATGACGATCAACAATAAAGAGAATGATTAAACGGAAATAAGGATAAAGACAACATAGACAACTATTCTTATCTCGCATTCGCTCGAACGATTATTTCCGTGGCACCAACATTGTGCCACGGCAGGGAAATGACAATAGAGACAATGAAGACAATGCAAGGTTTTTTGGGGTGATGGACAATGAAGATGCAAAAATAACAAGAAACTAAAATATTTGGCACGGTTTTTGTGTATATAAAAAGGAGTGCGATTTGGCATGCCTATAAATGAACTTATGCCCATAGATGAATAAACATGCTTATGCTCATAAATGAATAAACATGCTCATAAATGAATCAATAATAAATAACATAATATATGCAAACTACTGTAGATATTCGCGAATTGCAAGAGCGCATTGAGCGCGAGAGTTCGTTTATTGATGCCCTGACGATGGGCATGAACCAAGTTATTGTAGGTCAAAAACACTTGGTGGAAAGTCTGTTGATCGGTCTGCTGGCAGACGGACATATTCTGTTGGAAGGTGTGCCTGGTTTGGCAAAAACCTTAGCAATCAATACATTGGCGAAGTTGGTGAAAGGCGACTTTAGCCGTATTCAGTTTACACCTGACTTGTTACCAGCCGATGTGTTGGGTACACAAATCTACTCGCAAAAAACTGAGGAGTTTAAGGTGAAACAAGGTCCAATCTTTGCGAACTTTGTGTTGGCAGATGAGATCAACCGTGCGCCGGCGAAGGTGCAAAGTGCGCTGTTGGAGGCCATGCAAGAGCGTCAAATCACTATCGGTGAGCAGACTTATAAACTGGAAGAGCCATTCTTGGTTTTGGCTACGCAAAACCCAATTGAGCAAGAGGGTACCTACCCATTGCCAGAGGCGCAAACCGACCGTTTTATGCTGAAAGTAGTCATTGGCTACCCAAAGAAAGAGGAGGAGATGCAGATTATTCGCCAAAACATCACGGGCGAGAAAGTGGTGGTGAAACCTATATTGGAGAAGTCGGACATTCTAAAAGCGCGCCAAATCGTTCGCGAGGTGTATATTGATGAGAAGATTGAGAAGTATATCGTAGACATCGTGTTTGCTACTCGTCAGCCAGAGGCATACGGACTGGAGAAGATGAAGGCTATGATCGCCTTCGGCGGTTCGCCTCGTGCAAGTATCAGTTTGGCGTTGGCAGCGCGTGCATACGCCTTTATTCATCGCCGTGGGTATGTGATACCAGAGGATGTGCGTGCCGTTTGCTATGACGTGCTGCGTCACCGTATCGGTCTGACCTACGAGGCCGAGGCAAACAATATCACCACTGAAGATGTGATAACTGAGATATTGAACGCGGTGCAAGTTCCTTGATTTGTTTAGTGTTTAGAGTTTAGAATTTAGAGAGAATGACCTCTGAAGAACTATTAAGACGGGTACGGAAGATAGAGATAAAGGCTCGTAAGTTGAGTCGCAATATCTTCGCTGGCGAGTATCACTCGCAGTTCAAGGGACGCGGAATGGCGTTCTCGGAAGTGCGTGAGTATCAGCCAGGTGACGACGTGCGCTCTATTGACTGGAATGTGACGGCACGACTCAATAAACCCTATGTGAAGGTGTTTGAGGAGGAGCGCGAGCTGACGGTGATGCTGTTGGTGGATGTGTCGGGTAGTCGCCATTTTGGTACGCTGAGCCAAATGAAGCGCGATATGATGGCCGAAGTGGCTGCGACATTGGCATTCTCCACGATTGCGAACAACGATAAGGTGGGTGTGATCTTCTTCTCGGACAAGATAGAGAAGTTTATTCCTGCCAAGAAGGGAAAGACGCATGTGCTGCATATCATTCGCGAGTTGCTGAGCTTTGAGCCCAGCTCTACGGGAACGGACGTGGCGCAAGCCTTGCAGTATTTTACCAATGCGCAGAAGCGCCATTGTACGGCATTCTTGATTTCGGACTTTATTGGTTCGGGCGATATGTACAAGCCATTGATGATTGCATCTAATCGCCACGAAGTGAATGCGATACAGATTTATGACCGTCGCGAAGCGGAGATGCCTAATATCGGGTTGGTGAAGTTCCATGATGCGGAGACAGGTGGCGACCTGTGGGTGGATACAGCTATCGCTTCGGTGCGTGATCAATATGGTCAAGCATGGCGCGACAACCAAAATGAGATACAACAACTCTTCACCCGTACTGGCGTGGACTATGTGAGCGTTCGCACGGATGAAGATTATGTGAAAGCCTTAATGCAACTATTCAGATGCTAATGACGATTTTGGCACTGGTGGTAAGTGCCGCAATAGATAGTACCACCTTGTTTATCGGCGATCAGGCTGATTTGCATTTGCGCGCCACCTGCGAGGTGGGCGAACAGGTGCAGATGCCTAAGCTGGATAAGCAACTGATTTCGGGTATCGAGATCGTGGATAAGACCATCGTAGACACTACTGTGCTGAATGATGGAAGGGTGCAGTATAATCAATATCTGACCCTAACCTCGTTTGAGGACTCGCTGTTCTATATCGCTCCATTGCCCTTTGTGAGCGGCGATGATACAGTGTGGAGCGAGTCGCTGATGCTGAATGTGGTACAACCCTTTGAGATGGATAGTGCCGACATGGCTATCACCGATATTAAGGGTATATACAATGCCCCTATTTGGTGGTGGGGGATACTGCGCTGGGTGCTGTTGGCGTTGGCCATAGCAGGTGTAGGAGTAGGCGGATATTACCTGATCACCTACCTGCAAAGTCGAATGCGTAAAGGCGAAGAGGTGACGGCCGAGCCAGAACCATTGCGCCCTGCTGAGGAAGTGGCACTGGAGAAACTGGATGCTATTCGTGAACAGAAGATTTGGCAGACGGGACAGGTGAAGGAATACCATACGCAACTCACGGATGTGGTGCGCGAGTATATCGACCGCCGCTTTGAAGTGAGCAGTGTGGAGCAGACTTCGGATGAGACATTGCGCGCTATGCGTCCATTGCTCAGTAGTCAGAAAGAGTTGTACGAACAACTGCGTAAGATGCTGACATTGGCGGACTTGGTGAAATTTGCGAAGTGGACGACTACGCCCGATGAGAATGAGCAGAGTCTGCGTAGCGCATATGCATTGGTGAAGGAAACAACCGTAGAGCGTTTAGAGGACGGTGTTTAGTGTTTAGAGTTTAGTGTTTAGAGATATGAGTTTTGCGAATCCAGGATATTTGTTTCTGCTCTTGCTGCTGGTGCCAGTGGTAGGGTGGTATATATGGAAGTTGCGCCATGCGCGTGCGACAGTGCAGCTGTCGAGTACGAGTAGTCTGGCGCGTCAGCCTAAGAGTCTGCGCGTGTGGCTGATACATGTGCCATTTGTATTGCGTGTGGCATGTATAGCCTTGCTCTCGTTGGCATTGGCGCGTCCGCAACTGAGCAATCGTTGGCAGTCAGAAAGTACCGAAGGTATTGATATAATGATGGCATTGGACATCTCGGGTACCATGCGCGGCGAAGACCTGAAGCCTAATCGTCTGGAGGCAGCGAAAGCTGTGGCCACGGAGTTTGTACTCTCGCGTCCGAATGACCAAATAGGATTGGTGGTATTTGCAGGTGAGAGTTTCACGCAATGTCCGCTGACCACCGACCATGCGGTGTTGGTGAATCTGTTTCACTCGGTGAAGTTTGGCATGATAGAGGATGGTACAGCCATCGGTTTGGGCTTGGCGAATGCGGTCAACCGCATGAAAGACTCGCCTACGAAGTCGAAAGTAGTGATTCTGCTGACGGACGGAAGTAACAACCGTGGAGATATTGATCCTCAGACGGCTGCGGAGATAGCGAAGACCTTTAATATACGTGTGTACGCGATAGGCGTGGGTACGCGCGAGGAATTGGTACCTATACAAACACCTATAGGAAAGCAGTATATGAGTTCGGAGTTTGATGAAACAACTCTGCGCAATATCGCTCAAATGACAGGCGGCGAGTATTTCCGCGCAACGGACAACAATAGTCTGCGTAATATCTATCAGCAGATAGACCAATTGGAGAAGACGAAGATTCGTGTTCGTGAGTATTCTAAACGCACTGAGCATTTTATGCCATTCTTGACGGCAGCGTTGATGTGCCTGTTATTGGAAGTGTTGATTCGATTCTTCGTGCTGCGCACTGTGGCGGAGTAGGGGAGAGTGTAGAGTGTAAAGTGTAGAGTGTAGAGCGTAGAGCGTAGAGTGTAAAATGTAAAGTGTAAAGGAAAGGGTTATGTTTAGATTTGCAAATATAGAGATGCTTTGGTGGTTGATGACGATACCTGTGTTCGTGATAGCGTACATAGTGTGCACCAAGCGTAAGCAGCGCCAGTTGGCAGAGTTTGGCGACCCAGAGTTGATGGCGGAATTGATGCCTGATGCGTCTAAGAGTCGTCTGATAGGTAAGTTTAGTCTGCTAGTAGTGGCCTTGGTGTTGCTGATAGTGGCAGCAGCACGCCCACAGTTTGGGCAAAAAGAGAATACCGTCAAGCGACAAGGTATAGAGGTGATGGTGGCATTGGATATATCCAATTCGATGCTCGCTGAGGATGTGGCACCTAATCGTCTTGACCGCGCGAAACAGATGTTGAGCAAGATGATTGACAACATGGTGGATGACAAGGTGGGACTGGTGGTATTTGCTGGCGAAGCGTTTACACAGTTGCCAATCACCTGTGACTACGTGTCGGCAAAGATGTTCCTCAATACAATCACGCCGAACTTGATTCAGACGCAAGGAACGGCTATCGGTACTGCTTTGCAAACGGCTATCACCTCTTTTGGCTCGCCTGAGAGTGAAGCAGGGCGTGCTATTATCCTTATCACGGACGGTGAGAACCACGAGGATGATGCGATAGCTGCGGCTAAGAAAGCGCAGGAAATGGGTATACAAACATTTGTGATAGGAATAGGAAAGCCTGAAGGTGCACCTATCCCTAAACCAGAAAGCAACGACTATATCAAAGATCGTAGCGGACAAGTGGTGGTCAGCAAATTGAATGAGGAGATGTGTCAGCAGATAGCGCAGGCAGGTAGTGGCGTGTATGTGCGTTGCGATAATACGAATACCGCCATGCGTGCTTTGCAACAGGAATTGGATCGTATCGCCACCTCAGAATTGGAATCAACCGTATATGCCGATTACAACGAGCAGTATCAGTCGTTTGTGCTGATTGCGCTCATGCTGTTGGTGATAGAGTTCTTTATTCTCTCGCGCAAGAACCATCGCCTCACACGCATGGATCTATTCAAAGAAAAAACCGAAACTCGATAACTGTATAAGATATGAACCGTATTTTAATCACCATTATATGCATGACTTGTGGCTCGATGTTGTTTGCGCAGCACGAAAGTCCTGATGTGCGATTGGGCAACAAGCAGTACAAGGATTCGAACTATGTAGACGCCGAGGTGAACTATCGTCGTGCGTTGGACAAGAATAATGAATCGTTCGAGGCGCACTATAACTTGGGCGATGCCCTGTTCCGTCAAGAGAAATTTCCTGAGGCCGCCGAGCAATATGCGAAGGCAGAACAATTGCTCAAGAGCGATGATGCATCGCGCAAAGAGCAGGTGGATAGCCGTTTGGCAGCTACCTACCACAATATGGGTAATGCTCTGTATGCGCAACAGCAGTATGATCAGGCAGTGGCTGCCTATCAACAGTCCTTGCGTCTGAACCCCAAAGACAATGACACACGCTACAATCTGGTGAAGGCTATGCAGCAACTGCAACAACAGCAACAAAATCAGAATCAGCAGCAACAGTCGCAACAAAATCAACAACAAAATCAGCAGAACGATTCTACTCAACAGCAGCAACCGCCTCAGCAACAGCCACAACAGAATCAACAGCCTCCACAACAGAGCGAGGAACAGATGGATAAAGAGACCGCAGAGCAAATACTGCAGGCACTTGAACAAGATGAACAAGAAACACAAGAAAAATTGAAACGCCAACAAGGCAAAAAACGCCGCGTAGAGAAAGAATGGTAAGATTATGAAAAAGATACTATCCATATTATTAATTAGCAGCATGGCACTGACCGCCATAGCGCAAGATGTAGTGTTCAAGGCTTCTGCACCTGCGCAAGTGGTTGTTGGTAGCCCATTCCAACTCACCTATTCGGTGAATCAGCGCAGCAAAGACTTGCGCGCTCCAGAGTTTACGGATTTTGATTACGTGGCAGGTCCTTATACCTCGACCTCGCAATCGACATCTTTCGTCAATGGTCAACGGACGTCCACTTTCCAACAGACGTTTACCTACACGCTCATAGCCAGCAATGAGGGAACGTTCACTATTCCACCTGCAACTATCAAGGTGGATGGCGAGCAATATACTTCTAATGGCGTGCGTATCACGGTGTTGCCACCTGATCAACCGACCAATGCGGGCACCAACTCTCAGCAACGCAATACAAACGGTAATGCATCAGGCCAACAGCGTGATAATAGCAGTGTTAGCGACGCCAATATCTTCATGCGCACATTGGTGAGCAAAACCAAGGTGCACGAGCAGGAGGCCTTGCTGTTGAGTTATAAAATCTATTTTGCAGGTGCGGATGTGATGCAAATGAACAACAATACACGTCTGCCTGAATTCAAAGGTTTCTTGAAACAAGAGCTGGAAATGGGTGAGATACAGACGGAGTTGGAGCACTATAATGGGCGCAACTATCAGACGGCAGTACTATATCGCACCTTGTTGTTCCCTCAGCGCAGCGGAGATATAGTCATTGATCCAGCGCAGTTTGAGGCTCGATTGCGTGTGCAGAACCGTGCCCAAGTGCGTAGTATCTTTGATGACTTCTTTGGTAGTTATGTTACCGTTGATAAGGCATTGACCTCGCCAGGAGTGACAATCCATGTGTCGGAATTGCCAGCAGGTAAGCCAGTAGGTTTTAGTGGAGGTGTAGGACAATTTGACATCAGTAGCACTATCTCAAGTACCGATTTGCCTGCCAACGAATCCGTTACACTGACTCTTACGATTCAGGGTGCGGGAAATATGAAGCTACTCAAGACCCCAGCGGTGGATTGGCCAGAGGGATTTGAAGTGTATGATCCTACTGTAACTAATAATTTTCGCAATACTACTTCGGGTGTGAGCGGTACTAAGACGATAAAATATCTGGCTATCCCTCGTGCAGGTGGTACCTACACCATACCATCGGTGAAATTCTCGTATTACGATACGCAAGCTGATACTTACAAGACGCTCACTACCCCTGAATACACACTCAATATAGCACGCTCTGCTACTGAAGATGCGAATGCGGCGGTGGTCAATAACTTTGTGCAAAAGGAGGATATTCAGCAATTGGGTTCTGATATTCGCTATATTTATGCGGGCGAATTGCCACCATATACCAACCGCCAATTTTTCGTCACATTTGGTACAATTGCCTTTTGGTTGTGTTATGTGATACCTGCTTTGATAGCAGTTTTGCTCTTCATTATTTTCCGCAAGAAGATAAAGGAGAATGCGGATGTTACTCGAGTGCGCTACAAGAAGGCCAATAAGGTGGCACAACGTCGCCTTAAGGCAGCCGAACAACTGCTGAAAGAGAACAAGAAAGAGTCGTTCTTTGAGGAGATTGAACGTGCCGCATGGACCTATCTCAGCGATCGTCTCTCTATCCCTACTGCTCAACTCAATAAGGAGAATATAGCACAGATTCTTGCTAATAAAGGGGTGTCAGAAGCGTTGGTCAAGGATGTGTTGCATGTGCTGTCCACTGCTGAGTTCGCACGTTATGCACCAACATCCGATCATGCGATGCAAGAAATATATAATGATACTACACAGATTATCAATCAATTAGAAAATTGTAAGCTATGAAATTTCTATTCATAATTTTGACTGCGCTTTTTGCCGATGCCAATGCTCAATACGCAGAGGGCAACTATACAGAGGCAGCTATTCAATACGAGCAAATCCTAACGGAACAACCTTCGGCTGAGGTGTACTACAATCTGGGCAATGCCTATTTCAAGCAAGGCGAGTTGGCACAATCTATCTTGGCGTACGAGCGTGCACTGCGCCTCAAGCCTTCGTTCAAAGATGCTAAGCACAACTTGCAGTTCGCGCAATCGCGTATCATTGATAATATCGAAGATACCCAATCATTCTTCCTGTCTAATGGGCTCAAAGCAGTGCGCAATGCGCTCAGCCAACATGCGTGGACCATATTGTCTATCTTGTTGTTTGTGTTGGCATTAGTAGGATTCTTCCTGTTTGCTTTTAGCCAAACCATTTGGCTGCGCAAGACAGCGTTCTACACCAGTTTGGTGGCATTGGTTATCTCAGTGGCGGCTTGCGCCAATGCGGGTAGCCTACACCAACGCGATACCCAACGCACGGAGGCAATTATCACGCAGGGTATCGTTAATGCTAAGTCCTCGCCTGACCGCTCAGGCAACGACCTCTTCACCGTGCACGAAGGCACAAAAGTGGAGATTCACGAAGTGATAGGCGACTGGTGTTGCGTACATGTAGGCAATAACATAGGATGGATGCCATTGGCGTACCTCGAACGCATTTAAGCTATATTATTGCAAATAATATATCGCAAAAAGCACCTCAAAAGGGTGCTTTTTTATATTCTACAACACTTTTTAAGAATAAATTTGGTAGAGTGAAATATTTTTCGTAACTTTGCACGCTGATTGGTGTGCCATGTGCTGTGGCCCATAATATGGAAACATTAAACAATAATTATAAACAAATCAAAAATCAAAAAACTTATGTGGTTAAAAGATTCATCTATTGGCCGTAAACTGGTGATGAGTATCACCGGTTTGGCTTTGGTTTTCTTCTTGCTTTTCCACGGCGCGATGAACCTCGCGTTGGTGTTCTCGGAGGAGGCCTACAACGTAATCTGCTCTATTCTTGGAGCTAACTGGTATGCATTGATCGCAACCGCTGGCCTTGCTTTCTTGGTAGTGTTGCACTTTGCGTACGCACTTTACCTCACCATCCAAAACCGTATGGCTCGTGGTAAAGATCGCTATGCTGTAACCGCAAAACGCGAAGGCGTTGAGTGGGAGTCAGAGAACATGTTGGTGCTCGGTTTCATCGTAATCGGCTTCCTCGTGTTGCACATGGCTAACTTCTGGTTCAAGATGCAGTTCACCGAGATCATGCACATCTTGGGTGCACACGATTTCTCTGTATCTGAGTTCGCTCCAACCGATGGTGCTGGCCTCGTTAAGGCACTCTTCACCACTCCTATCTGGGGTCAAGTGTACTGCGTACTTTACTTGGCATGGCTCGTTGCATTGTGGTTCCACCTCCGTCACGGCGTATGGTCAGCTCTCCACACCATGGGCTTCAACAATCTCGTATGGATGAAGCGCGTTAAATGCATTGGTGCTATCGTAGCTACCCTCGTAGTAGGTCTCTTCGCTATCGTTGTTCTCTACTACCTCGGTTACGGAATTGGCCAACTCTGTGCATAATGTTAAATTGCAAATAAATACACAACAATATGACTAAAGCTAAAGAAACTGCGCAGGTTATTACGCCTGAAATGGCGAAGATTCCTGCTGGTCCACTCGAGAAGAAATGGACCAATTACAAAGACCATCAGAAGTTGGTCAACCCAGCCAACAAGCGTCGTCTTGACGTGATTGTAGTTGGTACTGGTTTGGCTGGTGCATCTGCTGCGGCTTCACTCGCAGAGATGGGCTTCAATGTCCTCAACTTCTGTATCCAAGACTCTCCACGTCGTGCACACTCTATCGCTGCACAAGGTGGTATCAACGCGGCTAAGAACTACCAAAACGATGGCGACTCTGTATATCGCCTCTTCTACGACACAATCAAGGGTGGTGACTACCGTGCTCGTGAGGCAAACGTGTACCGTCTTGCTGAGGTGAGCAACAGCATCATCGACCAATGTGTGGCTCAAGGTGTTCCTTTCGCTCGCGAATACGGCGGCTTGCTCGACAACCGTTCTTTCGGTGGTGCGCAAGTATCTCGTACTTTCTATGCTAAGGGTCAAACTGGTCAACAACTTCTCCTCGGTGCTTACTCTGCACTCAGCCGCCAAATCGGTAAGGGCAAAGTGAAGATGTACAACCGTCACGAGATGTTGGATGTAGTTATGATCAAGGACGAGAACGGCGAGAACCGCGCTCGTGGTATCATCGCACGTAACCTCGTTACTGGCCGCATCGAGCGTTACTTCGGTCACGCTGTGGTGGTAGCTACTGGTGGTTATGGTAATGCATTCTTCCTTTCTACCAACGCGATGGCATCTAACGGTTCGGCTGCTATGCAAATGTACCGCCACGGTGCTTACTTCGCTAACCCTTGCTACGCACAAATCCACCCAACCTGTATTCCAAAGCACGGTGACTTCCAATCAAAACTCACTTTGATGTCTGAGTCACTCCGTAACGATGGTCGTATCTGGGTTCCTAAGAAACTCGAAGACGCTCAACGCCTCCAACGCGGTGAGATCAAGGGTCGTGACATCCCAGAAGAGGATCGCGACTACTACTTGGAGCGCCGCTACCCAGCTTTCGGTAACCTCGTTCCACGTGTCGTAGCTTCTCGCGCAGCTAAAGAGCGTTGCGACAAGGGCTATGGTGTAAACAATACTGGTCTTGCTGTGTTCCTCGATTTCTCTGACGCTATCCAACGCCTTGGCAAGGATGTAGTAGAGGCTAAATATGGTAACCACTTCCAAATGTATGAGAAGATCGTTGACGAGAACCCATACGAGGAGCCAATGATGATCTTCCCTGCTATCCACTATACTATGGGTGGTATCTGGGTTGACTATGAGTTGCAAACCAGCGTGAAGGGTCTCTTCTGTATTGG
>JAZOOG010000026.1:0-3093 GCA_045654945.1 Paludibacteraceae bacterium
TAGTGCCTGTTTTTAGTTTCTTTGCAGCAAATATAATACAAAATATGTAATTACACAAATTGTTATTACAAAAAGCGTAAATACAAATTACGTATCATTGAATAACTATCTTGTTTCGGGGCGGAAATAGGGCGAAAGAATTTGATAAACGATGATAAGCAACGACAAATTCGCTTAACCAATTATGGCTCAAAAACAGCCGACCTTTTAATCATCACTTATCATTAGTTATCATTGGTAATCATTCTCTACTTGCCGATGCAGAATGTTAAAGTTATTGATAATAAGAACCTTACGAAGTTGAGGCTCAAATAAGGCCCAAATATTTGATTAACAGTGGTAAACGATAATAGCTGATGATAAATAGATGGCGATAGTCGCAAACTTTGCGGAGCTGATTATGGCAAGTAAATAGTTGCCAACCAAAAACCTAAAAAACTCCTACTCTATTAATAGTCTAACTATTAAACCGCAAGCAAATGAGAAGGAGTAAATTTAGAAGACCGTGCAAGGTACTTATATTCAATGGCGCAAGGGTGTTGGTGGCGATTGTTCGCTCGCTGCATTGTGCTGCTGAGTTGACGCATGAAAACAAATCGGCAATACACAATTGTTGCACCGGTAAATCGGTCCGATCGGGGGCATATTATTACCGCCAACTGCATCCCGATATTCTATTGGAAATGGACGATTTGGACAAGCTGACACTCAAAGAGTATGACGACTTGTGTGGCATCAAACGAAAGTATATCTCCACACGAAAGATGGCACATATTCGCCAGAGGGTGAGGGATAGGCAGGGTGTAAAGATTGCCATCTCCCACCAGGAAATGAACTAATAACGGCAACCCTCAAAGCATCAGGCGGTTGCGACGATGCGCAAAATAAATGCTCACTCTATTGTTCTTTCCTTATCTCGCTATTCTTCGGTATTTTTCTCGGCTGGGCTCCCATTGTTGATAAATTGCTATGGCAGAATTACGCTTTTCAAGATACATCGTAAGGGGTTTGGCTATATCTTTGTGCCGGAAAAAAGATGTAATATGAAAAAGTTGAGTAAAGAGGCCCTCATAGGCTACCCTGCCGGCATAATCACAGGCATCACATACGGACTCAGTCCGCTTTTTGCCGTACCGTTGATGAACAAGGGTGCTGCCATCGAGTCGATACTATTCTTTCGCTACGCCTTCGCCGTGGTGATTTTGGGTGTATTTCTTTGGCTTACAAAACAGAGTTTCAAGATAACAGCCAAGCAGGCGGGCGTATTGCTCGTACTTGGTCTGCTATACACATCGAGCAGCCTATTCCTTTTTGAGGCCTACAATTACATCGCATCGGGATTGGCAACAACTCTCATTTTTCTATACCCCGTGCTGGTGGCGATTATTATGGTCTTTTTGGGCGTTGTGCCTTCGTGGCCCGTATGGCTCGCCATAGCGGCAACTTTTGGTGGTGTGCTCGTGATGACGCAAGGTAGTGGTGGCGAGGCGATAGACCCTATCGGCGTTCTGTTGTCACTCGGCTCGGCATTGGTCTATGCACTCTTTATCGTCATCATCAACCGCAGCAAGGCTATCGCCGAGATATCCAATACACTGCTCACATTCTATGCACTAACAGTCGGTGCGTTTGTGTTTTTAGGTAAAATCGCCTTCTCGGATACAGCAATCACGGCGGCCATTACCTCGGGCGGCGACTGGCTGAACTTGGTGGGCTTAGCACTGCTACCGACAATTGTTTCGACAGCCACACTCGCCATTGCAACGCGCAATATCGGTGCAACGAAGGCCTCGGTGCTGGGCGTTTTTGAGCCTATTACAGCCATCCTTGTTGGCACATTGATGTTCGGCGAGCCGCTTACCACCAACATCGTGGTCGGCATCTGCATCGCCATTGTCGCTGTAACATTTATGATTTCAGTAACAAAGAGATAAAGCAATAAATGAAGTAGTATGTCAGAAAAACAACCACAGATACTAATATTTAACGCCTCGGGGGAGTTAGTGGCGATTGCGAGATCTATCCGCTCCGCTGCGGAGCTTACAAAAGTTGATGAGAACGAAATCAAACTATGTTGCGAAAACCGACAAAACCTAACCGAGCAATACTCTTTTAGATACAATACCGAGCCCACAATCGCAGGAGATGATGCATTTGACAAATTGACTTTTGAAAATACAACTAAAAATCGGCAATAAATCCAATTATTGCCGATTCTTAGTTATAGGACAACCACAACTCTATTTCTGATACTTTACCGCTTAATCTCTGAGACAACCAATAGGAATTACATATACACCATCGTCTCGTCTGAAGGCGTACTTGCCAACTCCAATGATTACCGCCATAAATGATGGAGCAGGCATCTTATCTGTATCAATGTTTGCTGCAAGCTTAAGCATATTTGCAGCACCCTCTTTGATATTATCCTCTCCTCCAAGTTTCACCTCTAACAAAGCGTAGCTTCCATTGCGTCTGTGAAGAACAGTATCACACTCCAAACCTGTACTATCTTTGTAGTGATAGAGTTTTCCATCCAGTGCTTCTGCATAAACTCTAAGGTCTCTTACTACCATGTCCTCAAAGAAGAATCCGAACGATTTCAAATCATTTATCAAGTTTTGGGGTCCGAGACCTAATGAAGCTGTTCCAATACTTGGATCAACAAAATGTCGTGTATCACTTGTTCTAATCGCAGCCTTGCTACGAATATTCGGATTCCACGCCGGTAAATCTTCTATGACATAGAGTTTCTTTAGAGCCTTTACATAATCCGCTACAGTATCCTCGTCCAATGTACTCGAATCGTTGGCTAACATATCCTTTCTGATGGTTGAATATGGAATAGGTTGTGAGATGTTTCTCGCATAGGAACGCAACAATGATTTTGCTCTCTCCGGATTGCGTTTAACACCGTCAACTCGCTGAATATCCCTATTAACAACCGAGTCCACATAGTCAAAAGCCTGATCAAGGGCTACCTCTTTCGGAATTAATGTTGCCCAAGGCCATCCTCCACGGCAGGTTAGAAAAGCAATGTCATCAATGGTCAAATCATTACTCTGCGTATCAAACGGTTTCCCTTCAAACAGG
>JAZOOG010000027.1:0-69834 GCA_045654945.1 Paludibacteraceae bacterium
AAATACACTCACGCGGGAAGCATAGTAAACACTACACTTCCTGTGTGTTGTTTATATCGTTTTACACTCACTCTCCAAAATCTCCAATCCTCGGCACAAAAACACCAAAACTCTTTCATGATTTTATACATTATTTAACTACATAATGGATAAAATTCCTCTTTTTTATCCATTATACTTGCATATATTGAATAAAATTACTACCCTTGCAGCGATTTTGAGGGGAAACATATTTAATGCTCTGTATAGATAAAACATAATCGCTATGAGAAATATCATCTTACACCAACGCAAAAAGCGTGATCGGATAGTATGCGGCGTAAGAGATACTATGGAGACGTTCTACGGACGCGGGGAGGAGGGCTAAGGACAAGAGTGAAAGATGTCCGTGGAAGTGAGGTGATGAGGTTGTTAGACAATAAGGCAAATCTGCATAATCGAATGAAAAAGAATCGGTTATGCGGATTCGTCGTTTTGACCAAAAGGGAAAGTTATGTGTTAGGTTTTCCGTGTTTTCCATGTTTTCTATGTTATCTCAAATCACGGAAAACCCAGAAAACCTGGAAAACCTAAATCGAATAGAGAAGGAAATCAATATCCTGTAGCATGAAGGAGCATCAGCCTATCTTCGGCAAGTGGTAACGGAGTGATAACGGGAAAGACTAAGCTTTCTCATTTCATCCTCAACATAAGACACCGATATGCTACCGTTAGGCTAAGGATGTGCCACTATCAACCCGTCAAAAACCCGTTATGAACCCGTAATTGGTAGCAAATTAGTGGCTCTCCTGCATGCAAATTAGTGGCTCACTTGCATAATGTTAGCGAAGACACCTGCGGCGGTCACGCTGGCACCTGCACCATAGCCACGAATCATCATTGGATAATCGTGGTAGCGTTCGGTGGTGAGCAAGATAATGTTATTCGAGCCCTCCAATGGATAGAATGGGTGAGTGGCATCCACCGTCTCCAGCGCGACACGCGTCTTGCCCTCTTCCATTGTTGCTACAAAACGCCAACGAAGACCATTCTTCTCCAACTCCTGACGGCGCGCCTCGAAGTCGGCATCCAACTCAGGAAGGCGTTTCCAGAAGTCATCCACAGAGCCTTGGAAATAGTCCTCTGGTACAAACAAATGCTTCTCTACATCCTCTTGCTCCACAGGGTAGCCCGCTTCGCGTGCCAAAATCACCAGTTTGCGAATCACATCCTTGCCACTAAGGTCAATGCGTGGGTCTGGTTCGCTATAGCCCTGCTCTTTGGCGCGACGGATCGTCTCGGAGAAGGGCACATCGGCAGCAATCTCGTTGAAAATGAAGTTGAGCGTACCGCTCAGCACTGCCTCGATACGCAGAATCTTATCGCCTGAATTGCGCAGGTCGTTGATGGTGCTAATGATAGGCAGACCCGCACCCACATTGGTTTCAAAGAGGAACTTCACACCGCGATTAAGGGCAGTCTGCTTGAGCTGTTGGTAGTGGCTGTATGCGGAAGAAGCCGCAATCTTGTTGGCAGTCACGACGGAGATATTATTCTCCAATAAACTCAAGTAACTATCTGCTACATCGGCACTTGCGGTACAATCGACGAAAATGCTGTTTGGCAAAGAGGCGATGAGGCTATTAGGCGATGAGGTGATGAGGTTAGAGGCAAGTTGTTCGCGGTAGGTGGTGAGGTCTAATCCTTCGGCGTTGAAGATATAGCCACGGCTATTGGCGATACCCACGACATTGAGTTGCAAGTGCTGCTCGCGGAGCAGGGTGGATTGTTGCTGCTGAATCTGCTCTATGAGTTGTGCACCCACTGTGCCGACACCGCAAATGAAGATATTGAGTACCTTATTCTCGCTGAGGAAGAAGGAGTCATGCAGTACATTCATGGTCTTGCTGAGTTGCTGTTGAGGTACGACAAACGAGATATTGGTCTCCTTTGCACCCTGAGCAAAAGCAATCACGCTGATGCCATTGCGACCCAATGTACCAAAGAGTTTGCCTGCGATACCAGGCATGTTCTTCATTTTCTCACCTACGATACTCACGGCAGCCAATCCTTGTTGCACGAGCATAGGGTACATGGAGCCGACTTTGATTTCCTCTGCGAATTCGCGTGTGAGCACTTCCACGGCGACATCGCAGTCTTTGTCCTGTACGCCCAAAGTGGTGGAGTTCTCGGAGGAGGCCTGACTCACGAGGAAGACAGACACACCCGCATTAGCCAAGGCACCGAAAATGCGTTGGTTCACACCAATCACACCCACCATAGACAGACCCGACACCGTGATCATAGCCACATCGCGGATACTGCTCAAGCCGCATACGTAGCGAGCATCTTTCTCCGTCTGAGCTTGGATAATCGTGCCTGCATTGTCTGGGCAGAAAGTGTTGAGAATACGGATTGGGATATTCTTCGCGCACACGGGATATATAGTAGGTGGATAGACCACTTTGGCTCCAAAGTTGCAGAGCTCGGTGGCTTCTACATAGCTGAGACTCTGAATGGTATATGCTTCTGGAATAAGACGAGGGTCAGCGGTCATGAAGCCATTGACATCCGTCCAGATCTCCAATACCTCTGCGCCCAAGGTGGCAGCCAAGATAGAGGCGGTATAGTCGCTTCCGCCGCGTCCGAGGTTGGTGACCTCTTCGGTTTGGCTATCGCGTGAGATAAATCCTGGGCATACTGCCAAATGTGGCATAGGCGAGAATGCCTCGCGCACGAGTTGGTCGGTCAGTTCGCTATTGAGTAGGATTTGTCCATGCTTGTGTTCGGTACGGATAAACTCCAGCGAGTTCTTACGCACGGCACCAGGCAAAGCTGCGGTGACAATGCGGCTACTCATGCGCTCGCCGTAACCAACGATAGCGGCTTCGGATTTAGGACTGAGATCCTTAATGAGGTGTACGCCAAAGAGGATAGAACGCAGTTCGTCCAGAATGCGCTCAATCTCGTGACAGAGCATTTGGCGCACGGTAGCATTCTCTATCAGCGTCTGAATCATATCCAAATGGCGTTGGCGAATCTGCTGATATACTTCCATGTACTCTTCGCCATTTTCGAGCGCCAAGTGTGCAGCTCGGAGCAACTGGTCGGTAATGCCGCCTAAAGCGCTCACTACGACAATGCAGTCATCGGCCTGACGGGCGATAATCTGCTGTATCTGACGAATACTATCTACTGAACCTACGGAGGTTCCACCGAATTTGAGGACTTTCATAAAACTTAGTGTATGGTGTATGGTGTATGGTGTATGGTGTGTGGTGTAAAGTGTAGGGTGTAAGGTGTAAAGGCGGGGCGGCAGAGCCGCATATTTCTTGCCTTTAACCTTTAGCCTTTAACCTCTAAACTATTTATTATTTGTGTGATTTGTTCCGTTTCGAGCAGGAATCCATCGTGCCCGAAGCGGGATTCGATTTCGTAATACTTGGCATCGGGGATATATTTTGCCCACTCGCTGCTCTCGCATGGAGGGAATAATCCGTCCGAGGTGATGGAGATGACAATGCTCTTGGCTTGGATCTGTGCCAATGCTGCTTTGACACCTCCGCGATGGCGACCTACATTCTGACTATCCACGCAGTGGAGTAGGTAGTAGTAGGAGTAGGCATCAAATCCGCGTTTAACGAGTTTCTCACCTTGGTAGCGCTCGTAGGAAGCGGCGCGACTGGCGAAGAGACAATCGTCATCGGTCTCGTATTGGGTGAGGTTGTAACCATCAAAACTGCGATAGGAGATAAGCGAAATGGCGCGTGCAGCTTCCAGTCCTTTGCGTCCGCCATCAAGCGACTCGCAGGCGCGGAAAGTAGGGTCGGCCTCGAGTGCCATGCGTTGCACTTCCATCCATGCACTCAGCCATGGCGACACGCGAGGTGCGGTAGCGATAAACGCTGCTTTGCGAATGCGTTCGCCCTCCATAATCGCCCATTCGAGAGCATGGAAACCGCCAATGGAACTACCGATAAGCAAGTCCACATGCTCAATGCCCAAGTGCTCGCGCACCAAAGTGAAGAGGCGGGCTGTATCGCGGACAGTGAACTTTGGGAAGTCCAAAGGATTGTGTAGCGTGGTGTAGTGTGGTGTAGTGTGGTGTAGCGTTGTGCGTGGTCCTGTGGTTCCGTAGGCAGAGCCGAAGATATTGACGCAAACCACGAAGTCTTGGCTGGGGTTCACGCAGCAATCTTCGCCTACCATCTCTGGCCACCAATCGAGTGGATCGGAGTTGGCGGTGAGGGCATGGCAGAGCCATACTACGCGCTCGCCCTGTTGATAAGGGCGTTCTGATGTATGATAGACAATCTCGAGTTGGTCAAGCGTACCGCCTGCTTCGAAGGAGAAATTATGCGTTGTGAGCTTGTGTAAGTGCATGTTGAATGTCAGCTATTAGGTCATCTGCGTTCTCCAAACCGATACTGAGGCGCATCAGGTCAGGGTCGATACCCGCAGCCAGCAGTGCCTCGTTGCTGAGTTGGCGGTGGGTATGGGATGCAGGGTGAAGGATACAAGTGTGGCAGTCGGCTACGTGTGTCTCGATCGTCACTAATTGCAGACTGTCCATAAAACGATTGGCAAAAGCACGGTCGCCTTTCACAGCAAATGCCATGACACCGCAGGAGCCATGAGGCATATACTTCTGTTGGCGTGCATGCTCGGGGTCGTTCTCCAGTTCGGGATAGCGCACCCATGCTATGTCGGGGTGCTTCTCCAGCCAGTGAGCGACCTTGTGTGCGCTCTCGCAGTGGCGAGGCATACGCACGTGCAGAGTCTGCAAACCGAGGTGCAGATAGAAGGCGTTTTGTGGACTTTGGATCGAACCCAAGTCGCGCATGAGTTGGGCAGTTGCCTTGGTGATATATGCCAACTTGCCGAAGGCCTCGGTATAGCGCAGTCCGTGGTAGGACGCATCTGGCTCGGTGAGGCAAGTGAACTTATCGTGCTGAGCTTCCCAGTCGAAGTTGCCGCTGTCCACAATCACACCGCCTACTTGTACGCCATGACCGTCCATGTACTTGGTGGTGGAATGGGTAACGATGTCCGCGCCAAACTCAAATGGACGGCAGTTGACAGGGGTAGGGAAGGTGTTGTCCACAATCAGTGGCACACCATGTTGGTGGGCGATGCCTGCTATGCGCTCAATATCTAAAATGCGCACATTAGGGTTGGAGAGTGTCTCGCCAAACACAAGTTTGGTGTTCGGACGGAAAGCTGCTGCCCACTCCTCGTCGCTGGCATCTTGGTCAATGAAGGTGATCTCAATGCCCATCTTAGGGAAGGTCACGCCAAAGAGGTTGTATGTACCGCCGTAAATGCTGGTGGTGGTGATCATGTGGTCGCCCGCTTGGCAAATATTGAAGCATGCGAAGAAGTTCGCCGCCTGACCTGATGAGGTGAGCATAGCCGCTACGCCACCTTCCATGGTAGCAATCTGCGCTGCGGTGGTGTCGTTGGTGGGATTTTGCAGACGAGTGTAGAAATAACCCGAATCTTCGAGGTCAAAGAGGCGACCCATCTGTTCGCTGGTTTCGTACTTGAATGTAGTACTCTGGATGATAGGCACTTGGCGAGGTTCGCCTTTGCCAGGATTGTAGCCTGCTTGTACGCAGAGCGTGTCAATATGTAGTTTCTTGTCCATAATCTATAAGATACTTTTATAAAAAGTATAAAAAGGGCTGCAAAGGTACAATTTTTTTTTCGTATATACAATATTTTTGTAATAAATTTGCATGATTAAAAAAAAAGTAGTAACTTTGCAGCGCAAAATGATTTGATACTATGTTTACACCATCTGATCTTGCCCAATTAGAGGCGCGTGGTATTTCTGTAGAGAAAGCCGAAAAACAACTCCAGTCCTTTGCTACTGGATTTCCTGAATTAGATATTGTTTCCGCTGCATCGGTAGGAAACGGAGTACTCAACCCAAGCGAAGAGGAGATTGATGCCTACGTGAAAGCGTGGCAAGGCTACTTGGATGAAGGACATACGGTGCTGAAGTTTGTGCCTGCCAGTGGCGCTGCCAGCCGTATGTTCAAGAACCTCTTTGAATACCTCGAGGATGGTAAAAAGACCGATTTCATCGAGAAATTCTTGGCCGAAAAAGACCGTTTTGCTTTTGGTCCTCAATTGGCTGGAATTGAAGAGCAGGCAGCGGTAAGCCACCTGCTGAAGGATATGAATTATGGCAATCTGCCCAAGGGATTGTTGCTCTTCCATTCGTATGAGGATGGACCTCGCACACCTGCTTTGGAGCACTTGGTAGAGGGTGCTATGTATGCTTCCTCAAAGGGCGAAGTGAATATCCACTTTACCGTTAGCCATGAGCATTTGCCTCTGTTCCAAGCACATATCGCGGAGAATATAGCAGCATACGAGGCGAAGTTGGGTGTGAAGTTCCATGTGTCCTACTCTGAGCAGAAACCTTCTACCGATACGCTCGCGGCTAATCCAGATGGTACACCATTCCGCACTGCGGATGGCAAACTGTTGTTCCGTCCAGGTGGACACGGAGCGCTCATTGAGAACCTTAACGAGCAAAATGCGGATATAATCTTCATTAAGAACATAGACAATGTGGTACCAGACCGCTTGAAGGGCGATACCGTTCGCTATAAGCAACTGCTGGCTGGTGTGCTGGTGACCGAGCAGAAGAAGGTGTTTGAGCAGCTGCAAGATCCTAATCTGTCAGCAGAGGAGCGTGCGCGCCTTGAGCGTCCGTTGCGCGTTTGCGGCGTGGTGAAGAACACAGGCGAGCCTGGTGGTGGACCATTCCTCGTGCGCGAAGAGGATGGTAGCATGTCTTGCCAAATATTGGAGTCCAGTCAGATTAGTGATCCTGCACTCATGCAACAAGCTACACACTTCAACCCTGTGGACTTGGTATGCGCTACTCGCGATGCAGAGGGCAAGGCGTATCATTTGCCAGACTTTGTGGACGAGAAGACTGGTTTTATCTCGCACAAGTCGAAGGACGGCAAGGAGTTGTTGGCATTGGAGTTGCCAGGTCTGTGGAATGGCGCTATGAGCCGCTGGAACACCATCTTTGTGGAGGTGCCTGTTTCTACCTTCAATCCAGTGAAGACGGTCAATGACCTCCTCCGCCCCGAGCATCAATAAGTCGTAATCTGCTGCCTTGGGCACGGTGATAATAAAGAAGCGGAAAACTCGAGATGGTTTTCCGCTTCTTTATAATGTGTAGTGGGATATTAAATCAGTTCTTTAACGAAATAGGCAATCATCATACCACAGCAAATGCACTTGAGTACAGTGCCTGTCAGTAGTCCGATGAAGGAACCAAAACCAGCGCGGATAGCGCGATTGAGATTGCTGTTTTTGCCATGTTGCGTGTTGTTCTCGGATTGTTCACCGTCATTAGCAGTCACTTGTGGATGGCGATTGAAGTATAACAACTCGCCTAATACTGCACCCAAGAATGGGCCTATCACTATACCCCATGGTCCCATGAATAGTCCCACGAGCAGACCTATCGTACTGCCCCATACGCCGTACTTAGAGCCACCAAAACGCTTGGTTCCCCAAGCAGGGATGATATAATCAAGTACCTGAATGACAACGACTATGACTCCCCAAATGACGAGGAACTGCCAGGAGAATTGTACGCGGTCTGTCCAGTGTAGTAGTAGCAGACCGAGATACGACAGAGGCACACCTGGCAATATAGGAGCCACACAACCGATAAGCCCCAACAAGAGGCATATCGCACCTAATATAATGAGAAGAATGTCCATTTTTAGAACTGTACTTTAGGCGCTACTTCAGCACCTTCGTTAGCCTCAAAGTATGGGCGTTTCTCCGCATTCATCATGTTAGCAATGAGGTTGGTAGGGAAACGGCGAATGAGGGTGTTGAACTGACGAGCCACTTCGTTGAAGTTGTTGCGAGCCACTGTGATACGGTTCTCGGTGCCCTCCAATTGAGATTGCAATGCAGAGAAATTGGCACTGGCCTTTAAGTCAGGGTAACTCTCTGATATAGCCATCAGTCTGCCCAATGCTTGGCTCAGTTCGCCTTGTGCTGCTTGGAAAGCTGCTATCTGCTCTGCTGTAGCGCGGGTAGGGTCAACGATTACTTGTGTGGCTTTAGCGCGCGCTGCAATCACGCCCTCGAGTGTCTCGCTCTCGTGTGCAGCATAGCCTTTAACGGTTTCAACGAGGTTGGGGATTAGATCCGCGCGGCGTTGGTATTGGTTCTCTACTTGCGACCAAGCGGTATCTACACTCTCTTCTGCTGTGATAATAGCGTTGTAGCGACTAATGCCCCATACAACGGCGATTGCCAGTACTCCCAGTACTACAATCCATGTTACGGTTTTCTTGTTCATATTGTTTTGTATAGTATTGTTTAGTATTGTGTAGGGTTGTATAGTATTGTATAGGGTGGTGTAGTATTGTGTAGGGTGGTGGATTGTTAATTAAAACTTTCCTCCTGCGCCTCCGCCGAAGGTGCTACCTCCGCCGAATCCACCGCCAAAACTGCCTCCGCCAAAGCCGCCACGTGAGCCGCCGCCTGTGATAATGATTGTAGGCACTTCTTTGGGAATGATGTAGGATTTATCTTCGCGATATCCACAATGTTTGCAGCAGTAGGTGCGCACGCCTAATCCTTCTTTACGCGTTGTAGCGCGCGTGATAATCTGCTCATGGGTCTTCTTTAGACTGCGTTTACCGCATTTAGGGCACTTCTTAGGTATCAATAATAGTACGATAATCAGCGCAAAAATGATGGAAGGGACACCTATAAAATAGAATAACTCTAACCATACATTTTCCTCGGATTCATCGGCATAATGGTAGCGATTGGTGGCTGAGGTCATTTGTCGCAATTCTTCAGGAATAGCGCCATCGGTGCATATCTCATATATGCGCATGGCGCCCAGTGCCATGGCGTCCGAATAATGGGCTTCTCGCAGCGGTGACATCATGGTTTCTTGTATGATCTTGTGACAAACAGCGTCTGTCAATATGCCCTCTATACCGCCACCCGTCATAATGCGCACATCGCGCGATTCGATAGCCAAGAACAACAGCACACCCGTGTTCTTTCCCTCTTTGCCAATGCCCCAACGCTGGAACACCTCGTAGCAGAAGTCAAAAGCATCCATTTCACCGATACTATTCACTGCAATCACGCAGAGCTCCACCTCAGTGGAGTCTTCTAGTTGCTGAGCAAGATGGTTGAGAAAGAGCACCTCGCTACTTGCCACGATTCCATCGGGATTGCAGATGTAGTTACGCGCATCTTGTGCCTTAGGGTTGGGCAAAGAGGCTGGCGTATATACCGCTGCTTGTGCTACAAAGCCAAGCGAGAGGCATAGGATAAATAGTTTGATTCGTTTCATACACCTTAAGCCCGACAAATATCGTGCCATGTGTTTTGTGACTGACAAAATGGCAGTCGTTATATCTCGTGCCGAATAAAATCGCTCGGCTGAGATTGTTTTTCTTGCATATATCAAAAAAAAACACTACCTTTGCACGCTTTTTTGTTAAACAAACTAACATATATGAAAAGTTTTCAAGATAGAATCAAAGCAGTCACCCTCAAAGGGTGGATTTCGTGTGGTGTATGGTGTGCCATTTACATAGCGTTCGTTGTATGGGTAGCATGGGGTGATTGGGCAAGTCTCGGTTGGCTGGTACTATTGCCTATCATTGCTGATGTGTTTACCACCAAATATATCCCTTGGAGCTGGTGGAAGAAGTATAAACCCCTCACCAATGAGGAAGAGGCTGCTGGCAAGAAGAATCCAGATGCCAATAGTACCCTATACACCATCTGCTCATGGATTGATGCCATCGTCTTTGCATTGGTGGCGGTGTATTTTATTAATGTGTATATCTTCCAGAACTATCAGATACCTACCTCTTCGCTCGAGAAGACTTTGCGCGTAGGCGATTTCCTCTGTGTCAATAAGATGTGCTATGGTGCGCGTGTGCCTAATACGCCACTCTCCATGCCACTCGTGCAACACACTTTCCCTTGGGGCGGTAAAAGCTATATAGAGAATCCGCAATGGGAGTATAAACGCCTTAAAGGATGGGATAAGGTAGAGAAGGGCGATATTGTAGTGTTCAATTTCCCTACAGGTGACACCGTCTGCACCAAGATGCAAAACCCTGATTACTACACCCTTTGCCACTATTACGGCAAACGCACTGTGGAGAACCGTAAGGATGTCTTTGGCGATATAGTGGTGCGCCCTGTGGATAGACGCGAGAACTATGTCAAGCGCTGCGTGGGAACACCAGGCGACTCGCTGCAAATCATTGATAATGTGATTTATATTGATGGCGTACAAGAGCCCGTTCACCCATACTTGCAATACAACTATTTGGTCAAGACGGATGGTCATGTGTTGGGCAATAGTTATCTAAGCAAACTCGGCATCTCCAAAGAAGACCGCGAGAGCAATGGCAATGGGCTCTATCGTCTACCTTTGACCGCAGCCATGAAAGCCGAACTCGAGAAGAACCCTCATGTGCTGAGCATTGAGGTGGAGCCTGAGGAGCAAGGTGGCGAGGTGTATCCATTGGGACATAACACTTGGACACGCGATAATTATGGACCAATCTATATCCCTGCAAAAGGCGATACGGTGATGATTACCGAGGAGAACTATTGGGTGTACAAACGCATTGCGGATGCCTACGAGTTTAAGTCGATGAAGATAGGTGAGCCATACGTCTTTGAGATGGATTATTACTGGATGATGGGTGACAACCGTCATAAGTCTGCGGATAGCCGCTATTGGGGCTTTGTGCCTGAGGATCATATTGTTGGTCGCCCAATGTTTGTATGGCTGAGTGTTGAGAAAGATAATCCTTGGGGTAAAGGACATATCCGTTGGAATCGTATCGGATTGAGCAATTTTGAGTAGTGTAGAGTAGTGTAGAATGGTATAGAATGGTATAGAATGGTATTACCAACGACATATATGGGTTCGGTGGAATGGTATCGCCAGTTTTTGTCGAATCCATCGGCAGTTCAGATTGAGGTGATGGAGAGTTTCCCAAAACAAACCTACCGCAATCGCTGCACGATTACCCAACCCGTTGGTGATGAGGCGATGAGGCGATTAGGCGAAAGGCGAGAGACAGGAAACTCCCTTCCCCTCAGGGAGGGGCAGGGGGGAGGTTTATTGACCCTCTCCGTCCCTGTCAAACGAGCTGATAGTAAGCAGTTGACCAGAGATGTGGAGATTAGCTATCAACAACGTTGGCAACATCAACATTGGATTGCTCTCATGAGTGCCTACAAACGCACACCGTACTTCGATTATTATGCGGATTTCTTCCGCCCTTTTTACGAGCAAGAAACGCGCTTTTTGGTCGATTTCAACGAGAAAATCCACGAAGTAATTGTCGAATTGATGAAAAACAACGCGTCGATAGGTGTAAAAAAAGACAACATAAACAACTTCTGCGCGGCGCCAACATTGCGCCTTGCCAAGACCACTAACTGGCAAGGGCTGGATTTAGAGCCTTGTTTTGGCAATGGACAAAGTATATTGGATTTGTTATTTGAATATGGTCCTGAGACCATTATGAAGATATGAATATAGATTGGAGTAAACTGACATTTCACTATACCGAAACGGACTATATTGTTCGTGCGGCATGTAAGAATGGTGTATGGGAGCAACCCTATGCCACACGCGACAAGATGATTCCTATTCATGCCGCAGCTACTGGTCTGCACTATGGACAGGAGTGCTTTGAGGGACTCAAGGCATTTCGTGGTGTGGACGGCAAGGTGCGTATCTTCCGCATGGAGGAGAACGCCAAACGCATGTACCAATCGGCTCAAGGACTGCTGATGACGCCCGTGCCTGTGGAACTCTTCTGCGAAGCAGTTTTGCTAGCGCTGAAGGTGAATATGGATTTCCTTCCTCCTTACGAGACTGGCGCTACGTTGTATTTCCGTCCTTTGCTGGTGGCTACTACGCCTGATATTAGCGTCGGTCCAGGTAAAGAATGTGAGTTCGTGGTCGTTCCTACGCCTATTGGTCCGTACTTCCCGAACGGCTTCAAGGGTATGCCCGCCATAGTGAATCGTACGGTGGATCGTGCGGCGCCTCAAGGTACAGGATGTTGGAAAGTGGGTGGTAACTACGCTGCCTCTTTCCGCGCCAGCGAAGCAGCGCACGCCATGGGGTATGAGTGCATGTTCACCGATGCTAAGACACATAAGTATATTGATGAGTGCACGGCGTCTAATTTTATTGGCATAAAAGAGGTTAAAGGCGAAAGGTTAGAGGCGAAAGGCTGGGAGTATGTCACCCCTCGTAGTACTGCTATTTTGCCCAGTATTACCAACGATTCGCTGATGACTTTGGCGCGTGAGATGGGCATGAAAGTGACGCGCCGTAGAATACGTGTGGAGGAACTGGCGGATATGCAGGAGGCAGCGGCTTGTGGTACGGCATGCGTGATTTCGCCATTGACGAAGGTCTATGACCCTGATAATAATATCACCTACTCGTTTGGCGATAAACCAGGACCCGTTTTGACGAAACTTTACCACGCCTTGCAGGACATCCAGTATGGTCGAGTGGAGGACACGCACGGCTGGTGTTTGGTGGTAGAATGATATGGAAGTAAAACAAAAAATCGCTCAAAAGGCGATTTTTTTTGTATATTTCAAAAATTTTTACTATCTTTGCGCGGAATTTTGTGTAAAAACAATTATTAACCATAAAAAACAACTTTATTATGTTTGAAAATCAACCTAAAGGTCTGTTTGCATTGGCGCTGGCCAACACAGGCGAACGATTTGGCTACTACACTATGTTAGCCGTATTTGCACTCTTCCTCCGTGCGAACTTCGGATTGGAAGCTGCAACCGCAGGACAAATCTATTCTACCTTCCTCGCGTTGGTATATTTCTTGCCACTCGTAGGCGGTATCTTGGCTGACAAGATCGGTTACGGCAAGTGCGTGACCATCGGTATCATGGTAATGTTCCTTGGATATGTCCTGCTGGCTATTCCATTGGGCGCAGGTGGCACCGCTATGGGCGCAATGATTGCTGCATTGGTACTCATTAGCTTCGGTACTGGTTTGTTCAAAGGTAACTTGCAAGTGATGGTAGGTAACCTCTACGACGATCCTAAGTACGCTGACAAGCGCGACGCTGCTTTCTCCCTCTTCTACATGGCTATCAACATTGGTGCGATGTTCGCTCCTACCGCTGCGGTGAAGATCATGGATTGGGCACAAACCAGTCTGGGCGTGAGCGTGAACGATAGTTATCACTTCGCATTCATGGTAGCTTGCGCATCATTGATACTCAGTATCGCTATCTACTACGCATGCCGTCCTTGGTTCAAGCATGTGGAGAACTCTGCTAAGCAAGCAGCGGCTACTGGTGTGAAAGTAGAAGAACTGACCCCAGAGCAAACTAAAAAGCGTATCGTGGCTCTCTGCCTCGTGTTCGCTGTGGTAATCTTCTTCTGGATGGCCTTCCACCAAAACGGTTTGACACTCACCTACTTCGCTAACGAGTTTGTACAACCACTCTGCACAGGTGTACAAACCATGTGGTTCGATATTATCAACCTCGTGATGATTGTAGCTATCGTTTATGCTGGTTTCTCTCTCGTACAAAGCAAGACTACTAAGGCAAAAGTTATCTCTGGTGTGGTTATCGTTGCTGCATTGGGCGTATTGGCATACAAGTACCTCAATATCTCTCCAGAAGGCATCACATTGAGCGCACCTATCTTCCAACAGTTCAACCCATTCTATGTAGTGGCACTCACTCCATTCAGCATGGCACTCTTTGGTGCACTCGCTAAGAAAGGCAAAGAGCCATCTGCTCCACGCAAGATTGCCCTGGGTATGGTGGTGGCTACCATCGCGTATATCGTGATGGCTGTAGCTTGCGTTGGTCTGCTGACTCCTAACGCACAAGAGTTGGCTCGCGTAACGGGCGATGCAACATTTGTGAATGCCAATGTACTCATCTACACATACTTGATCCTCACCTTCGCTGAGTTGTTGCTCAGCCCAATGGGTATCTCATTCGTAACCAAAGTAGCTCCTCCTAAATACAAAGGTATGATGATGGGTGGCTGGTTCGTAGCAACCGCTATCGGTAACTACCTCGTTTCTATCGGTGGTAACCTCTGGGGTGACATGCCATTGTGGGGCGTATGGAGCGTGTTCGTAGCCGTTTGTGCTGTGGCTGCTATCTTTATGTTCGCGATGATGAAGAAACTTGAAGACGCAACGAAGTAAAAACATGGTGTAGAATGGTGTAGCAGTGGTGTAGAATGATACAACCGCTACACGACACTACACAATCCTAAACAACACTACACAATGAATACTTTAATTCAAGCAATAACCGACTACACGACGGCTCTGGAGCAGAAACTCTCTGCTCTGGAGGCGCGTGTGGCGCAACTCGAAGAAGCCAATGAGGCGATGAGGCGAGAAGGCGATGAGGCGAAAGCCTTGATTGCTGCGCTGCAAGCCGAGGTGGCTGCCTTGGCGGCTACTGGTGTGGCGCTTCCTACTACTGACCCTGAAGTGGAGATTGAACTCATTGTCGAGGAAGATAATCCTATTGATGGGGAGAGTGAAGAACAGTTCCCTTCTGCTGAAGAATCACAAGAGGAACTTGAAGAACTGGATATAGTACAAACTCCAGTAGCAGAAGAACTTATCGCGGAACCAATACCTGTGGTAGAAGAACCAACCGCTGAGCTAGAACTAGAGCCAGTGGTAGAACTACCTATCGTTGAGCCAGTTGTAGAACCCGCACCCGCACCTGCTCCAGAACCAACGCCTGCTCCTGCGCCACAACCAGCACCAGAAGTGAAAGCAGAACCCGTAGTAGAAGTGAAGGTGGAAAAACCAGCTCCACGCCCTGTGCCACAACAGACATCGCTCTTTGGCACCGCCGTTGAGGATATTCGTCAGGCTATCTCTTTGGGCGATCGCTTCCTCTTCCAACGCGAGTTGTTCGCTGGCAATGGTGAGTTGATGCAGAAGACTTTGGACGAGATCAATACCCTCTCTTCGCTTGGCGAAGCCATGGACTATGTTCTCAGCAATTTTGAGTGGGACAAAGACTCTACCGCCGTACAACTCTTTGAAAACGTACTCAAACGCCGCTTCTCATAATTCATAATTCAAAATTCACAATTATGCTTTATGTAGTACCTACACCCGTTGGCAACTTAGAGGACATCACTTTTCGTGCGCTACGCGTACTGAAAGAGGTGGACTTGATTCTCGCCGAAGATACCCGTACTTCCTCTGTGCTGCTCAAGCACTACGATATCCATACGCCGCTCAAGAGCCATCATAAGTTCAACGAACATGAGACCAGCGACGATATGGCGGAGCGCATAGCGGCTGGCATGACTGTGGCACTCATCTCCGATGCGGGTACACCCTGTATCTCCGACCCAGGATTTATGCTGGTGCGTGCTTGTGTGGAACGCGGCGTAGAGGTACAATGTCTGCCTGGTGCTACAGCTTTTGTGCCTGCGTTAGTCAATTCGGGTTTGCCCAACGACCGATTCTACTTTGAGGGCTTCCTGCCTCAGAAGAAAGGGCGTCAGACGCGCATGAAGATTCTTGCTGAGCAGACACACACGATGATTATCTACGAATCGCCTTTCCGACTCGTTAAGACCCTTGAGCAGTTGGCAGAGGTGATGGGTGGTGAACGCCGTGCGAGTGTCAGTCGCGAGATTAGCAAACTGCACGAAGATACCCAACGCGGAACACTCCTCGAGTTGGCAGCACATTATAAACAAACACCGCCAAAGGGCGAGATTGTATTGATCGTTGAGGGAAAAAATTAGGTTAAAGGTTAGAGGCGAAAGGTTAAAGGCATGAGTCTGCAAATGAAAATACTGGCCAAGGAGACCGCCATCTATGGCGTTTCTTCTATTGTGGGCAAGTTTCTCAACTGGCTGCTGGTTCCTCTATACACCTACGTGCTGCAGCAGCAATCCGACTATGGTATCGTCACCAATCTCTACGCTTGGACTGCCCTCCTCTTGGTCATACTCACCTACGGCATGGAGACGGGTTTCTTCCGTTTTGCCAATAAGGATGGCGAGAACGCGCAGACGGTTTATAGCACTTCGCTCATTGCGCTCTTTACGACCTCATTGCTCTTTGCGGTGGCATGTGTCGTGTGGCGAATGCCTATAGCGAGTGCTTTGGGTTATCCTACGCATAGCGAGTTCATCGCCCTATTGGGTATCGTTGTGGCGATGGATGCCTTTGCCAGCATACCCTTCGCCTACCTGCGCTACAAGATGCGTCCGCTGCATTTTGCGGTGCTGAAACTGCTGTTCGTATTCCTCAATATACTCTTCAACCTCTTTTTCTTGGTACTCTGTCCTAAGATTCAGGATTGGAGTATCATCAGTTCGTGGTATAATCCTGATTATGGGGTAGGGTATGTCTTCGTGGCCAATATTATGGCGACTGGCATACAGACGCTGTGCCTATTGCCTGCGATTGTGGAGGGGTTTCGTGTGGTTCAGGATGGTTCAGCGACACCTATGGTGCCTGTTCAGAGTGGTTCAAAATGGTTTTCATGGCATCTTCTCAAACAAATGCTCCGCTACTCCTTGCCTTTGTTGGTCTTGGGCGTATGCGGTATCATGAACCAAACGCTCGACCGTATCCTGTTCCCCTTCTTCTACGATGGAGCAGATGCGCAAGCGCAACTTGGCATTTATGGTGCGTGCTTCAAGGTCGCCATGGTGATGATGATGTTCACTCAGGCGTTCCGCTATGCCTACGAACCCTTCGTCTTCGCCAAACATAAAGACAAAAAATCCGTGGAAGCATACGCCGACGCGATGAAATACTATATTATCTTCTCCTACATGATATTGTTGGGGATGATTTTCTACCTTGACCTATTGAAATTTATTATTGCGCCTTCCTATTGGGAGGGACTCAAGATTGTACCAGTCGTGCTCTGGACATACATTTTCCAAGGCGTATATTTCAATCTCAGTTTCTGGTACAAACTGACCGACAAAACGCAGTGGGGTGCTTACTTCTCCATCATTGGAGTGCTGATTACTTTTGCACTGCAAGCCATCTTCGTGCCCCGCATTGGCTATATGGCTTCGGCTGCCAGCAGTACAGTGTGCTTCTTTGTGCTGATGCTGCTCTCTTATCTTGTGGGCCGCAAGCATTTGGAGATACCCTACGATTTGCGCCGAATTGGCATATACACGGGGGTAGTGGTGGTCATTTTGGCAGGATATTATACTTTGGCACACTTATTGCCAATCAACGAATGGACAAAAATGGGTATAGGTACTATACTCCTTATTATATATTGTGTCCTTTTCTATCGCATGGATGGACGGACACTCATTAAGAAAAAATAATTATGTTTTCAGGAATAGTAGAAACCATGGCTCAAATCGTGAAGATTGAGCAAGAACAAACCAACAAACACTTTACCCTGCGCAACCCATACGGCGAGCCGCTGAAGATAGACCAGTCTATCGCGCACAATGGTGTCTGCCTCACTGTGGTGAAGATAGAGGACGATCTCTACACCGTGACGGCTATGCAGGAGACCCTTTGCCGCACCAATTTGGGCGAAGCCAAAGAGGGCGATTGGGTAAACCTCGAGCGCAGTATGTTGCTCGGTGAACGTCTGGATGGACACATTGTACAAGGGCATGTGGACCAGACCGCACGCTGCATAGAGGTACGTGAGACAGAGGGCAGTTGGTACTACCGATTTGAATACGAGAGTACCCGTGAGATGGCTTTGCGTGGTTACTTCTGCGTGGACAAAGGCTCTGTGAGCATTAATGGCGTGAGTCTGACCGTTTGCGAACCCGATGTGGTGGACGGTAAGGGTTATGTGAGCGTATGTATCATCCCTTACACCCATGACAATACTAATTTCAAGCATATCGAGGTCGGTACACAAGTGAACCTCGAGTTCGATATCATTGGCAAATACATCACCCGAATGAATCAACTAACAAACTAAACAACCCTATACAACCCTATACGATACTAAACAATACTACACAATACAAACATGGACAAAATTAGTTATGCAATTGGCCTGAGCATGGGTCAAAACTTGATGGGAAGTGGCGTTACTTCCCTTGAATATGCTGATTTGGCAGCAGGTATCAAAGATGTACTGGAGAAGAACCAACCACAAATCTCTTATCAAGAGGCACAACAGGTGTTGGGTAAGTTCTTCAGCGAGTTGGAGGCTAAGATCGCAGGCGAAGCTAAGGCTGCAGGCGAGGCATTCCTCGCAGAGAACGCTAAGCGCGAAGGCGTGAAGGTCACAGAGAGCGGTCTCCAATACGAGGTACTTGAGGCAACTATCGGACAAAAACCTAAAGCAACCGACAAAGTGCGCGTACACTATGAGGGTACCCTCATCGACGGCACTGTCTTCGATAGCAGTTACAAACGTGGCGAGAGCATCACTTTTGGTCTCAACCAAGTCATTAAAGGTTGGACCGAGGGTTTGCAACTCATGTCTATCGGTAGCAAATACAAACTCTACCTCCCTTACCAACTTGCTTATGGTGAGCGTGGTGCAGGTGCTAATATTCCTCCATATGCAGCCCTTATCTTTACGGTAGAGTTGCTCGGTATTGAATAATAATCTATAAAATAAACAACTAACAATGAAAAAAGTATCTATCCTCATCATTGCTGCTATGGCAATGATTTCGTGTGGCAACACCTATACAGGTAAGACTGTTGTCCTCACCAACCAAAACGACAGTATGAACTATGCCCTTGGCGTAGTGAATGGTGCACAAATGAAGATGTACCAACTTCGCAACGACTCTTCTATGGAGACTATTACCGAGTTTATCGATGCACTCCAACGCGGTTATGACGGCAAGGTTGAGCAACTGAGCGAAGCAGGTAATATAGGTCGTAATATTGGCCAAGCAATCAAGAACGCTGAAGAAACTGGCTTGGCAGATAACCCAGCTTGGGCTATCAACCAAAAGATTTTCTTCCAAGGCTTGGTTAACGGATTGCGTCATGACACTACCGTCATGAAGGCTGATGATGCACGCAACTACTTCCAAGCACAGTATCAAAACGCTTCTGTACTTAACGACAGCATAGAGCCAGGTAAGGTGGTAAAAGCGAAATGCGTGTTCAAAGTGCAAACTATTGCTCTCAACACCCAAAACGATAGTGTCAACTATGCTTTTGGTTACCTTAACGGTGATGAGATTGCTCGCTATGTATTGCTCATGGACTCTACAGGTCAACTCACTAAAGACCTTATTGCCAATATCAATATTGGTCTTAAGAGCAAAGTAAAGAACCCACAAATCGTGAACATGGGTGAGCAAATCGGTAAGAATATCAAGGATCAGGAGGCACAAGGTCTCATTGGCGAGCCAAGTTTGGCAACCGATTTTGTGCTTATCAAGCAAGGCTTCATCAATGGTTTGCTCGGATTCACCGAACAAATGGATGGTACACAAGCTGGTGAGTATATCCAAAACACCATGAACACCATCAAGTACGGCAACGTTAAAGAGGACGGCGAGAAGTTCTTGGCTGAGAATGCACTCAAAGAGGGTGTTCAAGTAACTGAGAGTGGTCTCCAGTATGAGGTAATCAAGATGGGTCGTGGCAAGAAACCTGCTGCTACTGACCGTGTGAAGGTGCACTATCATGGTACCCTCATCGATGGTACTGTATTCGACAGCAGCGTGGAGCGTGGCGAACCTATTGTATTCGGTCTTGATCAAGTCATCAAAGGATGGACTGAAGGTGTACAACTCATGCCTATCGGCAGTAAGTTCCGCTTCTATATCCCACAAGAGTTGGGCTACGGCGCACAACAAGCAGGTTCTATTCCTCCATATTCAACTCTCATCTTTGAGGTAGAGTTGCTCGGCATCGAGAAATAAATCATGGGCATCATCGCCAAACAGAGTATTCAAGGCACCATCGTCACCTATCTTGGGGTGGCGGTGGGCTTTGTTACTACATTCTTTGTTCTCACGCGCTTTCTCTCAGCGGAGGAGATTGGTCTGGCGCGTGTGCTGGTCGATGCTGCCACACTCTTTATTGGACTTGCCCAACTGGGAACGTCCTCCTCTATTATTCGTTTTTATCCGCATTTTAAGGCGAAAGGCGAAGAGCACCCCAAAACGCCACGAGCGTTTTCGGGGACCCCGCTTAGGCGAGAGGCGAGAGGCGAGGATACCGACCACGGATTTTTCTTCTGGACGCTGATTGTGCCACTCGTAGGTTTCGCCCTATTCACCGCTATTTATTGTGCTTGTCACGAGCCACTCAGCCATTGGTTTGGTGAGAAGTCACCGCTCTTCGTCGAGTACTACTATATGGTACTCCCTATGGCGTTCTTCATGCTCTACCAGACTGTTTTTGAGACCAATGCCAATGTGCGCATGCATATCGTGGTGCCGCGTGCCGTGCGTGAACTCATTACCCGTATCGGACTGCTAATTGTTTATCTCCTTTATGCTTTTGAGTGCCTGAATATTAACGGCTTCGTGATTGCACTTTGTGCCGTATATGCAGTAGCTATGCTCAGCAATATGGTTTACCTTTTCTCGTTGGGCGAGGTGTCTCTGCGCCCCGATATGGATTTCCTGCGCCAGAATCCCTCGCTGGTTCGTCAGTATATCCTTTATACAGGTTTTCTGCTCGTTTCCGCAGTCGCCAGCGTGTTGGCGCCAACGCTCTCTTCGTTCTTTATTACTGCAGAGATGGGACTCAGTTATACGGGTATCTTCGCTATTGCCACCTATATCGCTGTGATGGTCAGTATTCCGTATCGCTCTATGACAGCTATTGCCTCGCCGCAGTTGGCAACGGCTATCAAGGAGAATAACCAGCAAGAGACCGCCCATCTCATGCAACAGGTCAGCAGCACGCTCTTGCTCATAGGTGGCATGATTCTCTGTGTGATTTGGCTCAATATCGATCTTATCTTCCATATCCTTCCGAATGGTGATACATACGCTGCGGCTCGCCAAGTGGTGCTGATGTTAGGAACCAGCCAATTGTTTATTGCCGTGTGTTCCTTTACGTCTTCAGCCCTCAACTATTCGCGCTACTATGCCTTCTCCTTATTGTTTTCGTTTATCCTAACCGCTCTGTCTATCTTGCTCAACAATCTCCTCATACCGCATTTCGGTATGGAGGGCGCTGCGGTGAGCAACCTCATATCCTATGCTGTCTATTTCGTGTTGATTGTGCTGACCGTACGATTGACACTTAAGACCTCCACTTTCACATTGCAGCACCTGAAGATTCTGCTGCTGATAGTGGTGATACTCAATTTGAATTTCCTTTGGCTCGAATACTTGCCAATCCAGAATATATGGCTCAGTAGTATGATTCGTACCTTTGTGCTGATGGGCGGAGCTTGCTTGGTCGCATGGCGTAAGAATCTCTCCCCCGAAATCAATCAACAAGTGCGTTCGTTAGGCGAAAGGTTAAAGGTTAAAGGTTAAAGGCAAGAATTATGCGTTATTTCATTCGATTTGCATACGATGGCACCGCTTTTCACGGCTCGCAGCGCCAGCCCAATGGTGTGACTGTTCAAGAGACGATGGAGCAGGCGTTGGCTATGATTTTTCGTGAACCTATACCGCTTACTTTCGCAGGTCGCACCGATGCGGGTGTCCATGCCCGCGAGATGTATGCGCATTTCGACATAAGTGAAGAGGCTATGAGGCGAGAAGCCGAAAGGCTCGTATTTCGCCTCAACGGCATTTTGCCCGATTCCATCGCTATTTTTGATATTTATCCTGTGACGGATGATGCGCATGCGCGGTTCTCGGCTGTACGCCGTACATACGAATATCATATCGTGGACCACAAAGATCCTTTCCTCTGCCAGCAAGCCACGCGTGTGCGTCCAGGATTGGACTTCGATGCGATGAACGAAGCGGCTCAATTGCTCATTGGCAAACAGGATTTTGCTTCTTTCTGCCGCACGAATACCGATGTCAAGACCACTATCTGCGACCTCACGCATGCAGAGTGGAAGCAACTGGGCAATGGGCATGCCGTGTTTACGATTGCTGCGGACCGTTTCCTGCGCAATATGGTGCGTGCGGTGGTGGGAACACTGTTTGAAGTAGGTCGTGGCAAGATGACCAAGGAGCAGTTTGCCGAGGTCATTACGCAGCACAACCGCTGCGCCGCAGGCGACTCTGCTCCTGCTGAGGGCCTCTTCCTTGTGCAAATAGATTATCCTCAAGAACTATTTTTAGTATAAACACAACGATTATACCTATGAAACAACGATTCTCCCTTTTCTTGATTGGCATTTTGATGGCAGTCTCTTCCGTAAAAGCAGATGTTACTTTTCGTGTGAATGTGCCCAGTGGCACCAAGTATTGCTATGTCGTAGGCGGTTTGCCTGAGCTCAGTAGTTGGGCGGCAGGTGCGGCTGTGAGCATGGACAAAGTAGCAGGAAAAGACCAATTCACCGTTACTATCCCTGGTATCACAACGGCTGATGTGGCTGCGTCCGAAGGATATAAATATATTTGCGGTCCAGACTGGAAGTATGTGGAGAAAACAGCTTCGGGTGATGAAGTGACCAACCGCAAGACAGTAGGCAATCCAGATGAGGTAGCAAAGTGGGCAAGCACCTATTCCCCCGTTGGAATCGTCGAAAACTGGACGATTGCGGGCAACAATTACCCTGTGCAAATCCTCTTGCCTACCAACTACGATAAAACAAAGCAATCCCCTGTCACCTATATGTTCGGCCGTCACCAACGCTACCGCGATGCAGGTTCTGATACCGAGATGGGCGACCGTATCCTCTATTCCGACTCATGGGGCGTAGCAGAAACTATGGAAGAATTAGAGAAGAATGGCGTAGAGGTGGGTGTCATAGTAGTCCTTTATGCCCAACTGCCCGAGTTTACTCCTTGGGCGAACGAGGAGTTTGTCGGTACAGGTAAGGCGGATGCTTTCCTCAAAGGATTTGTAGAGGACTTCAAGCCTGCTTTTGAACAAAAATACGCGATTTCATCGAACAAATCCCTTTGCACCATTATGGGTGCCGATGTAGCAGGACTCTTTGCTTTTTATGCCACCATGCGGCACCCCAACTTGTTTGGAAGGTGTGTGATGTTCTCCCCAGCTTTTTGGTATAATAAATACGAAATGCGCGGTTTCATCGAGAATGAGAGACTTACGCCAACCGATATTCGCTTTGCTTTCGTACAAACATCTGCTGATACCCATTGGATAACCGATGAAATCGAGTATTATAGTTCGTGGCTGTTCAATAAAAATTATGTTGTTTCTAATTACGAAGTAGAAGGCGAACACGATGACCGAACTTGGGGATCTATATTTGGAGAGGTATTGACCGAAGAACCTATGTATATGAGCAATACTTCCAAGAAATCTGTACAAAAATCCATGAATAATGCAGACATTACTTGGTACTTCATGAAAGGCGAAGGCACTACTTCGCTCACATGCGATGGCACGCCTACGCAAAAGGCCTATTTCTACCGCGATGGCAAAACGCCTACTACGGCGCAGGTATTGGTCAAGGAGATTCCTGTGGACAAAAAGAAATACTCCTACTACTGGAACCTCAATAGCGGAAGCAACTGCGATGGTGATTTGCTGATGACCTCGCCCAAAGATATTGGTTTCAAGGACTCGCGCAAGACCACTTCATGGCAACGCGTGGCTGTATTTGCAGACGGCAGTTATGATCAAATAGCGGCATCGGCTGACCACTTCAAGGTCAATGGCACCACCATGACCAAGGGCAGCAACTACGAACTCTCGGCTACTATCTCCCTCACCGACGATAAGACCGTTTCCGTGCATTATGGCAGCGTGAACTCGGGTAGCGATATGGGCGAATTGGTTAGCACAAGCGTATCAGCCAACTGCCTCAAAGCCACCGTTCGTTATTCCTATCTGACCAACCAACTCATGGTCGAGGAGACCGCATGGGGTAGTTCGGATATTGACTTGGAGTACTTCAAGGTAGAACCTGCTGTCGTACACCCAGGTACCCCTGTGAAGATGTCCGTTAAGATTGCCAACAAGAATGGCTACAATGTCTCTTTCCGCATGAATCATAACAACCAATCTTCCTCTGCTATCACCCTCAGCAAGGGTAGCAACGGCGAAGAGTTTTACACGATTTCATCGCCCGAAAGTGGCATTTATGGCTTCTATTTGGACATAGAAATGAACGGTACAACCACCAGGGCGCACCGCGCAGTATATGTCAAGGTAGTGGATGGTCAACACATGACTCCTGCTATATCCAACAACCCATATGCTGATATTGATTGGGCTACTGTGAACCAATTTAAGAGCAATTTCCATACTCATACTACCCAGTCCAACGATGCCAGCGATGGTTTTACGACTGCCTATGTCGTGGACAGATACCACGCAGCAGAGTATAAGATTCTCTCGCTTACTGACCATGACTACAACCCTTATCCATGGGAGTTGTTCTCACAGTATATGAGTACGGTACCTGCTCGCGACCCTGCCGCATTGGGCATGTTGGCTGTGCCAGGCAATGAGCTCAGCAAGGATAACACCAATAGTTGGAGCGAGCGCACAGGGGGACAATTCAACCACCACAACGATTTCTTCACGGGGCGCCAGGGGCAGGAGTTTGCTTCGCTGCAAGAGTCCTATGCTTATACTTACGCCCTTGGTGGTATGCAAATCATTAACCACCCTGGACAATACTGGAGCATTGACAACACCTACAGCGAGACGCAGAAGGATGGTCCAGGTTGGCACGCCAACAACTTCCTGACTTTCCCTTCGTTGATAGGACTGGAGGTTTATAACCAAGGTAACCGCCGTCCGAATGACCGTATCTTGTGGGATCAAATCTTGCAGCGCACTATGCCTCAGCGCCCTGTATATGGCTACTCATGCGACGATGCACACAACAACGACCAACTCTTCCGCAACTACAACTACATGCTCATGGAAGATCTCACCATCGATGAACTGAAAGACGCCATGCGCAAGGGTGAGAGTTATTTCTGCTACGAGCCAGCAGGCACAGGCGAGGGCAAAGCGCCACGCATCAGCGGTATCAATGTGAACGAGGCCAAGCAGACTATCACAATCGAAGCCAACGGACTGGTGCATTGGATTTATGCTACCGACAAGACCTCCAGCGCGGCATCATCTGCCCGCAGCACCGTGGTGGGTATTGGCAATACATTCTCATATGCAGGTTATCAAGGTTCGTATGTGCGCGCGTTCATCACCAATGTGTTTGGCGAGACCTGCACCCAACCTATCAGTTTCAAAGACAAGAATAGCGTAGATGTGGAGAATGTGCCTTCAGAGGAACGCTTGGCGCTGATGCTCTACCCTAATCCTGCTGAGGCATACCTCAATGTCTTCATGAACGAGGCGGACACGGAGCAAACGATTAAGCTCTATGACCTCCATGGCAAAGCCGTGCTGAGCCACAAGGTGGAGGGTGCAGTGACCACATTGCCTATTGCCTCGCTGCCTGCGGGTATGTATATCGTACAAGTCGGTGCGCGTGTGGGTAAGTTCTTCAAGGAGTAACTCATATAAACATTTAATCATAGATGATGAACAATCAAAAAGCATATTTCTTTGACATGGACGGAGTGTTATTTGACTCCATGCCCCACCATGCTATTGCGTGGGAGGAAGTGATGATGGCACATGGACTTTCGTTCACCGCGCGCGATTGTTATATCAACGAGGGACGTACAGGCGAATCTGTTATCCGTGAAGCGATGCAGATGGCGCGTCATCGCGACGCAACACCCGATGAAATCGAGCAAATCTACGCTGAGAAGTCAGAGCGTTTCCATGTCTTAGCCCAGCAAGCAGGTGGCACGGTGGTTATTGATGGTGTGGCTGAGGTGCTGCGCTATGTGCAGTCGCAGGGGCACCAGATATGGGTGGTGACGGGTAGCGGTATGCGCACCTTGCTCAATAACCTGAATACGGCGCTGCCTCCTGTTTTTCAACCCGATAGGATGGTCACGGCTTTTGATGTCACGAAGGGTAAACCAGACCCCGAACCCTATCTGAAAGCATGGGAGGGTTCTGGCCTTTCTAAGGAGCAATGCGTAGTCATCGAGAACGCACCATTGGGTATCCGTTCGGGCAAGGCAGCAGGATTGACTGTTTATGCGGTGAATACGGGCATTCTTACGCGCGAAGACTTAGCCCAAGCGGACCAAGTCTTCGACTCCATGGCAGAGTTGCTCTCGTTTCTCCAAGAGCAGTAGATATCCTCTTATAACTGTTCTCTGACGGCTTTCAGAATGGGCTCAACGCTCATAGGGTTGCCTACTGCACCGCGCATCCAAGCGTCGGGTGTGAGGCGACCTTGTTGGTAAATGCGGGTGTACTCTTTCGCCCATTCCTCTGAGGTGGCGCACTTCGCCAAATGTTCCTCCAACTGATATTGCACCAGGTTGCCAATAGGGTAGGCAGGCAGATACAAGGCATAGCCCACCATGTGCGAATAGATGCCCAATAGTGGGCTGTCCTTTTCGCCTAAGACAGGAGCGTAGTATGCGTTCCATACCTCGGCTGCAATCGCCAATACGGCTTCGCGCAAGTCCGCTGCAGTGGCATTGGGGTTCGCATACAACCATTGCCACATACGCATGTCCACCAAGCTCACACCCATAATCTCGTACATGCCCCAGATCATATCAAATGTACTCTCGCCTTTCGCCTCTAACCTCTCGCCTAACAACTCCAAGTCTCGCTCTTGGAAGAGGAACGCGCTGGCCTCGGTGAAACCTGTGTTAGGAATACCAGCGAGGGTGTAGTAGTCCATATCATAGAGCGAGATGACTTCTTCTACATTGTGTCCAAACTCATGCACGGCGATATTGTAGCCCTTGTAGTCCATACCATTCTCACTTATGCGTGTGCGCAGGCGTGCGGGCTGCTCTCTGCCCACGCAGGGGCGCGCATGACCCGAACCGCGAGCCGCTTCTACTACGATATGCGATGCCACTTCTTTGGCTTTCTGAGGGGCAAAGCCCAAGTCCATGAGCATGCGTGGCATGTCGCGTTCAAAGGCCTTGGCATTGGGGTAACGCTGTTGCGTTTGTGCGGTGAGATGGTCTTCGGAGATGGTGCTGCGGCTCTTGAAGCCGTCATACCATATATCGTATGGACGCAGGTCACGCCCCAAACGCTCACGGATGATGGCTGCCACTTGCTTCACTTCGTTGGACGATATGAGTTGGGTGAATAGTGCCTCTATCTCCTCAAACGGTATCTGCAAGTCCTCATTGAAGGTGCGCTCAACGTGTGAAGGAGCATCGTGGCGGTATTGGTCCACCGCCTGCAAGGCGTGAAAAATGTTGATAATCTGCTGATAACGTGTGTCGGGTTCTCTCTCTCCTTTCGCCTCTAACCTCTCTCCTCTCGCCTCTAACCTATTCGTCTCTGGGTACCACACATATTCCTCATTATTCACCACGCATTCGGGTATCTCTTGACGGATAATGCGCAGCATGACTTGGTAGATCATTTCCTGTCTCTCCCTGCCTTTCGCCTTATCGCCTACTGCATAATTCGACTTCAGCTCATCGCGTAGGTTCCAGTGTGAGAGCAATGCCATAGGTTCTTGCCAGAGTGGTTCGCCCTGTTCGTTGCGTAGGCAATGCATCATGATGTTGTAGCCAGCTATGTAGTTCTCTGCTTGGCTGAGTGCTTGTGCGTAGGCAGCTGTCACGGAGCCTGGCACGCGGGTATGAAACATATCGCCCAGGCGTGCATAGGCCCACTGTTCACGTGTCCACTGGCTGCCCTGTTGGTTCTTCTCATTGAGTGTATAGTGTGGGAAGTTCAGGATGCAGATATGGGCTATTTTGTTGGCGAACATATCCTCTGCGAAATGTGAGATGGGGCTATATCCGCTGATGATCCAATCGACTGTGGTGGGTTCGCCTTTGCCTACGAGTGTGGTGGGTTCTTGTAGGGTATTGTTGAGCATGTCGGCACTTTGGTTGCACAGTTCGATGATATGTGATAGGCGGTTGTATAGTGTTTGTCGCTCCGCATGGGTGCCAGCGTAGGAGGAGGTGACTAAGGCCTGAAAGTCGGCTTCGTTGCCGTCGCTCTCTTGCCATAGGGCAGCCACTTGCTTCACGCCGCGTGCCACGAGGGCGGTGTCTGCCTCGGGATGGGCTGTGGTGATAGCTGTGATGCTGTTTTGGATGGTTGTGTCACTAATCATAACTTGCTGGTTGTTAGTCTGGCATGCTACCATGATGAGGGCGGTCATGCCTATTAGAATCCATTGTTTCATTGTTTCATTGTTTTGCTCGACTGCAAAAGTACTGCTTTTTTCTGAATTATGCAAATTTTGACTGAAAAAATGATAACGATTTCTCTTCCAAATGCTTCCCACGGACTTTACCAAGCAGGAGGCAGTGAAGCAAGCCAATGTCCTTGGAGTGAGCGTGAAGGCGATTGATTACTGGCTAACAAAATATGTTCAATCAAATGAAATACAACGAATTATGAATGGAAAGTATCAGAAGATTAAAGGTGAAATTGCATGATAGAATCTTTAGAATCCTTAGGATTCTTAGAAAAGAATAAGACAACAAAATTCTAATTTTTCTAAAGATTCTAAGGATTCTAATTCTATATAAAAACAACATAGACAACATTTCGCTCACCCAACATTGGTGAGCGACAGGGAAAGAAATAGATAATTATTGGTATAGTCGCAATACTATTATTACAGAGATGTGATACTGATGTGCCTACGATGTGCCACTATCAACCCGTCAAGAACCCGTTATGAACCCGTAATTGATCGCTGATTGGTGGGGGAGGCAGGTCAATCGGTGACAATTTGTCATTAGTTCAAATTACGCGCTGCTGATGGTAAAATACGTATGTCCGATGTGGCAGACCAAGAGCAGATATTCCGCATTATCCAATCCGTTCCTTCACCTAAGGCTGAGCCTTTTAAGCAAAGGATGGCGATGGTAGCATGAGAGATTTCTTGCGACTTCTTGCGTAATCCAAAAAAAGTACATAAGATGTTTCAATAAACTGGATTGTTTTTGTAACGAAACTATTTTTAACTGATGATTGTCGTTTGGTGTATTTGATGGACTGCCCTCCTCTATGACTATTTTTGATATCTTCCCCTGCTATTTATGCAAAAATCTCATAAATGGCATTTTTATTTGCTCAATCCAAAATAATTCACTACCTTTGCAGTCAAAATAAAAGTTACCCTCTCAACCATGCCAAGAACACGATTAGCAACCATCCGATATCAAGCATTAGACAAATGCTTTAGCGACCGAACTCGCTATTATTTTGCCGAGGATTTGCTTGTTGCGGTTAATCGTGAGTTAGATGCCAACGGATTACATGCAATCAGTCGTCGTACCCTTTTCAACGACATCAACGATATGCAATACAACAATGGTTGGGATTTTCTATTCGAGGAGCCTGCCCGTATCAATGGTCGTCGTTATTATCGTTATGCAGATCCCAATTATTCTATTTGGCGTAGAGATTTGAACGAACATCAACTCTCACAACTTAAATCTATGTTGCTCATGTTGCAACAATTTCGCGGATTGCCTCAGTTTGAACGAATTGAAGAGATGATGCAACAATTGGAAGAACATTATCATTTTGAGTTAGAGGACACGCAAGATATTATAGCTTTTGATACCAACAACTATGTTGATGGATTGCAACACCTTAGCCCATTGTTAGAGGCAATTATCAACAAGCAAGTGCTCAAAATCACTTATTGTCCTTTTAACAAGTTACCTTATACCACCATCGTACACCCTTATTATATTAAGCAGTATAATGGTAGATGGTTTTTATTCGGTTTATCTACCAATGGTATATTTCAAAACATCTCCAATATGGCTTTGGACAGAATCCAAGACATTCAGTTTTCATTAGAACAATACATTCCAAACCATGAGTACAATTTTGAAGAGTATTTTGAAGATATTATAGGTGTAACCAAATCAGCAAATGATATAGCTGTAAAGATTTCACTTCGTTTTTTATCACACCGTCTTCCTTATGTATTGTCAAAACCAATGCATGAAAGTCAACGAAATAGTAGAGCAGATGAGGGTATAATAGAATTAGAGCTTGTTCCTAACAAAGAATTTTATCAACGACTCTTGTCCTTTGGAAGTGATGTAGAGGTACTTGAACCGCAATTCGTTCGAGAAGAAATGACTAAAAACGCACAAAAATTATACGAATTATACAAAAAATAATAATCCCTTACCACTTGTGCAAATAGACTGCACAAACATGCACTACCTTTGCACCGTCAAACGAAAAATAAACACAAAATATCCTTATTAATTATGGCAGCTATCACTTCTCTTAAAATCCAAAACTTCCGCATTTTTGATCAAGAAGGTTCAACTTTTGACCTTGCACCTCTCACATTCCTTACTGGCTGCAATAGTTCAGGAAAGAGTTCAATGGTAAAGGGATTGTTGTTGCTATCATCTTTTATGGATAAGTTACGCAAACAAGGCAAAAATTTTGATATAACAAAAGAATCTTTAGGGTTACGCAGCTTACAATTAGGTGATTTTCAAACAGTTTTAAATCATACTGACAATAACGATGGTTGTATCCATTTTTCATATACATACAGACCTGTAGATGATTTATTCGAATCGTGTTTACTTCTTGGTGATAAAGTATTAAAGGTCGAATATGTTTTTAGTGCAGATAAAAATGATGTTGAGCATGATGCTTGGTTTAAATCATTACGAGTAACATTAGAAGAAAAAATCATATTAGAGTTCGATACTTATAGGGAGCAAGAGAGTAATGTGATATGTCCTAAAATCATATTTAATCCAGAATATTTATACGAAAATTATATTTATTTCATAAATCATGGACATTATGATACTATTGGATTAGATTATGATAAAGATTATCCTTTCGCATTGAAACATGTACAAAGCGGCATTATCCATTATTGTCCTATTCTTACACTTATTGGTGAAGTAGACAAAGCGCAAGTTCGTGAGATATTATCAGAACAACTATTGACCGATTCAGATTTGGAAATGATTGTAAAGGATTTTGAACAATCCTCTTTTCAAACCTTTAATCAATACTATAAACATTTAGAATCATTTAGTGCTGCTCAATCAAAGATATGTAAAGCTATAAATTGGTTTTCTCCACTTAAAGGCTTTCCAGACATAAGTACTACACGAATCTCTACTTTGGATTTGATAAAAGATAGTATTTGGTTAGAATATATTGATCGCGAAAAACAATCATCTATTGTGAATAATATAGAAAAAAAGATTGATTTAAATTTTGTGGCATACAAATTAATGCAGGCTTCCTATAATAGCAAAGAATTGCCTTTCTATACAAAATATTCAATCGAAGGGTATGTTAATGTTGCTGACACTATCGAAAATCCTATATATAACTATTTTGTGAAATATGTACTAAATATCATTCGCCAAGCTATTCTTCCTACAAAAATATTTAAGCAGATTTGCTATGTACCATCAATATCATCTTTGGTTAAACGACTATATACATTAGAGGATTCAAATGATAAATTTAGTGAAATACTATTAAGATACATTCATTCTACACGAAATACAAGTGACTATTTAAGAAAGAAGAGAGAGAACTTTTTGAATAAATGGTTACAAACATTTCGTATTGCACATCATATCAAAATTGAAAATGAAAATAGTTTGGGAATAACATTACGCTTATATGCTAATGCAGAAGATTCTGTAGGATGTCGATTAGCTGATGTCGGTTTTGGAATAACTCAATTAGTTTCCATACTTCTTTCTATAATAACAAATATTAAATATGATGTCCCTAACTGGAACAATGAGGAGGAATATGACCCATATACACCTGAACCTCCATATGCGATCATTGCCATTGAGGAGCCAGAGAATCATCTACACCCAGCATATCAGTCTTTGTTAGCAGACATGTTTTATGAAGCATGGGAGAAATATGGAATTATGTTTATTGTAGAAACGCATAGCGAATATTTAATACGAAAGACACAAGTATTGACTTCCAAGAAACAATATACAAATCAAGAGTCTTTGTATAAGAATTCTCCTTTTAAGGTATATTATATTCCAAAAAATGACAAGCCTTATGAAATGATATATCGTAAGGATGGTAATTTTGAGAATGACTTTGGTACAGGTTTCTATGATGAAGCTACCAACCTCGCTTTCCAAACAATGTAATTCAGTATTATGAAAATATACATTGATTTAGAACATTATATATCTTTTTTATCAAGAGAGAGCGATGAACACTATATGAATTGTGTTCATATGTTACAATGTGATTTAGATATACATTTTACATTCGCTAAAGATGAAATTCTTAAACTCAAAAAAGATATTAAAGCAAAATCAGATAGATTATTCAATAAACTACAAACAAATAGAGGAAAATCGTCCCCTATTCAATGGAATGCACAAACACCAACAATACAATTTGATAGAACTGCTATATCAGATCAATTCTCAACAATCTATTTTCTGTCGAAGAATGATGATGAATATTCAGAACTAAATGTCCTATTTACAGAAAAAGGTGATGAAATAAAAAGATTAACCAATTTGTATATAGAAAAGAGATATATTCCGTCAAAACAATATTCTATTCGGGACATGCAAGATTGGAGTGTTATTCAACAAAACTCATCTCCATGTACAGATATAATCATTGTAGATAGATATTTATTTGCAATACCTGAAGCATTCTATGATGATAATATTTTTAGTATATTAGCAAGTCTAAGTCACCAAGTTGTTAATATTCAAAACATTGTTGTATTCACACTGCCTTATTACCTGTATAATGATAAACCTTTCGGAATTCGGTTTGATTACATCGAGAAAGAAATCAAACAATTAATTTTTAATAGGACAGGAAAAACACCTAATGTTACTTTTGTAGAATTAAAAAAAGGGACACCATATGACAAGCACGATCGATACATAATAACAAACTATAAATGTTTCGCGAGCGGAGATTCTTTCAATTATTTTGAGGGAAAAAATCTCAAAACAAAAGGTGATTGGCTTATGATTCATTCGCTACTTGATCGCGATAATTTAGGTATTATCATGGAATATTTAGGCACCTTACAAGAGATTATAAAAAATTGTAGTATCAGGGGCGATAAAAAGAGCAATTATTTACAATTTTAAAAAATATCACATTTTCTTGCATATCTCAAAAAATAATTGTAATTTTGCAACGAAATTTGACATTTCGTATATGCTTATAGATGAATAACCAATTATAAAATTGTATTTTTGTATAGAAAATAACCATTAACATATATACCAAAGAAAAACAAAGATGCCTACAAAAAATCATATAATATTACCCATGTGGCTAGATGATTACATTTTCAATACATTATCCGCTACTTTCGAAAAAAAATGTAAGGATCTTGTTGTCCTAAATTGGGATGCAACAGATATACAATGTTACCTTGGTACATATTTCCCTCGCTCATTCGCTGAATCCTATGGCATTTTTAGTCAATATTTTCAAAAAAATAGAAATGATTATGATTCCCAAACAGAACTAACCATCTTTGATTTTGGATGTGGAACTGGTGGTGAGTTAATAGGATTAATCGCTGCTCTCAATGAAAATTTGGAAAATCTACAAGAAGTGAAAATTTATGCTTTAGATGGAAACTATCATTCGTTACGTTATTTAGAGTTGATATTATCTGAGTCTAAAAAATATCTTCATTTTGATATTCTTCACCAAGTTATCCCTGTTGTAATTGAAGATTTCTATGATTTATCTCTAGTTGAAAATGAGTGCCTTAAACTTAGAACATACGACATCGCCATATCGTTTAAAGCAATCTGTGAATTTGTAACAAAACAAGAGCTAGAAGAAAAAAATCCTTATGCATACTTAATAAACACGCTATTACCATATCTCTCCGACAATGGTATTATATGCCTTGCGGATGTTACTTCATATAGCGATGTGGCGCATAATTGGTTACCAAGCATTATAGACAATGGTATCAATTCTACTCCTATGGATGTTATTTGTAAAAACGAAAATTACAACGAAACATTTTACATAACTCATTCTCACAAGCAAAATGATATCAGCAAAATTGCTTGGAGAATTTTGAAAACTAAGAGATCATGAAAAAAGATTGGATGATTAAAGAATCAGAGCTCGGGAAAGAAGATGGTGGTCAAATAGCCGTTTTGATGGCAACTCTAGATAAATCATGTATAGTATCGGGATGTGCTGGTAGTGGTAAGTCGATTCTTGCCTTAATAAAGGCGCAACGTATCCAAAGGGAAAAAGGAGATGATTATCAAATAATTGTCTTCACTAAAGCGCTATGCAATTACATGAAATCAGGTCGGGAATCGCTTGGATTAAGGAAGGATTTTTATTACCATGAAGAATGGCGTTGGAAGAAGGAGATGAAGACATATGCAAATGGAGTTTCATATATGGTATATAAAAGGGATGAAGAGGGTAATAAAGTGCCCAATATGCCAAAATCTGACTATATTATAGTTGATGAAATTCAAGATTTTACAGAACAAGAAATAAGAGAATTTATACAAGCAGCCCGTAAAAACTTTTACTTCTTTGGCGATACGGCGCAATCAATATTTGAGAGTTTGAAAGACACTATTAGCGTTGAAGATATTCAATTTAACATCGAAGAAGCAAGAACCGCAAAACGTTTTGATTTATACAATAATTATCGATTGCCATTACCTGTCGCAAAGTTAACTCATCGAATAGGCGTTGGTTTGCCCCCATTTATACCTTCTATATATAAAAGTACCGAAATTGAGGCGCCACGAATTATAGAGTACGAATCTTTTGATGAGCAAATTAAGGCGATTCACAGAGTTATAGAAACTAAGAACTTAACAGATGTCGCAATCTTACTGCCTCACAGTAATGATGTGCGTTATGTGTACAATAAGTTAAATCAATTAGGAGGAAATTATGAAGTAAGATATACTGACAAGGAAGATTGGCACAATAGCAAAGACACCTTGAATTTCAACAGTTCTAATCCCAAAATTATGACTTATCATAGTGCGAAAGGATTGCAGTTTGAAGCAATATTCATGCCTAAGTTAGAAGATTTCGATGACTCTCAACAAAAATCTCTCTATGTTGCAGCAACAAGAACTTATAAGTATCTTTATATGATGTGGTCTGACTACGAACCTGATTTTTTATCAAATATTCCCAAAGAATTATACGAAACAGAAGAAATAACCACGATAGACGATTTCTAATATGAAAACATTTTATATACCTACAAGTTCGCTCAATTTTAATAATATATTTTCTTCTGAGTCAATATCTCCTCTCGGATTTTACCCTGAGAGAAAGTTTGGTTATTCAAATTGGGTAAACATCCCAGAGAACGCTTTAGAAGGAGTGATATTACTATATGATACTCTCAAATCTTTTGTGCGACCTATTTCCAATGTTGAAGATCATCCTATGGTGATCGAAATTCAGACTGATGAGGATTTTCCTGCACTGCAAGAAGGGGTATTTTACTCAACCCATACGATATATTTAGACCCTTGGCATACAAAAGTGTACTTTTTCACTGAGCAAGATAAGTCTGTAGTATTATCCTTGTCTGAACATAGTCTTGAAACAAAAATGCTACGCCTATACAAAAAGAAAATGTTTGTAGCAGAAAACACGCCGCGTGAAAAATATTCTGTAGTTACACATCATGATAATATACCTATTTCTCGTGCAGAAGTAGAAAAGGATATTTTTGTGAATAAAATTAAAGGATTGTTATATGGGTATTACATAGGGGCTTCATTATCTACATCTATTGATAATGTAAGACATATTCATGCTTTGTTAGAAATTAATGATATTGTTTCCGCAATCTTATCTAATCCTGAAAAAATAGCTACTGATTTCCAAGCAGAAAACTTGATAGAATATTTATCTGTCGTAAATAATACTCATCCCCTATATCGCGCTTTATTACAACAGGAAGATAATGATAGTACGAAAGTAGAGAGATTATTACGAATATTGAATCAGTACAAGATAATATTACCCTTTGATACTTGCAACTCTATTTTGACAGCTTTGAGTTTTGAGTCGCTAGATAATAGTTTAACCATAAAAAGATTTCTATCTCAGTTGACTTTATTGACGCATATACAAAATAATGCATTATCAACAGATGCTAGTGAAGTAGTTTCAACAGACTTAAATCTGCACTATATAAAGTGTGATAACGAAGTAGATAAAGAATTATTTATCCTTTGGGTAAATAAGGTATTGAGAACCTCTAAATACAATGGAAAAATAAGTCCCATAAAAATGGAAATTGCGAATGAATTGACCCTACTCTCTCGCAATGAATATTTCAAAGAAGAATGGGAAACTTCGCAAGAAAAATTGTTTTTAAACGCACTAAGGCGTCATTTAAATGGAGATAAATTTGACTATCAATACTCGAATGGATTATTGTCTTCTTTAGCCGCGGTATTAGCAAAAGGTGACGACTGGGAGCAACTACTACGATTTATGCGATATAAAGAAATGAACGATTATCGTTTAGCCTTTGCATTATATGGTGTACTAAACGGATTCGCCAACTTAACAAGAGATTTTACAGATATACTGTTGGAACAAGATAGTAAGTATGTAACGGAGGTTTATTCTGAATTTTATGGGCAATTATTCAATAAAAAATTAGACACATCTTTAAAATCAAAGATAGATATTAATATTAAACTCGAAGAAACAGATTCGCCATTATCTTTAAAACCTCATTTTTATGATGATATTCTTCAATATTGGAAAGGATATAAATCAAGTAAAAAAGATGATGCTATTTTTAATGCATATCTTAATAGTTGTGGCAATGTAAATGAGCAACAGTTTTTGAAAGGATTGAAAAAGGAACAAGGATTCAAAAAGGAAACGAGCAAAGCATATCAATACATTAAATCGTTTTTTACTCCTGAAACTCAAGAACATCAAATAACACCAATTCAATCGCTTTTCCTGTTTAGTAACAATCTTTTGGATGATACTTCGTGGATTGGAGAATGCAAAAAACTTATTATTGACGAAAAGGCAAAAAAACAATTCGAAGAGGATATGGATTGGCTAATTGATAATTACAAAGAAAACTACTATGATCAGAAAAAGAAAAAACAATTAACCGGGCAGTATGTTGGACGAAGTAAATCTAATGCTGATATTATAGTGCATATAAAAGAATATTGCGAAAAAAGGAGATACAATCCTGATAAAAAAATTAATATGAATTGGTTGATACCTATTTACGAAAAGGTTCCTATAGAAAAAATTATAGACTATTTACAACGAACATATGCCAATAGATAGAATGAAAGTCAAAATAGATGCAGGACCTGTTGTAGAAGCATCTGCTCCTGTCATAATATCTGCAAGTCGCTCTACAGATATTCCTGCATTTTATGCAGAATGGTTCTTCAATCGGTTGGAGAAAGGCTATTGTGTTTGGTATAATCCATTCAATCAAAAGCCAATGTATATATCATTTGCAAAATGCAAAGTAATCGTTTTTTGGACGAAAAATCCCAAACCCATTATACCATATCTCCACGAATTAGACAAACGAGGGATACATTATTATTTTCAAATAACATTGAATGACTATATTGCTGAAGGTTTTGAGCCAAATGTACCATCACTTTCAGTACGCATAGAAACCTTTAAAGAATTATCTAAATTGATAGGAAAAGAGCGTGTCATATGGAGATATGATCCTATCATTATTACCAAGACTTTGACTCCTAAGGAACATCTTAAACGAATTGCGAATATAGGAAATCAGCTTAAGAACTTTACGGATAAACTAGTATTTAGTTTCGTGGATGTTAAATCATATCGTAAAGTGCAAAATAATTTAGTAAAAGAAACCTCCTGTTTTACTCGTGAAACGATTGAAATGGCAGAACCTACAGAAGTGCAACGCGGTGAAATCATAGATGGACTCTGTAAAATCCGCCAAGAGTGGAATAATCAAGGTTGGGATCTACAATTCGCAACATGTGCAGAAGAGTATGATTATAATAAATACGGCATAGAACATAATCGCTGTATAGATGGAGAGTTAATGGAAAAACTTTGGAGCGAGGATAAGGAATTGGTCTATTATTTGAGAACAGGGCAGTTACCTACACCTGATTTGTTTGGAGAGGTACCAGAAATACCTGCTTCTCGAAAGAACTTAAAAGACAAGGGACAGAGAAAAATTTGTGGTTGCATGGTAAGCAAAGATGTTGGTATGTACAATACATGTAATCATCTTTGTGTTTATTGCTATGCAAATACAAGCAAAGAGGCTGTCCAAAAGAATCTAGCAAAATTTAATTTAGATTCAGAAAGCATAATAGGATAATATAAACGATAATAAAGTTTCCTATTAACGAAGATATAAAATAATTGTGGGAGTATAATCCGCCATAATGGTTTATCCATAAAGATTGCACAATCATCTATCTTCATTTATTCAACTAAACTTTATACCAACATTAACTTATGCTTACCTTACCTATCATCAATCATCAATCCATTAGCATTATTCGTGAAGCAAATGGACAACTCAAGTACGAAGAGTTACCACTGAATATTAATCAATCTTTAGTTAATAAAATTTGTGACTATGTAAATAACGAAAACTACACATTACTTGATTTGCAAAATCTTGTTATACAAAACGGGTTTATTCGAGAATACACATCTGAATACGCCCACCTATTCGCATATCAAGATAGTTATATTGATATTAACAAACATGTAAAAATCAATATTTTAACAGAAGATGAATATTACAGAAGCATTCCTAAATATAAATCAGAAAAATATTTAAAGCAATTAAATCAAACACAAAAAGAATCTTTTGCTAAAGATGTTTTGAGAGGCTTATATGCAGCAGCTTATAGACGCGTTACGCTAGATATAAAAATAGATTCTTCTATTAGATTGCTTTCTACAGAATCAATAGGATGGGATACATTTGCATGGAATATAACGGAAGATATTGATGTGCTTGTTAAAACTAATTTTTGTTATGGTTCTGCATCATATCTGAATGTAGCCATAAAATATAAGGACTGCTTATTAACACCACTTTCTGATTATATTACCTATTACTATGCCCGTGCAGAATCATTTATAAAGTGCACACGGATATATATTCCTGCTAGAGAAAATTGGAAAAAACTGATTATGTTTGTTATACAATTTAGCAATATGATTACCTCATCACCAGATGATTTCATACAAAATTGGCTAATAGATGAATTTAGGAGTATGATCAGTGGTCTCAATGATTTCTACCAAAATACTGACTTCTATTTAAAAAGCATCCGACCAACAAAAGAGGAAAAGTATTTAAAAGTATATAATGTTGATGCGTTCTCCAATTATAGTAGCAATATCACAGAAGAAGAAAGAGGTTTTAATTTTGTTGCGGAAAAGCTATCTGGAGCATTATTGTTTGTTAAAAACATCTTTGAATTGACACTATATAATGATGAATTATTATCATACATCAAAGAAGTTGTGAATATCAACAATACTATTTTACCAACACTTAATTCTAAAATTGAAAGTATAGAATATGAAGTAAACAAACTTAAAGATATATACAATAAAGAAAAAACACAATTAGATAAAATCGAAAAACAAAAATCCTATTGGGATAAAAAAGCAGAATTCTTTTTGACAAAAGAAGAACGAAGGAAGAAAGATAAATTTGACTATAAAGAAAGTTTAGAACATTTTAAGGTATTGTTTCCTAAATATCAGGAAATTATATCGCTCTATCAAGAGCAAATAAAACGATACAATTCTATTTCTGCTGAATATCATGGACGCTCATCATTTTTAAGTAGTCTTCAAAAATGTCAGAAAAGAATTATTGATGCCAACAATTCATATAACAATTTAGTTTAACGGAAATAACCATGCATATGAAAAAGCTTATTCTTATTTTATTGATAGTCATTGTTGCAACCTCTTGCACCAAACAAGTAACATCTTCTGAGCAAGAAAACATAACCGACTCTACATTAATCCATGTACTACATGCCACATTAGATAGTACGCGCACAATCATGGAAGTGAAAGATGATATCCTCCAACTGATTGACACGATGCAATGCCATGTGGAACATCATCCAGATATAAACATTCGCATTGGCGCAAAGAGTTTGGCAGGCACCTTGTTGCAATTGATGATGGATGAAACTATCAATACTCCAGAAGAAGTGACATTTACTATCGACACGCTACTAATGCCATTAACCAATGTAATAACTACTTGGTATTACGATACAACAGCATTAGAAACATTAGGTTATTCATGCCTGAATCAAGCCGTAATAAAGTATGAAGAGTATGACGATGCGAACCATGTTAGCATTCTTGATGTAGTCTTATCGCCCGAAAATGATTTTTTGACACTCGCGCTGCCTGACGATCCTGTTGTATTTGTAGCCATTGCTTTTTCAAAAGGCATAGACGATATAAATGGTGCATCGTTTGGAAGGGAGGATGCTTTGGAGATTCAATCTGAAGAATCTATCAGCGAAAAAGTGTACTTTGGGCAAGAGATAGTAGATGCCATGTTGTCACATGATGTGATGTATATTGCATATACAGAAACCGATCCTGCAAAGACCAAAAATGAAAATTTCCACTCTTGTATGGTATTGTTAGATAAATTTCAACAGCAATATAAATCTATTAAGCTTTAAGCGAAAAACAATAAATGATTGTCCACTAAATATGGATGAAAATTAAAAGTCAACATTCTTGTATTGACTTCTTGCATACTCACACATTATTTCACTAAAATAAATTTGTGCAATAGCAGGGGTGTTTCAACTTTTGCACGCTTTTTGTATATGCGTCAATAAACCACCATTAAACCTAATAACCTAAAACTATTAAACCGTATGAAAACAAAATTTCAACACCTGTTTTTGGTCATAGTGCTGTGTAGCAGTATGACGCTGACAGCTACTGACTATGTGATGCTAAGTCCGTTGGACACAGCGCATCTGCCTATTATCCCCAATAAGGATAAAGGCGGCGACATCGTGCGTTCTGCGTTGGAAAAAGATGCTATGTGGGATAATATCCGCAAGCAGTTGCATCGCCAACATTTTTCTGAGGAGAGCGTGTATAAAGCAATGAAAAAACTCTATCTCAGTACACACAAACATTATGTCACCTTCCCCGTGGCCTATTGGAGCCAAACGCCGCAAGGTGACTCGTTGTTGGTATCGGGTAGGGTGTATCTACCCAAACAGCGCTACCTGAACGGTATTGTGATAGCCAATCACTACACCATGACTTCCAATGTGGAAGTGCCCAGCAATATGCTATCCATGGAGAGCATACTCGTCATGAAGGGCTATGCTGTCATCATGCCCGACTATGTGGGCTATGGTCTATCACGCGAACAAGTGCACCCCTATCTGCATTGGCGCAGCGCTGCACAAACGGCAGTGGATCTGCTCCGTTGCATGCCAGCTGTCTTCCAACACTATGGCTACTCTTATCCCACAGATGTTATCGTCTCTGGCTATTCGCAGGGTGGGGCAGTAGCACTCGGTGTCGCACGCATGATTGAGGAGATGGATAGCGAGTGGACAGTGCGCAAACTCTATGCAGGTGCAGGACCTTATGACCCTGCTGCGACATATATCTATAGTTTGGTGCAAGATGAGATGGGCATACCAGCCGCTATTCCGCTGATAGTGTTAGGACTCAGTGATGCCTATGGCTTGAACTTCAATATGAAGGATTTCTTTCTCGAACCATTGCTCTCGCACTACGAGGATTGGGTTCTCTCCAAAGAATATACTGTTGGACAAATCAACCAGTTGATGGGTTCTACCATTATGTCCGAACTGATGACACCTGAAGCACTCGACCCAGATGCACCATCGGCGAAAATGCTTTACCAAATGTTGCGTTGGAATAGCAATGTAGATTATGACCTGCAATCGCCTGCTTACTTCTTGCATAGCTTAGAGGACGAAGTGGTACCACTGATCAATACTTCAAATCTTATGGCGCAAATGCCCGATGAAGACTATATTAGTTATGATATAGGACACTACGGCTCACATATGGAAGCCAGCATACCCTTTATGAAAAATCTGTATCAAGATTTATAAATCCCTCACTGGGAAATAATACTAACCTAAACTAAATCACAACAACTATGAAAAAAATGTTTTTAATGGCTTTTTTAGCCAGCATTTTCACGGGTTGCGACTCTGCACCCAAAGTGGACAACAGTACCGTTAAGTCGGTAGATCTGAATCGCTACATTGGTAGCTGGTATGAGATTGCACGATTTGATCACCCTTTCGAGCGTGGTTTAGAGTATGCTATGGCCAAGTACACCCTGCGTGACGATGGCAAGATTGATGTGCTCAACACTGGCATCAAAGATGGTCGCGCCAAGGATGCTAAAGGTATAGCCAAGACCACAGGCGTGCCAGGATTGCTCCGCGTATCATTCTTTGGACCCTTCTTCGGCGACTATCGTATCATGATGCTGGATGAGAATTATCAGTATGTGCTGGTAGGCGGTAGCAACAATAAATATCTGTGGATATTATCCCGCACACCACAACTGGATGAGGCTACCAGAACGCTCATTCTCGCCGAAGCCGAACGACGCGGTTATGACACGCAAAAACTCATTTGGGTGAAGCAGAAATAACCTGAAATAGACAATAAATCGCCCGCTCAGTAGCGGGCGATTTTATGGCATAAAAGCACTTTTTTGCAAAAATATTTGCTCATTCCAGAAAAATGTCGTACCTTTGCAACTCGGAAACAATAAAAATCTGAGAATACATGAAGCAGATACATGATGAGAATCGTGGCTATCGAATTCTCCTTCCGCTGGTAAACTGGATGTTCCGACACTCATATCGACACATCAAGTACGTAGGCGAAGAGAATATCCCACAAGATGGGGCAGTGATTTTTGCACCGAACCACACCAATGCGCTGCAAGACGCGCTGGCGGTGTTGTCTATCAATTCGGAGCGAAAAGTGTTTGTGGCCCGTGCGGACATCTTCCGCAATAAGAAATTAGCGAAAATCCTGAGTTTTTTTAAGATTATGCCTATCCGTCGTATGCGCGATGGAGCCAGCGAAGTACTCAAAAACGACGAAACCGTAGAACGTGCTATTGACACCCTGCAAGAGGGCGTGCCATTCTGCATTCTGCCAGAGGGTACTCATCGCACCAAGCACTCGCTTCTTCCGCTCGGCAAAGGTATTTTCCGTATCACACTGCGCGCTAACGAGAAGTTCGGACACGAGAAACCTATCTACATCGTGCCTGTTGGACTGGAGTATAGCGACTGGTTTCACCTCTGGGATACGCTCGTCATTAACATCGGTAAACCTATCAACATGACTGAGTTCATCGCTCAGCATGCTGACTTGGAACAACCCAAACTCATTCTTGCCATGCGTGAGGAACTCACCAACCGCATGCGTGAGCAGATTCTTTGGGTACCTGATGATGAGAACTACGAGAAGAACTGGCACAAACTCAGCCACAACCGTCCAGCACACAAAAACTGGTTTCCCAAGCACCGTATGCCTAAATGGCTATTGCTATTAATGTTGGTACTGATGTCCCCTCTCGCATTAGTGGCAGGTGTGATCACATTGCCATTGTGGCTCGCATGGCTCATTATTCGATGGGCTATCAAAGACCCAGCGTTCCACAACTCGGTGCAATTTGTTTGGCAATTGATTATCATCCCACTAACGGGATTCATTACCCTGCCCTTCTGGATGTTCATGCAAGAGTATATGTATCTTGCACGTAAGCTGAACAAACCAGAGGAAACGAAGTAATTAAGAATTTTGAATTAAGAATTAAGAATTATGGCAAAAGTTTACATCATTCTCGCTTGCTATATCATATTCCCAATATTGATTATTGAGGCGTTCAAGCGTTGGACAATTGTCCAAAAGATTGGTACCGTAGTACTGGCGTACGCAGTAGGTATCATTGCTTCGCTTTGCGGCGTATTTGAATTTGCAACTCCCGAAGCGACTGATAGTTTTAGCAAACTACAATCCACCATCATGAGTGTAGCCGTACCTTTGGCTATTCCACTAATGCTCTTCAATTGCGATTTCAAACTCTGGACCAAATCGCTGCCTAAAACTGCTTGGGCATTGGTAACAGGTATTGCTGCGGTAATCATAGCTTCTATCTCGGGCTATTTTATCTTCCGCAACTCGGTGCCAGAGATTGCCAAAGTGACAGGTATGATGGCTGGTATCTACACGGGCGGAACCATGAACTTCAATGCACTGGGTGCTGCGCTGAATGTGGATCGCTCGGTAATGGCAATTGTGCTGGCCTTCCAGATGGTGATAACTACACCCTATATATTCTTCCTATTGGGTGGCGGTTATAAGATTTTCCGCAAGTTATTGCCATACAAAGACATTACCCACAAAGGTCGTATGGATGAAGACAAAGTAGAAACCAACGATGTGGAGAACTACCGCGGTATGTTCGAGAAGAAGAATTTTATCGGTATGATGAAAGGATTGGGATTGAGTGTCTGCTTCTTGGCTGTAGGTGCAGGACTGGCATTGCTCATCACAGGTACGCTCAACGAGTTGGTGGTTATTCTGACTATTACCACTTTGTCTATCATCGCTTCGTTCTTTAAGAAGGTGCGCGAATTGCCAAAGACATTCGAGTTGGGTATGTTCTTTATTCTGATTTTCAGCGTAATCGTAGCATCGATGTTCGATATCAACAGTGTAAATGGTGGTTCCTTGTACATAGGTGGCTTTGTGCTTTGGATTATCGGCATATCGGTAGGTTTGCACCTGTTGCTCTGCCGCATCGCGAAAGTCAGTGGCGACCTATTCTGCGTTTGCCAAGTGGGTCTCTTGTGCTCGCCTCCATTCGTGCCACCTATCGCAGGTGCTATGAAGAATAAGAAAGTCCTGATTTCAGGTATTGTAGTGGGCTTGGTAGGCTATGCCATCGGCACCTACCTTGGTGCACTGCTGGCGTGGGTATTGGGGTAATACTTAACGGAGAATTAACGACAATATTGACAAATTGCGCTCGAATCAACTCCCTCGAGCGCTCAAAGGAATAAATCACTATGAAACGTATTATTATTTTTGCAATTAGCATATTGATTGTATTGCCAACTTTTGCGGCTAAGAAAGAGAAAGTGCAACAGGTGGACTCGCTTGGTCGTAAGATTAAGACAGGTTGGAACTTCGGTGTCTTGCCATCTGTGGCATTTGATGCGGACCTTGGTTTTCAAGGTGGTGCGCTGACCAATATCTACTACTATGGCGATGGTTCGCAGTACCCAGAGTATATCCACTCCCTCTATGCAGAGGCGGCATATACCACCAAAAACTACGGTATTTTCCGTGTGAACTACGATAGTAAATACCTGATTCCTAAGCACCGATTGACTTTGGATGCCACCTATCAGCCAGATGCGATGTGCGATTTCTATGGTTTCAACGGCTATCAGTCTGTGTATAACCAAGACTTCCACAAGTGGAAGAAAAATCCTGCTAAAATGGGTGTGTTGGAGGACTACCAATCGCGCGCGTTCTATAAATATAAACGCGACCTCTTCCGTTTTGCTGCGGATATTGAGGGTACGATATGGAAGAATATTAAATGGAATGCGGGTATTGGCGTACTCGGCTACATGATTGACGAGTGCGATATTGATATGCTCAATGGCAAGAAGAATGTGTTTGATCCTACCTTAAAGCGTTATGAACAAAAGGCGATGAACAAGGATCTGGAAGGCTTATACGAGAAATATGTAAAATGGGGTCTTGTTGATCAGGCAGAAGCCAAAGGCGGTTGGCACCCTTATGTGCGTTTGGGCTTGACCTACGACAGCCGCGACCAACGCACCTGCCCAACCAAGGGTATTTATGCAGACGCCTTCTTCACCTATACCGCTGCATTCAACACCGAGAAGGCGCAACAAGCGACTGCGGGTTACAACCACTTGCAGTTCAACTTCAACTTCCGCCACTATGTACCTATCTACCGCGATCGCGTGACTTTTGCCTATCGTATTGGTACACAAAATAATATAGCTGGCAAGTCGCCATTCTATATGAATACCTATCTCAACACCTTGTTTATCCAACGCGTGATGTACGAGGGATTAGGTGGTGCCAACTCACTCCGCGGTATCATGCGTAACCGCATCTTGGCAAATGGCTTTGCATATGCGAATATTGAATTGCGCTGCAAAGTGGCGAAGTTTGACATCGGTCGCCAACACTTCTATATCGGTTTGGCACCATTCTTTGATATGGGTGTGATTACTCAGCCATACGAGTTGGATGAGGATTTAATCAACAAAGCGTATGCAGCAGATAAGGACGCCAATAAACTGCCATTGGATAGCTATTTTGCCATGAAAGACGGCAAGTTGGATCAGTCGCGTGTCTATATGCCTCATATGGCAGCAGGCGTAGGTTTGAAGGCTGCCATGAACGAAAACTTCGTACTTTCTGTGGATTGGGCAATGGCACTTGATAAGCAAGATAATGCCAAATGGGCTAACTTCTACATCAAGATGGGGTATCTGTTCTAATGCGATACCAACTTGGTGATATATTATTAGACACACATCTCCATTGCGTGACACGCGGTGGAGATGTGGTGCATCTTACCCAGATGGAATATGCCATGTTGGAGTTTCTCTTTCAGCATGCTGACACTATCTGCAAGCGTGATGATATTCTGCAAGCAGTTTGGGGACAACGTTTTCAATACGATACAGGTACGATAGATGTGCACTTGCATTCTTTACGTCGCAAGTTGGGCTTTGCGCGCAATAATCCTATTGAATCTATCCGCGGGGTAGGGATTATACTGCATATGAAAGCTGCGAAGTCAGTGCATGTTTTAAATATTCAAGATTTTGCTATTCAATGGATTCGTGAGCATGAGGCAGATTTTGCAGCCAAGCAACTCACGCCTCGATTGCATCTTGATCCTTTTGTCAGTGAGATCACTATTTCACCAGATGACTTACGCACCATGTTGGACGGAATACTGAAAGTCCTTTTGCCTGTTTCTATACCAGGCATTATCCGCATCAAGTCGCAACTGGGTTGCCATCATTTCTCCCTCTCCCTTGACATCAATGGTACCATCAACGAACTTCGCATTCCTTTGGGATAATAATTTAAGGTAGATTTAAGGATTAATTCGAAAAAAAGTAGTACCTTTGCAGCGGAAAACGGAAAAGTGGAAGAACAAATGATGAGAAAGAAAATACTACTGATATTGTTGGTTATCGCCACCACGACATATGCGCAGAAAGAGGTGGTACAAGATACCACCGCAACAAAAAAGAATATTGCAGTCAGAGAAAAAACACCTATCTTCCAAGGCTATAGCGGTGGAATGATGTTGCATGCGGGTTATCTCTTTGGTAAGAATCCTTCAGCAGCACTCCCCTCTGGCGAAAACATTAGCCCCCAAGGTATGACCACAGGTATTGGTGGCTCGTTGCGTATTAATCTTTGGAAGCACTTGCGTGTGGGTTGTGAGGGATATGTCTCAACCATGAAATCTGGTGCAACGGACATGAAAAATATCTTGCAATCAGGTAGTTATGTACGTACAGGTTCGGGTGGACTGATAGCTGATGCCTGCTGGCGTATGGAAAAGGTATGGCCCTATATAGGTGCTGCTGTTGGTGGCGGTGCTATGCGTACGTTATCTGTGGTAGAAGGAACGGAAGAAGATTGGCGACCCGAAGATTTTGCGATGCTTACGAAACAAGGATTTGGCTATGTGGATCCATATTTGGGTATAGATTGGTGCATGACCAAACGCGTCCATCTGACCCTGCGTATGGACTGGATGTTGGCTTTTGCAGACAAGCAATTGGTATTGCCTACAGGTCCGCGATTCTTCTTCGGCTTTATGTTCTGTCACTAATGAACTTCTCGGGTATTATATTAGGATTAGTAGCCTTTTTGTGTATAGGTTTGTTTCACCCCTTGGTTATAAAGGGTGAATACTATTTCGGCACCAAATGTTGGTGGGTCTTTGCCTTAGTCGGAGTAGGGATGCTGGTCGGTTCGCTACTGATGGATAATATCTACTGCTCTGTGATAATGGGCGTAATATCCTTCTCTTGTTTCTGGTCTATCCTCGAACTCTTTGAACAGAAAAAACGCGTGGAGCGTGGATGGTTTCCCAAAAATCCAAAGCGAAAATAGAGTATGCTATTGTTTTTTTAGGCAATAGGCATAAATTGTTTTGCTATTTCAAAAAAATGTTGTAACTTTGCAGAGTGATTTCAAAATACCCCTGCAATGAAAACAATTCGTGATATATTTCGCATAGGCTATGGCCCCAGTAGCAGTCATACTATGGGACCTCGCAAAGCAGCCGAACTCTTTGGAGAATATTGTGCTAACGCTGCCCGTTATCAGGTACACCTCTATGGTAGTCTGTCTGCCACTGGCAAAGGTCACTTGACCGATGTGGCTATTTTGGATGTACTGCCTACTGCCGAGATTGTTTGGCACGAGGAGTTTTTGCCTTTTCACCCCAATGGTATGCGCTTTTGTGCGTGGAATGATGCAGAAGACTTGATGGGCGATTGGACCGTATATTCCGTTGGTGGTGGTGCCTTGGAGGAAGATCCTGATAGTATTCGGCTATTAGGCGATGAGGAGAAAGGTAATGGGGATATTTACCCTCTCTCGCGACTGTCAGATATCAAGGAGCATTGCGATCAGATGGGTTGGGACTATTGGGAATATGTGGAGCACTACGAGGGCAAAGAGATTTGGGACTACCTTCGCGAAGTGTGGCAAGTGATGCGCGAGGCAGTGGAGCGCGGGTTAGATCACGAGGGCGTATTGCCTGGTCCGTTACACTTGCGCCGCAAAGCAGCCAGCTATTATATCAAAGTGGCGGGTTACAAAGATAATCTCCGCACCCGCGGACTGGTATTCTCATATGCTTTGGCGGTGAGCGAGGAAAATGCTTCGGGTGGCAAGATTGTCACAGCGCCAACTTGTGGTTCGTGCGGTGTATTGCCTGCCGTGTTGTACCACACATGGCGTTCGCGCGACTTTTCCGAAACACGCATATTGCATGCGCTTGCTACTGCGGGTTTGATAGGTAATGTGGTGAAGGAGAACGCCTCTATCTCGGGTGCCGAAGTGGGTTGCCAAGGTGAGGTCGGTGTAGCCTGTGCAATGGCATCAGGTGCTGTGAATCAGTTATTTGGTGGTACATTAGCGCAGATAGAGTACGCAGCTGAGATGGGCCTCGAGCACCACTTGGGTATGACTTGCGACCCTGTATGCGGTTTAGTACAGATACCTTGTATCGAGCGCAATGCTTTTGCAGCGGCGCGCGCATTGGATAGCAATATGTATGCTGCTTTCTCCGATGGAACACACAATGTAACATTTGACCGTGTAGTGGATGTGATGAAACAAACGGGACACGACCTGCCTTCGCTCTACAAAGAGACATCGCAAGGCGGATTGGCTGCTACGCATGAATAAAGACTTACGCTACATAGAAACTCCGTTTTATTACTACGATACAGCCTTGCTGCAAGCAACGTTGGATGCAATCCGCTGTGAGATTGCGCAATATCCTGATTATCACGTACATTACGCATTGAAGGCTAATGCCAATCCCAACTTGCTGACCCTCATACAGCAAGCAGGTTTGGGTGCAGATTGCGTGAGTGGTGGCGAGATCGAAACGGCTATTCGTGCTGGTTTCGCTTCCGAACAGATAGTGTATGCTGGAGTAGGTAAAAGCGATAAAGAGATCATCTTGGGATTGCGTAACGAGATATTGTGCTTTAATGTAGAGAGTGTACCCGAGTTGCAGGTAATCAATGAGTTAGCACGTAGTGAGAATAAGATTGCTAATGTCTGTTTTCGTATCAATCCCGATATCAAGGCGCATACCCACAAACATATTCGTACAGGTTTGGCTGAAAATAAGTTTGGTATTGCGTGGAGCGAGATGGTAGAGGTGGTGAATATGGCCAATACGATGTCTAATATCCACTTCAAAGGATTGCATTTCCATATTGGTAGTCAGATTACGAATATGGATGATTTTAGAGGTTTGTGCTTGCGTATCAATGAGTTGCAGGATCAGTTAGAGCAGAATGGAATGCGGGCGGAGATGATTAATGTAGGAGGTGGATTGGGTATTGATTACGACCAACCTCAGGTGCATGCTATTCCTGATTTTCATGCTTATTTTCAGACATATGCTCAGTACTTGCAACTGCGCCCTGGGCAAAGTCTGCATTTTGAGTTAGGGCGTTCTGTGGTGGGGCAATGTGGCACACTGATAACGCGGGTGCTATATGTGAAGCAAGGCCTGGATCGCCAATTTGCGATAGTAGATGCAGGTATGACCGACTTGCTGCGTCCTGCATTGTATCATGCGCAACATAGGATTGAGAATATCAGCAGCGTAGCCAAAACATACGAGCCATATGATGTGGTGGGCCCCATCTGCGAGTCGAGTGATGTGTTTGGAGAGAATGTCCAACTACCTACCACTCAGCGAAATGATATGATTGCCATCCATAGCGTAGGGGCATATGGAGAGACCATGGCCTCCTGCTACAACTGCCGACAATTACCTCGAAGTTATACCGACAAAGAGATTGGCACTTCATCCAGCGTGGAGTAGGTCACCCAACCCAATATCTCTGCTACATGGCGGTTGATGGCTATATCGTCCACGAAGTGAAATGGTTGTTCGCAGCCTAATGATTTGAGCTGTGCGTCCACTGCCTCATAAATAGCGAGAGCAGGTTTGCTGGCATGCATAAGATGCGATGCAAAGCAGTGCTCAAATACCGACATGTCGTAAATCTGATTGATGTCGTCCCAATGCAGTTCGTTATTGTTGCTAAGCAGGAATAGGCGATGTCCTGCTGCTTTCCAACGCTTGATTTGCTCCATTCGCTCTACAGGAATACCTCCGTGCATGCTGTTCCATGCCGATATAACATCTTCGCGCGTAGTATCTTGCGCGGCGTATTGCAGGATGGTGTCAATAAAATATTCGGTGGATATATCGCCTCGCTCGTATTGTTCCATCAGTGTATCTTCGATACCTTCTCCGTTGGATGCCAAACCCAACACATTCTTCATCACGCGAGTGCCAAGCATGGCTTGGAACCGTTTAATACATTCGGGCATATTGTGCTGCATCAGCACGCCTCCCATATCAAGAATGATAGTCATATTTTTTTGTTTAGTGGACGCCCTAAAGGGCTACTGTTTAGTGATTATAGGCTCGTATAGTTTCTTTCGCCGAAGATGGATGAACCGATGCGTACCATATTGCTGCCTTCTTCTATCGCTATTTGGTAGTCATCGGACATACCCATGCTGATGATGAATTCCCCCTCCGACTCTCCCTGTGGTTGGAGCTTTTGGGCAAGGGTTTTTATCTCGCGGAAGCAACGGCGCCATTCTTCTACATCATCGGTGTTTGTTGCCATGCCCATGATACCGCAAATTTCTACCCAAGGAAAGCAATCTCTTAATTCACAATTCTTAATTATTAATTGCTCCAGTTCCTCTGGACAGAAGCCCGATTTTGTTTCTTCTTGGGCCACATGCACCTCCAGCAAAACGCGTACTTTGCGCTGTATCTTCTCCGCTTCGCGGTTGATGGTCTCCAACAGGCGTAGGCTATCTACCGAATGAATAAGATGCACAAAGGGCACAATCATCTTGACCTTGTTGGTTTGTAGATGACCAATGAAATGCCAACGAATATCCTTGGGCAGTGCTTCGTATTTGGGCAGGAGTTCTTGTACGCGACTCTCGCCAAAATGCCGTTCTCCCACATCGTACGCCTCCATAATCGCCTCTGCGGGGTGAAACTTGCTCACACAAACAAGTGTCACATCTTGAGGGATATGTCTACGAATCTCAGCGAGATGCTGCGCCGTATTTCTTAATTCAAAATTCAAAATCCGTACTTATTATACCGCGCGGAAGACCTCTAAGATTGGTGAACGAGTGATGCTCACTACCTCGCAATCCAGGTTGCTGAGTGCTTGTTGGAGGGTCTTGTTAGCCTCGGTCACATTGCCTGCTTGCACATAGATAGATACGGCTTTGCGTTTCTCTTTGCCGCTATCCTCAATGGTGATCATCTCCACGCGCGCTTTGTACCAGCGATCGCCTTCTGGAGAAGGAATCAAATCGTAGAACTGAACTTGCTTGCAGGTTTTGACTTCCCATTCGCCTGAAATAAAAGGTTTGATCTCCTCCACGAGGCGGTTCTCAACATCGGCACAGGTAAGACCCTCTACCAGATAGGTTTCTTTGACAGCTGCTGGGTTATCCTCGCCCGTTTGGCGGGTATAACTGATTTTAATTTCGTAGAATATCATAGTTATTTACAATTTTGACAAGTTACTATGTACTATTTTATTTGTTGTTGATTATAAGCGATTTAATATCTGTTGCATCCAATTCTTTTTCAGGGAACGTGCGCAGGGTGGCCGACCACAGCATCAATGGTGCGGACGGCGATTGCTCAATGACGAAGTCATATTGCATTTTGTCATTGGTGTCCAATATCCAGTGATCTTGCAGTTGGAAAAAGACATCTCCTGCGTGTCGTCGGTAGATGGACTGCTTATATTCCGATTGTATGGCTTCATGAATAGGATATGCCACCTGCACGCCTTCAAAATCCATGATGAAGTTTGCCACTTGGCGTTGAATAGTCTCCAACGAAAGGCGTTTTTGCTCGATCAGTGTGCGATTGAGATAGAGGAAGGGTCCGAAACCGCCATCCACCCATCGCTCGTGACCGTAAATGGCCATGAGGTAAGTGCTGGTGAGAGCGGCTGCGCGATCAATATTGAATCGCTGAATCGCTATTCCTGCCATATCGTATGTCTTGACCGAGTGGCCTTTGGTGGGACGACCCACTACCACCAGTTGGTAGTTGGTCTTGCCGATACGCTGGTTGAGTTGGTCCATCAAGTATCCAAGGTCTTGATTAATACTGAGATACATATCCTCTTGCTCGGCCGATGCGATGGCATCTGAAGTGGCTTTGGGCGAAGTGGTGGTGAGTTGCAATAGCAGCAGATCGGCAATATTATCCTTGCCTAAGTCTTTGGTCTGTTGCAAGTTAAGTGCCAATTCTATGGCCAATGTATTGGCAGCAGGTGTATGCAGCAGATCGGTTTTGGGCAGATAGCTGAACGAGCGTCTGCGTTCATCTTTGGTGGGCGAGGTATAGGTGGCTATTTCCATGCGTGGGGTCCAGGTCTTTTCTGCCAATTGATCGATACGCCCACTCATATTCATAGCATCTGCTGCGGATGGCAAGCCCTCCGAGTAGAAGGAGGTGGTAACCCATTTGAGCGAAGTCGGGTCCAACCAGCAGCAGGCATTAGCAGCATGTCCAGCCATCAATATGGTGGATTGTGCTTGCAGACCGATGGCATAGATTTGTGCATGGATACCGTGTGCAATGCGCCATTCATCGGTGATGGTAGTAGTGTTGATGGCGCGTGGCGATAGTTGCATTTTTGTTCCGATGCCCGATGCCTGAGAGTCGTTGAGTACATCAAAAGTGGTACGATACATGCGGTCAAAATAGCGGTCGCCCATGACTCCGTGGCGCGATGGAGTGGCACCAGTCATGAGGGTGGCCATTGTCTCTTGTCCGCCATGTACGGTGTGCGGAAAGGCGATGGTAGTCTGAAAGGCCTCTTCGCTCAAGGTACGCAATCCTCCTGCTGACCAGAAGGGGCGCAGTTGGGTCAGATTATCTTGGGTCATACCGTCCACTACCACTACTACAGTCAGTGGTGGTTGCGCAGCATGGAGCGATGCAGGGAGTGAGATACCGAAGAGGGCTATCAGCGTAGCCAATAGATGAGTCGAGCGCATAAATGAATAAGGGGCAAAATGAGTAATCGCCAGTTGAAACCAACCAACGGATGTGATGAAAAAAATGTGAGGAAAATGACAATCGTCAGCAATATAGCGTACACCAGACCCAAGATGGCATCCAACCACCATGATAGTTTCTGGCGTTTTCTGTCCCACCAACTGATTAGCACCATCACGATGGCAAATAGGGCTAAGCCCCAACGGCAATCTGCATACCATGGTACAGGAGCAATCTCAAAGGGTTCGATATGCTCGTGCAGCACCAATGGGCTGCCATCCGATAGGGTGGCTTCGGACATATAGTACATCAGCTCTTCGGGTAAGAAGAGGCGTTGTTCGTTGCTCATGGTTTGGTCTGCCTTGCTGCCAAATACCAAATTAATGCCAAAGTCTACCCAAGAGAATGGTCCCGTATAGTGGGAGATGGTAGAGCGAAATGGCTGGTCTTTGTATCCTTGGTAGGGGGATACTATGGTGTCCTGCAATGCCTGTTTCAGCAAATAATAGGGGCGTGTAGCGCAGTTGTCAAATACGAAATTATAATGGTAGAAGCGGTTCTCGGGACGATAATTCACAATCAGTGCATCAAACACCTGCTGCTTTTGCGCTTGCGTGAGGTTGAGTTGCTGTATATAGGTCTTGCGCCCGATACGTTTGTAGAATTTTAGGAAATAGGAATACGGCTCAATGCCCAATTGGTAATAGGTATCGCCTTTGATAAACTTAAGGTAGAAGCCTTCCTCCATCAAGGAGAAGATACCATAGTTGAAGACGATGTCCATCTGATTGGCTTCGTCGCAAACGCGTATGCCTGTATGTCCATATTTCGACCACACTTCTGTACCAGGGGTGCAGGTCAGTAGGTAGATCTTGGCACTATCGCTGAGCGTGGTTTGCGCCAACAGATTGCCGCACAATAAGAGGGATACTATGATGGACAACAGATACTTACGCATGATATACTACGAGATTAGGAATGAATGTCAATACGATACCCAATAGGTAGCCACATACCACCTGCCAGGGTGTATGTGCGTTGAGATAGAGGCGCGCATACATCAGCAACAAGGATACGATCAGCATGCCGATAATCAACGGAGTAGGTAACACGCTGTAGTACAATGCGATGCTCATGACGCCTCCCAATAGTCCGCCTAATGCGGTCAGGTGTGCCGATATTTTCCACCAACGATTGATGATAGTGACTGCCAATAGTGCTACCGTTGCTCCGATGGCTACTATGAGCCACACAGCGGGCATCTGGAGAACATCACCCACGAAGTAGCACCAGAAGGCAAAGCAGATAAGGGTATATATATAAGGTGTGGTGCGTTCTTGCGCATTGTCGATATGCAGCGAGGAGATACTGCCGCGTTTCCAGAGAATCAGCATGAGGATTATTGGAATCAGCGCAGTCAGTACGAAAGTGGTGATGATGCCTATTTGGATATACATAGCGGGCAGTTCAGGGGTGCGTATACGCATGGCTGCCATATACATGCTCATGCCGTAGGTAGGCATGAAAAGGGGATGGAGTATAACACTCAATGCTCGGGATAAGATGTTGAATATCTGTTGCATAAGTGATTATATCTGATGGCGTAGTCGGGCTACTGGTATGCCTAATTGTTCGCGGTATTTGGCTACTGTTCGGCGAGCAATAGCGTAGCCACTGGCATGCAAGATCTCTACCAATTCATCATCGGTCACAGGGTGTGTCTTGTCTTCATTGGCAATCACCTCACGCACTTTGTCTTTGATTTCGCGGGTAGATATTTCGCCTCCGTCTTGCTTGGTGATGGCCTCAGAGAAGAAGTACTTGAGGGCAAAGGTACCAAACTGTGTTTGCACATATTTGTTGCTGCACACGCGTGAGATGGTAGATACATCGTGTCCTGTTCTGTCGGCTATGTCCTTGAGTACCATAGGTTTGAGGTACGAACTGTCGCCTTGTAGGAAGAACTCGTGTTGGTATGCCACTATGGCACTCATGGTCTGCATCATCGTTTCGTTGCGTTGGCGAATGGCGTCAATAAACCATTTGGCAGCGTCTATTTTGTCTTTGACAAAGCGTGCTGCTTCGCGGTTGGAGGAATGTGCCTTGGTCTCTTGCGAGTAGGTTTCCAACATCTGGTTGTATTCGGGCGAGACATGCAATGGGGGTATATCGCCTTGGTTGAGCGAGATGACCAATTCCTCGTCTTCTTCCTCTACGATAAAATCGGGTACCACCACCGACTGATTTCTATCATAGACCGTACCCAACCAGTGGTTGCCTGGTCGTGGGTTGAGTCGCGTAATTTCGGAGATAGCACCTTTCAGTTGTTCCTCGCTCACTTCCAGGCGTTGCATAATCTTGTTGTATTGCTTGCGCGAGAAAATGTCGAAGTACTGGGTTATGATGGTGGTCGCCAATACCACATTGGTTGTTTGCTCCTTTTGTCGCAACTGTATCAGCAGACAGTCTTGCAGGTCATAGGCAGCCACGCCAGGTGGGTCAAAGCGTTGTATCTCAGTGATGATGGACTTCATTTTTTCGTCCGTCACCACGATACCTTCTTGAAAACTGAGGTCATCTACCAACTCCTCTGCCGTGCGGCGCAGGTAGCCGTTCTCGTCTATATTACCCACAACGAACTTGGCGATATGCCTGTCGGGCTTGTCCATCTTGGTGAGATAGATCTGCGATTTGAGGTATTCGCCAAAACTCATACCTACCGAGAATGGAATATCCTCGCGTGCGCTTTCTTGCGAGCGAGCGGTATTGTAGTTGCGTTCGCTGATATCGTCATCCTGCACGTAGTCATCGTAGTTGAAGTCCTCGTTTTGCAGCGGATTTTGATATTCGTCATTGAGGTCTTGCTCTTGGTAATCTGTCTCTTGTGTCTTGTCTAATCCTTCTTCCAGAGCAGGGTTCTCTTGCAGTTCTTCGTTGATACGGGCCTGCAACTCACACGCAGGCAACTCCAGCATACGCATCACCTGAATCTGAGCAGGCGACAGCTTGGTCTGGAGTTTCTGTTGTTGAGTAAGTGTGAGCGAAGCCATATTATGTACGATTTGACTATTGACTATTTACAATTTGCTATTTACAATTTTCGATGGCAGTCAGCAGGTTCTGTGTGATATATGCCAGTTGCTCATCGTCTAACTCGGTGTGCATAGGCAGTGAGAGCACACATGCTGCCAGTTTTTCGGCTACAGGGAAGTCGCCCTCTTGGTAGCGTGGGTCTTGGTAGGCCTTCTGCATATGCAATGGGATAGGGTAGTAGATCATAGCAGGGATACCCTTCTCAGCCAATGCCTCGCGCAGGGCATCACGATTGACATCCACCAGACGCAAGGTGTATTGATGGAACACGTGGGTGGACTTAGCATCGCGTGCTGGAATCAGTATGTTAGGGTGATTAGCAAATGCCTTATCGTAGTAGGCAGCAGCACGCTGGCGCGAAGCGATATACTCGTCCAGGTGAGGCAACTTGGCATCCAATACAGCAGCTTGTATACTATCCAGACGGGAGTTAACACCCACTGTATCATGGTGATAACGGATGACCATACCATGGTTGGCAATGGCATGCATTTGGGCTGCTAAGGTGTCATCGTTGGTGAAGATAGCACCGCCATCGCCGTAGCAACCGAGGTTCTTCGATGGGAAGAAACTGGTGCAACCGATATGTCCAATAGTCGATGCCTGACGCGCGGTGCCGTCGGCATGGGTGTATAGCGCACCTATGGCTTGGCAGGAGTCTTCCACCACATAGAGCTTATGCTCACGAGCAATGTCCATGATGGCATCCATGTCTGCACACTGACCAAACAGGTGCACAGGCACTATGACCTTCGTGCGTGGGGTGATGGCTTTGCGAATCGCCTCCACGGAGATATTCATGGTGTCCCAATCTACATCCACTACCACGGGCTTCAGACCCAACAATGCCACCACTTCGGCAGTAGCAATAAAGGTGAAGGTAGGAGTGATGACCTCGTCACCAGGTTGCAAGCCCAATGCCATCAGTGCTATTTGCAGGGCATCGGTACCGTTGCCTACAGGAATCACATGTTTGGCACCCGTGTATGCCTCCAGGTGCTCTTGGAACTGTTGTACCGCGGGACCTTTGATAAAGGCAGCTGAGTCAATCACGGCTTGGATACCGCGATCAATATCTTCTTTGATGTGCTGATACTGCGTTTGCAGATCGACCATTTGAATCTTTTTCATTGTTTTCTTTCGATGATATATTCCACATCACGAATACTGCTGCGTATTTGGGTGATGTATGGGTTGTTGCATATGATGTTCACAGGTAGAGTCGTTTGCGTTGCTTGTGGATAGGCGCATACAGCGCGAATATCCTCGGCGGTAATATCTTGGAAGTGCGATATTCCTACGCGTGCAATGACGGTGGTAGTTTGTGGAAAGAGGTGTATCACTTCTCCTTCAGGCAGTTGGTTTACCTCGATGGGTATGATAAACGATTTTTCGGTAAAGGCTTCGGCTATCCATGATACGGCGATGGTGGTGGTTTGTGTGCGAATGCCAGCGGGCAGTTGTAGTGCCACTTGGCGTTGGACGGTATCGGTTATTTTGTCCACGCTTATGCTGGCTGTGCAAATAGAATCTATCTGGTCTATAGCCTCTTGTGTGCCATAGATGTCCACCTGTGCGGGTTGCAATATGGGTGGAACAGCCAGTTGGTATTGTTGCTCCAGCGTCCATGTAGCACACAGTTTGACAGGTACCGTCTTGGTGGCTTCTATATAGTAGGTGCTGGTGATTTCTTCGGGATTGATCTGCTGGATATTGGTGGAACCAGGCAGGTTGTCTTGTATCTTCTGTCGCAAGACATCGGTGGAGAGTAGTAGTGTTCCGCTCTGTTCATTGAGTTTGTCCGCCAGAGGGATAGTCACCATGGGTTTGGTGTGCTGTACTTGTCTGAGCAGTCGTCCATTGTCGCGGAGTACCACTTCTATTTGGTTGGGTAGAGGGGTGTTGAATACTACCTGGGCGGGCACTTGGGTGTACGCCACAGGTAGTTTCACTTCCACTTCGCGTTGCGAACTCATGGCTCGTCCCCACCAGAAGAGGGTCGCCAATCCCACAAACAGCAGGTAGATCAATGCATCCTTCTGCACCAACCATGCCAATAGTTGTTTGGCTCTCTGTGTGATATGGGATATGTCTATTCGCACGCTGCGTTTATGAATGTTCGGAAAAAGGATTATTTAGCGTTTTGAGGTGCTTGTTGAGCATCTTCAGCAGCTACATATACGCTACCTTTGTCCACTTTGATCACCACATCTTTGGCTACCTCGATGAGGAAAGTGGTCTCTTGTACCTCTTTCACGATGCCATAAATACCGCCAGCGGTAACCACTTTGCTACCTTTGGTCAGAGCATCGCGTTGTTTTTGCAGTTCTTTTTGTTTCTTTTGTTGTGGGCGGATCATGAAGAAGTAGAACACTACAAAAATCAAGATCATCATTACCCAGAATGACCAACCGCCACCTTGTTGAGCGGTACCGTTAGCAGCAGTGGCTGCTTGCAAGAAAATGAAATTCAACATATCTGTACTATTTTTTGTTTATTGTTTATCGTTTTACTTTGAAGAGTTGGTTGTCGGCACGCAGGTCATTGACGATGCGGTTCAACACGCCGTTGATGAAGACATAACTCTTGTCGCTGGAGTACTCTTTGGCTATTTCGATATACTCGTTCATGGATATTTCCAATGCGATCTCGTTGAAGCGGCGTATCTCTGCCAGAGCCACGAGCAGGATGATATGGTCCATATAGGCGATACGGTCAGCCTCCCAGTTCTGGAGTGACTTGGCAATCAGTCCTTTGTTTTCCTCGGTCATGTCGATGCTGGCTTGCAGGAGGTTCTTGCCGAACTCCAGTTCTGCTTCGGAAGCGAACATCTCCAATAGTGGTAGTTCGTCGGTGTATTCTTCTTTGAAGCGTTTGAGGGTCTTGATGACATAGGTGATGACCATGTCCATGTCGATGGTCCATCCCTCATGGTCGAGTGCTACCTCCATCTCTTCGAGGGCAAAACTGAGGGCTTCGCTCTCGAGTAGCAAGGAGCCATAAATCTTGCGCCAGAGTATTTTCTCGTCCTCGTAGGTAGGGGCTTCGAGTGCCATGAAGTCTTGGTAGAAAGGCGCATTAACGAGTTGCTTATAGGTGGCTTCGATAGCCGACATACCCGTGTCCCAACGCAGGTTCTCGTTCTCGAGGTAGTTGCGCAGGCGGCGGTTGTTGAACAGCTGTTGTGCAATGCGGTTATTGACGAAATTGCGGTTAGCAGTATATTCTTGGTGGAGTACTGCTGCACGCTTTTGGTTTTCGCTGATTTGTGTTTCAGCGTAGGTAGTCAGTTCGTCTGCAAAACTCAGCATCATCATATATAGACTATAGGTGCTGGAGAACTTGTTGAGAAGGGTTTTGCGTGCCGACAGGGCGGTATGATCATTACCGCTGTACTGTGCAAAGAGTGTCTGCACGACTTTTGTTCTAACTAATGTGCGATTTATCATAATCTTATATCAAATATCAAATGTTTCAGGCTGCATTTCGGGCTGCAATTCGGGCTGCAAAGGTACGAAAAATTTTTGATATACACAAAAAATACTGTAGAAAGTTTACATATAGTTGCTATTTTCTTGCATAAGCCCCTATCGGGTGGATAAGCGGTGGTTAAGCGGTAGATACCCTTCCTATAAATTCCTTTCCCGTACTATAAGATTACTATGAGGTTACTATGAGATTACTATATGATTCTAAGCACTTCCATATCATATTGATTTGCCAATGGCGAGGTGTGATTTGCGAAATAGCGGAAGTGACGTTTGTAGCGGAAACACTTCGCCATGCGTGCGAGTTTTTGGGCTACTTTACGCACATTGTCTTTTCATATTTAGTGTGCGGTTTCTGCGGTTTTAGCGGTTATTGCGGTTTTCAAAACCGCAGAAACAGCAATAACTGCTGTCTATATTTTTGTGTTCCTTTTAAGCCAATAAATCCGCATAACCGATTCTTTTTCTATCGATTATGCGGATTTACCTTATTGCTTTATAACCACATTACCTCACTCCTGCGGACTTTCTATGGACATTTTGCGAATGTTTTTCGCCGTGTCCTTAGCCATCCTCTCCTGTGTCTGTGGAGATCCGTAGAGAATCAGTAGAATACTCTTGATATTCGTTTTATTCCGTCACCTGTCTTGCTTTTGAAATCTCAAGATTTTCCTATGTTTGTCCATTGTCCCGAATGTTATTCGAGTATCTCTTTTTGTTCTGACTTCGGCGATTTCCCGCCGATTCTCCATTTGTTCCACCCATCGGTTCTGTGCTCGCGGTTTCCCCGCGAGTAATAGTTCCCCATTTTCCGAAGGGATACCGAACCCTTACCGAAGGAGAACTTGAATACGAGCAAAAAGAATAATAATATAAAACTCACCCCGCAAATCCAGCGACTTGCAGGGTGCGAAAACTATATTTGCAAAATTTTATAAATCCTTAACTAAACGCACGGATCGACCGCGGCTGCGATCGCTGCCGCCGTCGCCCATGAACGCTTCGTGCGATCTGAAGTAGAGGCAGTGCGCGCTGAAGCTACCGTTCTCTGTGGCAGACCAATAGTAGCCGGAGCCCTGCACATCGCCCACACCGGAGCCGTAGCGATAACCCGCAGCGGGCAGGAAGACCGCACCTGCAGCCTCGAGTTTTGACCACTCCGCAGCGGTAAAGGTTTGATAAGCTGCATAATAATAAACACCATAATTATTGTGGAAACCAGACTTAAAAGTTACACCTGATGGGCATGTCCAACTATCTGGCAACAATATCAAACCATTTACGCCATTCACCTGAGCTACACCCTTGAGAGAACTTGCGTTTGGGCGATCAAATACTACATAATTCCACTCATTATAAGTCAATGTACGCCATGTATTAGGAGCATCATTACCTATCTTATTAGTACCCCAATCTACAAATGAACCTGAATAATCATTGTCATCAGTAGAAGTACTTACACCAAAGTTCGTAGTAGCAGTACTCCAACCGAACAAATCAACCTTATCTGCTAATGCATCACCATATCTGTAATATCCATACTTGTCAGAATATACACTACCACCTGTCACATTGTCAGTACCAATCATTTCCCACTGAGTACTCGTAAAAGACCATGTGTCGGTAGATTGCGTGTATTGCAAATTTCCCTTAGAGAATGACACTTGTTTGTCTGCTGACACAGAGAACACACCAATACCTGCAGATGAGTTTGGTTGCTCTGATTCCTCAGGTGCAATCATACTAATACTATCTACCTTGATAACATTGCCATCACTACAATAAATATAAAACTGTGCAGAAGCACTAATCGTCATCATTAAGGCGATGACTGCCATAAACATCTTTTTCATATTGTTGATTATTTATTAATTAGCCTATCCTAAATCCTTCCCTAAAAGGAAGGACTTACTTTTTTTCACTTTATTATACTACCAAGTACATCGTACCAGACTTGTTTACCATCAGGCATAGTGGCACGGATAAATAATTTACCATTGAGTAACACTCTGTCTGTCATGGCATTGTCCAAAGACGATACTTCTTCCAAGGAGGTAGTCGTATCATCCTGCTCGACCATAGCAAACGTGATACTACGTACACCTGTCACATCTGCCTCAAGTACACTTACAGCAAGACCTCCCTTGTTGCATAACACACTGAAGTCTGTCACCGCAGTATAGTCCAATTGCACCACCTGCTCTGTGCCATCCGTCATTTGCACCACCATAGCAGGCACAAGTTCGGCATCCTCAGCAAGAATCGGCACACCTACACTACATAAGAACAAACTTAGTAGAAATAAGGATAACTTTTTCATTTGTAAGTTTTCTTTTGTGGGACATCGGTTCCAAACGCCCCGTTAGTATAACTATACAAAAAGCGTGGAACCTTATCTTTGCTTATTCTCCTTCCTGAGGTTCCTGCAAGACCCTACCAACAAGAATAAGCAAGTAACGCCCACGCCGAATATGAAATGCCACCAAACAGAGCAGTCCACGCATGGACGCTCTGCGGCGGGATATACATATCCCAACGGGCGTTTACTGCCTTCTTGCTTTGGGCTGGTGAAATTTTGCAGGATTTCAGGAAGCCAAAACAAGCGCTAATAAACGCTTTTTATAATATGTCCTCCTGTTTTACGTCGGTGAGCGACGGTATATCATTTATTATTCAACTCAAATTCTTTTACTGTACGTTCTACAACTTCTTCCAACTGGTATGTAGCCACGCCAAGAGGTTTGCAAATGTCCTTTAAAGACCACTCAACAACTGTTTTATCTGTAGATTTGCAAATTATTAATCCTACAGTTGGATTATCCAACTCACCACGCATCAATTCATCCACAGCAGTTACATAAAAATTCAATTTACCTGCAAATTCAGGAATATATTTAACCGCTTTCAATTCGACAACTACATACCTATGCTGTGGGATGTGATAAAAAATCAAATCAGGAAAAAAAGTCTGACCGCCTGGCATTTGCAATTCCATTTGGCGACCCACAAACGAAAAACCTTGTCCCAATTCAAGTAGAAAGCGTGTGATATTACTTACAAGTGCCTCTTCAAGTTGTTTTTCATCATGACTTTGTTGGATGTCCAAGAAAGAGAAATTATATGGATCTTTAAGGATTTCTTGAGCCAATTGCTGCTGGGCGATAGGCAAGGTGTTCCAAAAATTTGTAATAGCTCCACCTTGTCGTACAAAAAGATTTGCTTTGATTTCATCTCCTAATTGCTCTCTACTCCAATTGTTTTCTATACATTTGGTGATATAGAATAAAGCTTCTTCGAGAGATTGACATTTAGTAATAATCTCAACATGATGATATAAGGGCACAAACGCAAACTTCTCAGGCAGTTCCAATTCGTCAGCAGCCTGCTGACGAATATCTCCTTCGGGTAAATAAAACTTTTCTGCTTGTAATTCGTCAGCACCCTGCTGACGAATTCTAATCTGCTCATAATAAAACTGATACCAGCGTTTTACATATTTCAAGTTCGTTACAGAAAAGCCCTTTTGACGAGGAAATGTTTGTTGAAGATCAATACTAAGTTGATTAAAAAAATTACTACCCCATTTGCTTTCTGCTTTGAGAGCAACGATATCCCTTCCCAATGACCAATAAAACTCAAGCATGGATTGATTCAAACGGACCACTGCTTTCGCTTGGCTCTGGCGAAAGCGCTTTTTTAGATCCGATAACCATTGGATATAATCGGTATCGGCTATCATATTTTCTCTTTTTACAAAATGAGGAGTTGTCATTTTAAAAACTAACTTACCTTGAATTGGTTTGCGACTGCAAAGTTACTACATTTTTTTGAATTGCGCAAGAATAACACAAAAAAAATCGTCATTCATATCCGAAAACACAAATGGCGATAAGAAAAAAAAGTGTTCTACTGACGATTTTTGGTGATTTTCTTTATTTTCGTCATTACGACTGCAAAGGTACTACATTTTTTTGAATTACCCAAGAAAAACTTACCTAAAAGTAAACTTTTGTTTGTTTTTTCTTGCTGTTGTGCTTTTTTTTTACTACCTTTGCAGCGTATTAACCAATACAAATAGATAAAGCAGAAAAATTAAACCAATATAGAAAGATAAAAGAGATGGAAAATCGTAGATTTGAAGGAAAAAACGAGCCAGAAATCGTGTATTCACGCTCCGTGAAAGCCGGTAAACGCATCTACTATCTGGATGTGAAAAAAGCTCGAAATGAGGACTTGTATCTCTGTATCACAGAGAGCAAACGCAAACAAACAGGAGAAGCAGAACCACCACAATTCGAGAAGCACAAAGTGTTCCTCTACAAAGAGGATTTTGCGCATTTCACCGAAGGACTTAATGACGTTATCTCCTTTGTACAAAGTCAGTTAGGCGACATCGAGGAACGCCAAGAGTGGATCCACGAGACCGACACTACAGAGGCTGCCGCAGAGAAAACTGCGGAAGAGAAACACGAAGATAAATCAATCTTGGGAAGTATCTTGAATAGACTCAAGAGTTAATAACAGATACTATCAATAATCGCATCCGCTACCTCCTGCTTCAAGAGAAGTGGGAGGTCTTTTTTTGTGCCATCGGCATAGAGCAAAGTCACCTTGTTGGTATCCACACCAAAGCCAGCACCCTTGTCCTGCAAGGAATTGAGCACAATCATATCCAAATTCTTGGACTGCAACTTGCGCAAAGCGTTCTGCTGCTCGTCGTGCGTCTCAAGCGCAAATCCCACCAACACCTGATGGCTCTCGCTCTTCATCTTGCCCAATGTGGCAGCAATATCGGTAGTGGTCTTCAGGTCAATAGACATGCCCTGCTGGTCAGGTTGCTTCTTGATCTTCTTATCAGCCGTAGTGCATGGTGTGAAGTCGGCGACCGCCGCACAGAGAATAGCCATATCGGCATTAGGAAATGCCTCCACAGTAGCCGTACACATGTCGGCAGAAGACACGACAGGGACTATATGGAGCGGGCAAAAAGCCAGCCATGGTTGGAGAGAGAGGTGTGTGGGGCCAGTAACCAAAGTGACCTCTGCACCTCTATTAATACACGCGCGCACGAGCGCGTAGCCCATCTTGCCCGTCGAGGCATTGCTGATATAACGCACAGGGTCAATGGCCTCCTGAGTAGGACCAGCGGTGATCAGCACATGCTTGCCCCTCAAGGTCTTAGGCGTGAGCGCATACTCCACTGCCGCAGCGATAGTCTCCACCTCCTGCATACGGCCCTTGCCCGTAGTACCGCACGCCAACTCGCCACTGGCAGCGTCCAGCATGGTGATGTTCTCCCACGACGCTAACGCGTGGATAGCCTGTTGCGTAGCAGGCGAGTCGTACATATTGGTGTTCATAGCAGGAGCAATGAGCACGGGTTTGCGCATGGCAGCAAAAGTGGTGGTTAGGGCATCGTCGGCAATACCATGAGCCATCTTGCACAGCACATTGGCTGTGGCAGGGGCGATAATCATGAGATCCGCCCAATCGGGTAGGGAGATGTGCTCGGTGCTATGCTCGTTGATAGCCGCAAACACATCCGAATACACCTTATGCCCACTGACCGTTTGCAGGGTAAGAGAAGTGACAAACTCCAAGGCATGCTTGGTAGTTGTCACTTGCACATCTGCCCCTGCTTTCTTGAGTAGGCGGATAAGTTCGGGAATCTTATATGCAGCGATACCGCCACTGATTCCGACCAAAATATGTTTTCCCGCTAAGTTCAAAATTATTTCAAGGCTTCGTCGCGGTTACCACTACGGTAGATCAGTTCATCGTCAATGAACTCTTGTGTGGCAATCAAAGTGGCCTTAGGCATTTGCTCGTAGCTGCGAGAGATCTCGATTTGCTCTTTGTTCTCAAAAGTCTCTTCGATAGAGTCTTGTGGGATAGAGAAGTCCTGTAGTTTAGCATCGAGCTCCTTTTTGAGTGCAGAGCTGATTTGGTTGCTTCGTTTGCCGATGATAGCCACAGTCTCATAGACATTGCCTACCTTCTCGGTCAGTTCGTTGAGGTCCCTGGTGATAGTGGTTTTAGGGGCTTTGGATTTTTTGTAATCAATCATATTGTTCGTTAGTTTTTTAGTTTTCCAGCATTTTTTTCATCTCTTTACCGATTCGTTCCGCCACAGGTCGATGTTTGGACTCTGGGTACTCTGTGATGAAGTTATAGTACTCATCCTCGGTGTCTCTTGCTCGGTCTAATTGTTTGGATTCCACCGAATTGAGCGTTTGTTGGTATTTGGATTGGAGTATGATCCAACTGAGTTCCTCTTGGTATTTGTTGGTAGGGTAGTTTTTGAGTGCATTTTTGGCAGTGAGTTCTGCGCTGAGGTAGTTGTTGCCCAAATAGGTGCCTAAGTTGTAGTATAGTTTGGCACTATAGTACTCTTTTTGCGCCAATCTGTCGTATAGCTCGCCCATCTCCTTGTAGGCTTGCTCCGCATATGGGCTTTCGGGGTAGAGTTCTACGAATTGGGTGAAGAACTCAATGCCTTTCTTGGTTTCTGTTTGGTCGAGTCTGGCATCGGGTGCGTCCAAATAGTAGCAGTGTCCAACCTGAAAGCGTGCCTCGATGATATATCTGCCCTTAGGGTAGTTGCGTATATATGCTTGGTAGTATTCGGACGCTGAGGTATAGTCCTTCTGACCCATATAGCATCGCGCCAAGTAGGCGAGAACATCTTGCGAACGATCGGTACCACGGTAGTAGGAGGTAACATCGTCTAACAGCGTTTGCGCTTTCACGTATTGTTCATCGTTGAAATACACCAATGCACGCTGGTATTTCAGTTCTGGGTCGGCGGATTTCAACAACTGTTGATACTCACCACAAGCGGTGAGCCCCAACACCATACATAGTATAAAAAGTCCCTTTTTTGTCATAATACTAAATTCAACCTGCAAAAGTACTGCTTTTTTTTCACATATGCAAATAAAAGTGCAATTTTAGCGAATTTTTGTTCAAAACTGCCATCTTTGTGATGTGGCGATGCGTAGTGTATCGCTGTCTGCAATGATGAGGTAGCATGCCGCGTCTGTGGTTTGCTCGATCATGTCCAATGCGGCTTGTTCGCCCAAGACCATGCAGGCAGTGGCGAGTGCATCGGCACGCATGCAGGAGGAGGCACAGACGGTAGCACTCAGGAGCGAGTGCTCGACAGGGTAGCCCGTGCGTGGGTCAATGGTGTGGCTGCGACGTTCGCCATTTGCGAAATAGTATTGCAGGTAGTTGCCCGAGGTCGCCATACAGAGGTCGCTGCTGGCAATGACATGTTGCAGTTCTTGCTCGGCTCCCGTGGCATCGATAGTGGGGCGAGTGATACCCACACGCCAAGGTTGGCCTTGGTCATTGACACCCTGCAAGACCACTTCTCCACCAATATCCACGAGCAAGTTTTGGCAGCCTTTTTCGCGCAGCAAGTCTGCTACGACATCACATGCATAGCCTTTGGCTATAGCACTGGCATCCAGCGTGATACGATGGTCGTCTTTCTCGAGGCGATGTCCCGTCAGACGGATGTGCTGGTATCCGACAAACTGCTTAATACTATCTATCTGCGCCTTGTTGCCTAATAGCCTTTTTTCCTCATCGCCTAATGCTACGCTTTTGCCAAATCCCCAGGCATTGACCAGTGGTGCCACGGTGATGTCGAACGCGCCGTCGGAAAGGAGACTGATGGCATGTGCCTCGTGATACATGGCCTCGAAGAGCGAGTCGGTGAGGACGCTGTCGTTGCGGTTGATGTGGCTAATCACAGAGTTGGGATTGAACATGCTGAGCGAGTGGTCGAAGTCCTGCAAGCGCTGTTGGATAGCCTCGTGGTGGTCGGCAGTACTCTGGTAGCGTATATTATAATAGGTGCCGAAGATGTGTCCCTGGTGGTGATAATACTGTTTCTTGGGCTCATTAGGCAATAATAGCAGCAAAACTGCTGCTATCACTGCGAAACCCAATGCAATCCATTTCTTCATAGATATATGTACATTGTAAATAGTCAAATAGTAAATGTTTTTTTACCATTCGCTACCGAAATACAGGCTTGCGCCAATGCGCCAGTTGAGGCGTTGGTCACCTTTGTTCTCAAGTGTGGTAGTGAGGTTGGTCTTGTCCAAGCCGTAGCAGTTGAGCATCATTTCGCCCCATACGCCGAGGAAGACGTGCTTGAGTTCGAAGTCGCGCTCCAAGCGGAGGTTCAGATTGTTGATGGCAACCGTCTGTGCGTTTTTCCACACCTCTTGGTAACCTGAGTACGAACTGAGCCAAGGCACAATACCAACGCGTGCGCCAAGTACCATACCCAAAGGCAAGTTGAAGTCATAGCCCACTTCGATATAGGTGGACCAAGCGCGTTGCCAGTCGCCGTTGGCGTCTTGGTAGCAGTCGTCGCCATAGATGGTGGTGTACCAATCGAGTGAGAGTGGCACATTCTCCACAAGGTCGCCCAGATGGAATCCCGCGTGCGCTTCCATGGTGCTACCTGTAGTCTGCTCTTGCGCTTTGAAACCACCTTTGCCAAAGTATGGGTCGCCCCCAAAATAGTAGAGGTGGGTCAAATCTATCGCAAAACCGTAGTTGTCATAACCGATGGTGATGTCCAACTCAGGATTCAGGTCCTGGAATGACCAGTTGTCGGCGCCGATGTTTGCCCATCCGCTGACATAGAGGCCTCTCCAATCCAGAGAGATCATAGGTTGGATGGATATACCACCTATGTTTTGTCCACGCCACAAGTAGGAACTAACCAAGTCCGCTCCCACCTCGAAGGTCAATCCTAACTCTTCGTAATCTCTGTCCTCAGCGTATGCTTGAAAAGGACAAGCACTAACGCCTATCAGCGTTAGTGCTAAAACCAATAATGTTTTTTTCATTTCTTATTTCTTGTCATTACAATGCGTTCTTGCTTGCCCAAGCAACACGCAAAGCTACCTCCAGGATTTTGGTATCGTCAAGAACCACGATTCCACCATCAGGACCTGGCTCGATGTGATAACCCACAGTAGCAGTGCCGTTGAAAAATGCTCTTACATCGTCAGCTGCAATTCCTAACTCTTCAGCAATTACAGCTGAACTACCTTTTGGAAGGCTATCCTTCACTTCTCTCAGTTTGTTGAATGTTGTGCGAATCATAGTA
>JAZOOG010000028.1:0-6685 GCA_045654945.1 Paludibacteraceae bacterium
GAAAGTGAAAATCAACTTCTTCGACGAGGAACTGGGCGAGAACTACCAAAAAGAGCAACAACTGACCACAACGATCTCGTTGTTCACGATGTTGGCGATTATTATTTCGCTGATGGGTGTGTTGGGATTGGTGATTTTCGAGACGCAATACCGCCGCAAGGAGATTGGTATCCGCCGTGTGAACGGTGCCACTGTGCGTGAGATCTTGGTGATGTTCAATCGCAAGTTTATGATTATTGTGGGCATTTGTTTCCTCATCGCTGCACCGATTAGCTACTTTATTACGGACTATTACTATAGCACTTTTGCGTATCGTGCACCGATAGCCGTGTGGGTGTTTGTGGTAGCGTTGCTGGCAGTGCTCTTCATCACGGCTCTGGTCGTCACCCTCGCCAGCCTCCGCACCGCCACCTCCAACCCCGTCGAAGCACTGAGGACGGAGTAAAAACATAGTAGAAATGGGTGGATTAATCAACGAAATCCACCCATTTTGTTTGAAAACAAAAAGATAATTTGCATATTTCAAGAAAAAACGCTATCTTTGCACCCTCTATGAAATCCAAAGCCAAAATACTTGTCGTGGACGACAACAAAGGTATTCGCGCAGCGCTGGAGATGTTGCTGCCGCGATTCTTTGCGCAGGTGGAGATGCTGTCTTCGCCTAAATCGTTGCAATCCACTATTCGCGAACTGCAACCCGATGTGGTACTGCTGGATATGAACTTCCAAACCGCTATCAACACGGGCAACGAAGGACTATACTGGCTCTCCGAAATCAAACAGTTTGCACCTAATATCGAAGTGGTACTCTTCACCGCCTACGGCGATATTCAACTCGCTGTAGAAGGCATGAAACGCGGAGCTTTCGATTTCATTGTCAAACCTTGGGACAATAACAAACTCGTTGAGACCCTTACCCTTGCCTACCAACAGAAACTTAAACGCACAGGCAAGAAATCTCCTTCCCCATTGCCCATAACCAATAGCCAATCGCCCAAAATGCACTGGGGCACCAGCCCAGCCATGACCACTATCCGCAAACAACTGGAGAAAGTGGCTATGACCGATGCCTCTATCCTCATCACGGGCGAGAATGGTACGGGTAAAGATGTCCTTGCCAACGAGATCCACCGCCTCTCGGCGCGTGCCAACCGTCCGATGGTGTGCGTGGACGCAGGCGCTATCACCGAAACACTCTTCGAGAGCGAACTGTTCGGACATGTCAAAGGTGCTTTCACCGATGCACATGCCGACCATGTAGGTAAGTTCGAACAAGCCAACGGCGGCACACTCTTCCTCGATGAGATAGGCAATATCCCACTGCACTTGCAAGCCAAACTCCTGCGCGTGCTGCAAAACCGTGCTATCGTGCGTGTCGGAGATACCAAGGAGATACCTATTGATATCCGCCTCATCTGTGCAACCAACCGCGACATTCCGCAAATGGTACAGGACGGCACTTTCCGTGAGGACTTGTACTACCGCATCAACACGATGCACCTGCAACTTCCACCGTTGCGCCAACGCCAAGATGAGATTCTGCCGCTTGCAGAACGCTTCATGCAAACCTATGCCGAACGCTACCACCGCAGTGTGAATGCGTTGGCACCCGAAGCACAACAAGCCCTGTTGGCACATACTTGGTCGGGCAATATCCGCGAACTCAACAACTGCATTGAAAAAGCCGTCATCCTCTCCGAAGGCGACCCCCTCACCCTTGCCGACTTGCAATTGCCGTTGCCATCCAGTACCCCATATCCAATAGGCGGAACGCCGTCCAATAGCCAATATCCAACAGCCGACAGCGAAGCTGTAGAGACTTTAGAAGCCGTCGAAGAGCGAGCTATCCGCAACGCTATGGCGCAACACGATGGCAACTTGTCTTTAGTAGCCAAAGCCCTCAATATCAGCCGCCCAACCCTCTACGCTAAACTGAAAAAGTACGGGATATAACTCATAGTTTATAGCTAAAAAGTGCTGTTTGTTAAGATTGCCATTCTCTTTTCTTCTCTTATACCTTGCCTTATTCCACCGAGAGAACACCGAGAGACGACCGAGAGAACTCCGACTCAACTCCCTGCCTCCAAAAAAGCACTTTTCTTAAGATTGGCTTCCTAAAAAAGTTGACTAAAATCCTGAAATGGTTGACTGTTTTTCGGAAAAGGTTACCTAATGTTTGTGCGTTCTGCGCTCATTATGGAAAGCACCTATACCTCTCTTTGTTAACAACTATCCAGAAACACACTAGTTAACGAAACCATGCCAAAAATTGCATGGTTTTTGTAGCAACAAACAAAAAAATGCACTTTTTATAGCCTATAACTTGTGTATTTCAAAAAAAAACACTAACTTTGCACGCAAAGTTTGAAAAAAGGAGATAAAACTATGTGTATGTACAATCTTGCATTAAATGATGAACTCGTTAGACGCACTCGCCAATCGTTTGCAAACGAGGCGGATATGAAGGCTTGGCTACAAAGGCAAGTTGAGGCGTTGATGATAGAGTATAATACATCACAACAAACGGTTCGCCGTAGCGCACGCGCGGCTATTGCTGCTATGCGTCGCCAAAGCGAGCTCAATGGCAATGCAGAGATGTCGCTTCAAGACATTAATACCGAAATCCAACAAGTAAGACTCGAAAGGAAGACAACAGCCCAATGAAAACTTTCTATGCTGTTTTTGATACGAATGTGTTGGTGTCGGCATTGATGTCCAAGCATGCAGATTCTCCTACTGTATTGCTATTGGATTATGTGCTCGATGGGCGCATTGTATTGCTGTATAATGAAGATATCATCAACGAGTACAAAGATGTCTTGCATCGTGATAAGTTCCACTTCGACGATGAACAGATTGATGCTTTGCTAGATTTGATAAAAACAGGAATACATCTTGATTCTACGGCAAGTCAAGAGACATTTGCGGACGAGGATGATAGGGTATTTTATGAGGTAGCCCTCTCAAAGGAAGATGGTTATGTTGTAACTGGAAATGTAAAGCATTTCCCTAAGTCACCCATTGTCGTTACACCAGCTGAGATGATGCAAATTATTCAAGAATACTAATTAATAGATCACTCATAGTTCATAGTTCGTAACTAATTCGCAACGCATAGCCGTTGCCCGACATATTTAATATAGCGTTATAAGCCCAGACTTGATTATCTGAAACTTCGACAACTTCAGAAATCCTTTAATCATTCAAGTACGGTTTATGCACGCTCGCGTTACCAGCGTGAGTTTTCCGTGCGTAGATTTGAATGATTAAGGTAGTCGAAGACCTCAGATAATCAAATTGAAGCGAACGAAAGTTCACGCTTTTCGTGTATATAGGTGAATACCATTTGAAACTTACAACAAATCAAATAATTAACCAACGGAGTGTGCCGAAAATCCGACAAAGAGTAGGCATAAATAATATTATCAAAATGAAAAAAATAATGTATTTTTTTGCCATTGTGGCATTAACTATTCTCGCTCAATCTTGTGAGCCAGAACCAAATTTGGAAGCTAGAGCTTATGTTTCAGGTACCGTTACAGACGCTGTAACAGGAAAGCCTATTGCGGAATGTGCCGTGTATCTATCACGTCATACTCCTGCAGCACACACATCAAATCGTGATGCTGAACCTGTAGGACCTACTATGGTTCTGACTGATAGTTTGGGATTCTATGAGTTTAGCCGTCTATATATGGGAACTTATAGTTTGAGTGCTATCGCAGATGGTTATTTGCCATCAGATAGTCAAGAGATTACTCTAATGGAACATGAAAAAGAGGTAAATTTTCAATTAATCGAAGGCGAGTGATTATAAAATTTGAACAGTGATAGATACGTAAAATCTCTCCTCTTGCGCAGAATATTGCACAAGGGGAGGATTGTTTTTATATACCCACCGAAGTCCCACAGATCTCCTTATTTAGTTCTATGTGTCGCGCTATTTCCTTAGAGTGAGGGACTCTTCGGGCGCAACACTCGGAGTGCGTTACGTCGCACTCCTTCAGGTTCCTCATCCGCAGGTAACTTTATATATCTTGCCAAACACAAAAATCGGGGATTTCTGACATATTTCACACTAAAAAATCGGGGATTTCTGACAAAATAGTAAAAAACATTTGCACAAACCAAATAAAATCACTACCTTTGCAGCGTTTTAACACAAAATAAGTACGAAAAATGTGTATTTTTACACAAAAATAGCAGTTAATATGTGAAATATGGCATTCAAAAGAGATTTGTTGGATAAGTTAGTGATTTGGAAAACAAGTACAAATCGCAAACCATTAGTGATTGAAGGTGCACGGCAAGTAGGCAAGACATGGCTGATGAAAGAGTTCGGTCGCACATGCTTTGAGCAATACACATACATAAACTTTGAAGAACTAAACTTACACGATGTGTTTGCCGAGAAAAATCCTCACGCTATTATACAGCAATTAGCCTTAATTACGGGAAACAAAATTGATTCCAAAAACTCATTATTGATTTTCGATGAAATACAAGAGTGCAAACCTGCACTCAACGCTCTAAAATACTTCTATGAGCAAATACCAGAGTTGGCAATTGTAGCAGCAGGGTCATTATTGGGTGTAAGCATGGCTGCTGGCGATTCATTTCCTGTGGGAAAAGTGGACCACCTAACACTGTATCCATTAACATTTAAGGAATATCTCTCAATGGTAGATGAAGCAATGTGCAATCATCTTTCAAATCGCCAAATAGGTGATACGATTGCTACAACGCTTGAAGAACGTATTAAACGCCATTTTGATGATTACCGTGTATGCGGTGGTATGCCAGAAGCGGCTATGCGCATGGCAAGTGGTATGGGAACAGAAGAGGTAGAGAAAGTACAAAGCAATATTCTCAAAGATTATCAACTCGATTTTTCGAAGCACGCTTCTAAAACCATCATCCCTCGCATTGGGCATATCTACCGCTCTATCCCGTCACAACTATCCAAAGAAAATCGTAAGTTTGTTTATCAACTTGTCAAGCAAGGTGCGCGAGCTCGCGAATACGAAGATGCGCTACAATGGCTACGCCAAGCAGGATTGATTTATCAAATATATCTAAACAAAACACCTAATATTCCTCTTGCTGCATATGATGATTTGAGTGCATTTAAGATTTACTTGTCAGATATAGGATTATTGCGTAAATTGGCGGAAGTGCCAGTAGCTGCATTAGTGGCTAAAGATGATGTGATGGGATATAGAGAATTTAAAGGAGCACTTGCGGAGAACTATGTCCTACAAAGTTTATCAACACAATCTAAAGTAAATCTGCGATATTGGACTTCTAATTCTTCAGCAGAAGTTGACTTTCTGCTGCAATATGATACTCATATATTACCAATAGAGGTAAAATCAGGAAAGAGCACATCATCTCGTAGCCTCACTTTATATAATGCCGAAAAACATCCGATATTGCGAATTCGGTATAGCGATAAAGAATTAAAGTTGGACGATAATTTGTTAAATATACCATTATATATGGTAGATTGGACATTTGCTTTGTTGGCAAGCATATTACAACTACCAACTCATAATTCATAATTCAAAATTCTTAATTCAAAATTCACAACTTCCCCATGCCCCTCTCTACGCTCATACTTATCTGCCTTGCCACTGCTATTGTGGTGGGAGTCGTTGTGGGGGTAGTGGTGAAACAACGATTGCAAAAGAAAATCAATTACATGCTTGATGCGCTCGAAGATAAGGAACTCAACTTCCGATTCAACGAGCAAGGTATTCGGAATAGAAGCTTCAACAAAACACTCAACCGCCTGCGCGACCTTTTTGATAAGGAGCGCCACGAAATCAGCGAACAAGAACGCTACTTCGGGCAGATGCTCGACCATGTGCAAACGGGTATCATCACCGTCACGGACAACCGAGTGACCTATCACAACAAAACAGCCCTCTCGCTCTTGGGCTTGCTGACCTTCAGTAATCTTCGCCAACTGGATAATATCCATCCATCGCTTGCGGAAGCGTTTCGACAAGTGTCAGCCAATAGCGAACAACGCGCTACTTTCTTTACCGAACGAGGCGAACGCACGATCATTCTCACAGCTACTGAAGCGGCAATACACGGCAAAACAATAAAGATCATTGCCTTCAACGATATTAGCAACGAGATTGCCGAAAACGAGGAGTTGGCATGGTCTCGCCTAATCCGTGTACTCACACACGAGATTATGAATACCGTCACGCCTATCGCTTCGCTCAGCGAAACACTCTCCAAAGACCCTGCCTCTCCTGATTTGGTAATGGGCTTGCAGACGATTTCAACCTCTTCTAAGGACCTCATCAAATTCGTGAATACCTACCGCAGTTTGACACGAGTAGCAACGCCAGTTAGGAAACCATTTTACTTGCGCGAACTCATGGAGCGTGTGGAGCAACTGACTAAGCAGCAGATAGATACCGCAGGTGCCAACTATCAGTACACCGAACAGACCGATGATATTCTGCTATATGCGGACGAGGGACAAATCTCGCAAGTGGTGGTCAATCTCATTAGCAATGCCTTACAGGCAGAGGCAACCCAAATCACCATCACAGCCAAGATTGATGATGCCGATGCTGTCGTAATAGATGTCTGCAATAATGGTCATCCTATCAGCCCTGATAGTCAGGAGCAGATATTCATTCCATTCTTCACCACCAAACCCGAA
>JAZOOG010000029.1:0-121865 GCA_045654945.1 Paludibacteraceae bacterium
GCATCTCATAGTTGTAAGTACCAAGGATACCTCTACTGACTTCCATAGTCACACCTGACTTGGTGATTTGATATGCTGTAGCATTGTTAGAATCGGTACCAGCATTTCCTTGATCTACATCAGCGTCGAATACGATTGTACGCTCTACGCTACCATCAGTCATGTCATATTGTAAACCTTCGACAGTGTCAGTTGGCTCTGCTACTTGCGCAACTGCTCCTTGTTTGTTGTTCACTATAGGGAAGGCTTGTTTTTGGGTCATAGCTACTGGAGCAACAGCTTTGGCTTGACGAGCCTTCTGCTTGTCCATTTTTGCAGCCTCTAGGACCTTTTCAATAGGAGTGAATCTATAATCGTTGGTCACACCGCCATTGAGTTCGTAGGTGATGGCTGCGTGTAGGTTGATAACTGATGCTAATGCTAAGAATAGAGTAATAATGTTTCTCTTCATATTGTTGGGATTGTGTATTAATGAGTGATTATTCAGTACGTTTGTTTATCAATCGTTTGGTTTCGCGCAATTCCTTTTGCAGGAGTTCCATACGCTCTTTTAATAGCTCTTGAGAAGGCAATACATCTTGAATGCGAATATTATTATAAGTAGCTACTCCCATCGGAGTACTAATACCTTTGAATGACCATTGTACATCCGCCTTATTCATGTCCGAACAAATGAGCAAGCCTATTGTAGGATTGTCATCATCATGCTTCAACAACTCGTCCACAGCGTTTACATAGAAATTCAATTTGCCTGCAAACTCGGGCTCAAACTCGCGCGCCTTCAATTCACAAACCACATAACAGCGCAAACGGATATGATAAAACAACAAATCTATCTTGCGCGATTTGCCACCAACTATCAACTCCTTCTGTCTGCCAACGAAAGCAAAACCACTACCTAACTCCAACAACAAATCTGTAATGCTCCTTGTTAATGCTTCCTCTAATTCGGATTCATCATATATCTCATGCCCTACCGTGGCAAAGCCAAAGTCGTAATTCTCTTTCAATACCTCCTGCACTAACTGACTTTGCAGAGCAGGCAAATGCTCCCTGAAATTGTTCAATATCTTGCCTTGATGCTCGTACAGATTGGCCTTGATGCAATTAACCAACGCAGCACGACTCAAACCCTGTTCAATAGTTTTACTAATATAGAAAAATGCTTCATTGATGGATTTGCACTTAGATATAATCTCTATATGGTGTCCCCAAGGTACCAAAGCAAAGGAAGTTGGAATTTCTCCAACAGGTTGTTGTGAAAATTCCGCAACAGGTTGTTGCAGTTTTTGATATTCTAATTCTGCAATAGGTTGTTGCAGTTTTGTATCTACTTCACTATAAAAGAGATACCATTGTTTCATATACCACAAGTTACGCACCGAAAAGCCTTCTGAATCAGGGAACTCTCGTTGCAAATCTATGCTGATTTGTTCTACTACACCAGCACCCCAGCGTTCCTCTGCTTTCTTCTGCACCAAGTCACGACCGAGTTCCCAATTGAATCGTAATTTCTCGGCATTTACTTTTACCGATGCCTTCACTTGCGCTGCGCGATAGCGATGCTTTATCTCTACTATCCAATCTACATAATCATTGTCAATACGCACATCGTGCGAACACAACACACGAGACGTGGATTCTATGAGATTTTCATTCTTCATATTCTGGTAATTGTGTTTGTTTTGAATTTAGCCTACAAAGGTACAACGTTTTTTTGATATATGCAAATAAAAGTACTAATTATGTGAATTTTAGGTGTAAAGTGGAAGGTGTAGAGTGTAGAGTGTAGAGTGTAGAGCGTAAGGTGTAGAGTGTAAGGTGTAGAGTGTAGAGGCAGGAGGACACGGCGGACCACCACCGTGCACAAGACAGCCAAGTGTAGGTTAAAGGCTAGAGGCTAAAGGCTAAAGGCTGGGGGACACGGCGGACCACCGCCGTGCACAAAACAGCCAATAGGGGAAGAAAACACCCCTTCTCTCATAGCGGTCTTTTGGGTGGGGTATTCATGGGACATTCGTGGGGTATTCGTAGGGTATTCATGGGGTATACGTATGTATCGGGTATGTGTCGCGTATGTATCGGGTATGTATCGGGAATGCGTAGAGACATCAGAGGTTCGAAAAATGATAATTAACAAACAACAATATTGACAATGATGAACAACAATATTAACAATGATGAACAACAATATTGACAATAATAAAACGGAGATAAGGGGAAAGACGAACAACATAGACAACTACAAATAAAGAGCAATATCCGTCCGTGGGAGATGGTCTAACCACAGACAAGCGCAAGGAGATATATTACCAACCACAGACAAGTACGGACGGACACAAGAGACACAATAACAAGACAACAAGAAAAGGAGTGAACGATTTTTTTGCATTATATTTGCGTATGTGAGGATTTTTTTGTATCTTTGCAGCGCATTTCGTAACATCGGCGTAAAATAACACCTCCAATAGGCAAATAACAACACCCTAAAACAGGAAACGACAACGCCAAAAACAAACGAATAATAACACCCAAAACGATAGTACCCTATGAATACACCCGAACTCAATCCTGCACAATTAGAAGCCGTTACCTACAACGACGGACCACAAATCATAGTGGCTGGAGCTGGATCTGGCAAAACACGCGTACTTACATACAAAGTCGCACACCTGCTGCAACAAGGTACAATGGCCAGCAATATCCTGGCACTCACCTTCACCAACAAAGCAGCACGCGAAATGAAACAACGCATCTGCCAACTTGTCGGAAATGACACCGCACGCTACCTCTGGATGGGTACTTTCCACTCCATCTTTGCACGCATACTACGACAAGAAGCCTCACTATTAGGCTATACACACGACTATACCATCTATGATACCTCCGACTCCAACTCCGTCATCAAACATATCATCAAGGATTTTAGATTGGACGAGAAAATATACAAACCCAATGTCGTACATGCACGCATCTCCATGGCCAAAAACCGATTGCAGTCACCCGATATGTACGCCGCCGACCGAGAATACCTGATGCGAGACCGATTCGACAAAATGATGGAAGTGGTACGCATCTATATCGAATACAACCGACGACTCAAAGCAGCCAACGCCATGGACTTCGACGATATTCTGCTCAATACCCACAAACTCCTACAGAAACATCCCGAAGTGGCAGAGAAATACCAACAGATCTTCCAATACATCCTCGTGGACGAATACCAAGACACCAACCGCGCACAATACATGATCATCCGCAAATTGGCAGAACAACACGAGCGTATCTGCGTAGTAGGCGATGACGCACAGTCCATCTATTCCTTCCGAGGAGCAGACATCAGCAATATCCTCAACTTCCAAAAAGACTACCCCAACGCACAACTGCATAAACTGGAGCAGAACTACCGCAGCACACAAACTATTGTCAATGCCGCTAACTCGCTCATCAAACACAACAAAGGTCAGATACCCAAAGTCGTGTTCTCCGAACGCAATATAGGCGAACGCCTGGCACTGTCCACACATATGTCCGACCGCGACGAAGCCAAAGCAGTAGCCAAACATATCTATGCTGTCGCACCTAAGAAATACGGCTACGACGATATAGCCGTGATGTATCGCACCAATGCACAATCGCGCGTGATAGAGGACGAACTGCGCGGACTGGGTATCCCATACCGCATCTACGGCGGCATGAGCTTCTACCAACGCAAAGAGATAAAAGATGCCTTAGCATACCTGCGACTGGTCACCAATATGGACGACAACGAGGCCTTCTTGCGCGTCATCAACTACCCTACTCGCGGCATAGGCGACACCACCGTAGGCAAACTCTATGATGCAGCACGCCAGAACAAATGCTCGCTCATGCAGGTGGCTGTTGCACCAGGCAAAATGATTGACGACCTCGCTCCTGCCACACAAAAGCGCGTGGAAGAGTTTGCACAGATGATCGAGCGTTTTGCCGTAGATATGGGCAAGAAAGATGCCTTTGTCTTCGCACAAGACCTGCTGACCGAGACGGGTATCCTGCGCGAAGCCAAGAACGACACCACACCCGAGGGAGTGGCACGCTACGAGAACCTCGAGGAGATGCTCGCAGGCATCCATGAGTTCTGTAGCCGACGACAAGAAGAGGGCATCGACTTTACACCTATAGCCGACTTCTTGGCAGAAGTGAGTCTGCTGACCGATCAAGATCAGAACTTAGACGACAACCAACCACGCGTCACTCTGCTCACCATACATGCCGCTAAGGGACTGGAGTTCAAATCCACCTTCATCGTGGGTCTCGAAGAAGGTCTCTTCCCCTCTGCCTTCAGCATGACCGCCCGCGAGATAGAGGAGGAACGACGACTGCTCTATGTGGCCATCACACGCAGCATGGAACACTGCCATCTCATGAACGCCAAACAGCGTTTCCGCAACGGACAAACGACCTTCACAACACCATCGCGTTTCCTGAAGGAGATTGACCGCCAATTCGTGCTGAACACCGATACTATGCCTCGTCCTATGTCATCGGCGAACTCCCATCCCTTTAGGGAGGGGGCGGGAGTAGGCTCGCTGACCTCCTCACGACTCACCCCTACCACAGGCGCCAAAGAGAAAAGCAAGAAGAAAGCCCTTCGCTCAGAATGGGCGAAAGACGACCGCGTCATGCACCGTGTCTTCGGACAAGGTACAGTATTAGAAGTGTATCGCGAGAACGATAACGAAAAGATTGATATTCAATTTGATACCGTAGGCAAAAAGACCCTGCTGCTCACCTACGCTAAGTTGGAGAGAGTGGAATAAGGTTAGCGAATATCCATTCGGCCATCCACTTGCGCTTGGACGGTCTTGACCTGCTCAACATACTGCATATACAAGTCGCGTATCTTCTGCTCGGAACGCCACAATGCCTCGTGATTCTTGAGGGGCGTCATGCCATCGTTGCCCTGACTCAGATAGTCGCTCGTTGCCACCGTGTAGTAGGCAGAGGGTACAATATCCTTTCCGCCAATAGTAGCCGATAGGCGTTTGCCGTTGCGTGCTTTGAGGCGCAATCCTGCTACACCCTGACCGCCTAACTGCACAAACACATCGCACAGGCGAAGTATCTCTTCGCCCGTCATGGTCAGCACCACCAGTTCGTTGTCGAAAGGCATGAGTTCGAAGATGTGTCGGCGCGTGATGTCGCCCGCCGCCCAATCTGTGCGCATACCACCTATATTCACCACCGCCATATCCACAGGCTGCGGGCAGCACTGCTGCGCCATGGCAAAGAGTGCGTCGCACGCCCAGTTGAGCATACTACATTCGGGCTGATGCACCGTCAGCGCCTCGGGCGCATAGCCAATAGGTATATTCAAGGCATGCTCCAAGTCGGCTTTGATAGGAGTGATATAGGACAGGTAAGCCGTGTCCTGAATAGCATCTAAGGTGCTATCAATCATAAGTATCTCGCTATTGGACTCCACCACGCGCAAAGGGCGATGGCAGGCACACAGGCTGCACACAAGCAGCAGAAAGAGTAATGATTTTTTCATATTATTCGTCTATTTTGAGCAAGAAAATGCGGTCGCCACGACGGACGATCTTATCGGTTTTGATGGCAAAATACTCGCCCTTGTGTATCTCGGTGCGCAACTGCCCCTTGCCATCGTGCAGGTCTTTTGCCACCAGTTCGAGTGCGCCCGTAGTTTCGCCCGTGATGAGCAATTCGTCGCCCTCGCAAATGGCTTGAGTGGCTTCCAAATAGAATTCGGCTACGCTGATATTCTTGAAGAAATTGGTACATTTACCCGCAAAAACCTTCTTTCGCGTAGCTCGCGAACCATACTTATGCGTCCATTCGCCCAGACGCTGTCCCTGGTAGTAGCCGTCCCAGAAGCCACGATTGAACACACGCGCCAAGCGGGTATTCCAGTCCTCGATATGCGGTTCGATGGCGTCTGTAGCCCACAGTTCAAGCTGGTCGAGCCACAGGTCAACAGCCTGTTTGTAGCACTCCACAACGGTCTTGACATACTCGGCACCACGCGCACGGCCCTCTATCTTCAACACACGCACGCCCGCATCGAGCATCTTGTTGAGGAAATGGATGGTCTTGAGGTCTTTGGGCGACATGATATACTGGTTGTCCACCTCCAGTTCGAGTTGACTCTCTTTGTCCTTGACCACATATCCTCGGCGACAAATCTGCATACATGCACCGCGATTGGCACTTGCGCCTAAGTTATTGAGGCTGAGGTAGCATTTGCCACTCACTGCCATACATAGCGCACCGTGGCAGAACATCTCAATACGGATGCGTTCGCCCTTAGGACCACGGATATCTTGTTCCTCAATATCGCGATAGATGCTTGCCACCTGATCCATATTGAGTTCGCGCGCCAGCACCACCACATCGGCATACTGAGCATAGAACTTCAGCGCCTCGGTATTGGCGATATTGAGTTGGGTAGACAGGTGAACCTCCACGCCCGACTGGTAGGCATATTGCAGCGCAGCAATATCCGAAGCGATGATGGCGGACACGCCTGCCTGCTTGGCATGGTCCACAATCTCGCGCATGAGCGGCAAGTCCTCTGGATACATGACGGTATTGAGCGTGAGGTAGGTCTTGACGCCTACAGACTGGCAACGCTCCACGATGGTGTGCAGGTCTTGGGTCGTGAAGTTGGCAGACGAACGCGAACGCATGTTCAGGTATTCGATGCCAAAATACACACTGGTGGCACCTGCCTCAATAGCGGCTGCCAAACTCTCCCAACAGCCCACAGGAGCCATGATTTCGATGTCATTGATTCGTTTCATGCTGCAAAAGTACTGCTTTTTTGCGAAATATGCAAGTTTTTCTTGCGTATGTGCTTTTTTTGTCGTAACTTTGCGTGATTTTTTGAAGAAGATATACCCTTATGACAAAGACAAGAAAAATCATCAACGACCCTGTGTTTGGTTTTTTGAGCATACCCGACGGCGTGCTCTTTGAGATTTTGCAACACCCCTATATGCAGCGCCTGAATCGTATTCGGCAGTTAGGTTTGAGTTTCTTTGTCTATCCTGGTGCGATGCATAGCCGATTTTTGCACTCGTTGGGTGCAATGCACCTGATGCACGAAGCCATCAGTTCGCTCCGCGAGAAGGGTGTGACCATCACCGACAACGAGGCTACCGCAGCCATGGCAGCCATATTGTTGCACGATGTGGGTCATGGACCATTCTCGCATGTGTTTGAGGAAGCGGGTATGCTGCCTCAGGGCATGAGCCACGAGGATATCAGCCTGATGATGATGCACGAGATTCGCGATACACTTGCTGCCACACATGTGGCATTGCCTAAAGAGCGAGCAGAAGTGTCCGCCATCATGGATATGGCGATTCGCATCTTCAATGATGAGTACGAGAAGCATTTTCTGCATCAACTGATCTCCTCGCAGCTGGATGTGGATCGTTTGGACTATCTGTGTCGAGATTCGTTCTTCTGCGGTGTGACGGAAGGTAGCGTAGCAAGCGCTCGCATACTGAAGATGATGAATGTGAAGGACGGTCGTCTGGTGGTGGAAGCCAAGGGTATCTATTCGGTGGAGAAGTTCCTGGTGGCACGCCGACTGATGTACTGGCAAGTATATCTACACCATACGAGTGTGGCAGCCGAGCAGTTGCTGATAAAGATTCTCACGCGCGCCAAAGAGTTGATAGCCAATGGGGTAGAATTATTTGCTTCGCCTGCCTTGCAATACTTCTTGCACAATAATGATAGCGACCCTTCGAAACACAAACTGCTGACTTCCGATCTGCTGAGCCATTATGCTGCCTTGGATGATTCTGACTTGCTGTCAGCCATCAAGGTATGGAGCGGTAGCAGCGATAAGGTATTGAGCGTATTGTGCGAGTGTTTTAGCAATCGCCAGTTGTTCAAAGGGCGATTGCTGGAAGCACCATTGAGTGATGCCGAACGCGAGGCACTATGCGAGCAGTATGTAGCGCGTTTGGGTGTGAGCAAGGCAGATGCGGCGTATTTCTTTGTGGAGCATATATCCACTTCGAACACCTATAGCGAAAAGGGCGAAGCGATAGATATTGTGTACAAAGATGGTTCGGTGCGCGATATAGCCGAGGCCTCGGAGATGCTCAGTATGGAGACCCTGACCTTCCGCCCACAAAAGCGGTATCTCTTCTCGCTGCATCTCTAAGCAGCGTTTTTTTAGCCCGAAAATAAATTTTCGCCCAAAATACTTGCATATATGCGTATTTTTGTGTAATTTTGCAGCGTAAATTGTGTAAGTATGCGTTTTTGTGAAATTGTAGGACAAGAAGAGGTCAAAAAACGGCTACGTCAATCCGTGCAGGAAGGACGCATAGCGCATGCCCAATTGTTCAGCGGCATCAGCGGCGTAGGCAAATTGGCATTAGCCATCGCGTACGCGCAATATTTGGCGTGTCCGCATCGCACAGAAGATGACTCCTGTGGCACATGCCCCAGCTGCCTACAATACCAGAAACTGCAACACCCCGACCTGCACTTTGTTTTCCCTATCGTTAAAACGGACAACGGAGACGTATGCGACGCATACATGGATAAGTTCCGAACTCAGGTGATGGAGAGCCACTACTTTGACCTGGAGGATTGGTATCGTACGCTGGGCGTAGAAACAAAACAAGGTCTTATCTACGAGAAAGAAAGCAGCGAGATCCTGCGCAAACTGTCACTCAAGAGCTTCGGCAACGGGTACAAAGTGATGATTATTTGGCAACCCGAGAAAATGCACCCCGTCTGCGCCAATAAACTGCTCAAACTACTGGAAGAGCCACCCGCCCAAACGCTTTTCCTCTTGGTCAGCGAGAATCCCGAACAACTGCTAAGTACCATCATATCGCGTGTGCAAGAGGTGAGAGTACCTCGCTTGAGCGAAGCCACTATTGCTGCGGGATTGCAGCGCGAGTACACATGGCTCAGCAGCGAAGAGGCACAGAGCATAGCGCATATGGCTAATGGTAGTTATCTGACCGCCCTCAAGACCATGAACGAGAGTGCGGATACCAAAATATACTTCGAGGATTTTGTATCGCTGATGCGCAACGCATGGTTGGTGGGGCAAAAGAAAGACTATAGCGCACTGCTCAAACTACGTCAATGGAGTACCGACATGGCGGATAGCAAGGTGGGACGCGAGAAACAAAAAGCCTTCCTACAATACGCACAACGACAAATAAGAGAAAACTATATATACAATTTTCATTGTGCAGAAATGAACTACCAAACCAAAGCAGAAGACGAGTTCTCGCGTAAGTTTGCACCGTTTATAAATGACAACAATGTAGAACGAATGATGAACGAATTGGCCAAAGCCGAACAACAGATTCACCAGAACGGCAATGCCAAAATCATCTTCTTTGACCTGTGTCTGCAGATGATTGTGATGGTGAAGTAGGGGGGCTGTTTAATGTTTAGTGGACGCTTCACTACTGTTTAGTGTTTAAAGTTTAGAGTTTAAAGGCAAGATATATATGAAAGAAGATTTTACATGCGACACGGGCTCGTGTCATATCACCAAAAGAGCCGTTAATCACAACCCCAAGCATATGCTGCCTGTGGTGGATTGGCTGAGCGATGTGCCCCATATGGGCGATGAAGGCGACTTGGTGGAAGTGCAATTCAAGAATACCCGCAAAGGTTATTTTCATAATAGCGCACAGTTGCCACTGGAGAAAGGTATGGTGGTGATGGTGGAAGCCAACCCTGGCTGCGACATGGGCGAAGTAACGCTGATGGGCAAGTTGGTAGAGGCGCAAATCAAAAAGAATCATATCAACACCGAACGCTACGAGATTCGCAATATCATCCGTTTGGCTACCGAAGCCGATATGCAGCGTGCAGCCGAAGCGCACGCCAAAGAGCAAGCCACCATGATTGAAGCCCGCAAACTGGCTAAATCATTGGGCTTGGAGATGAAGATTGGCGATGTAGAATATCAAGGCGATGGCACCAAAGCCATCTTCTACTATATCGCCGAAGGACGTGTGGACTTCCGTCAACTCATCAAAGTGTATGCCGAGAGTTTCCGCGTGCGCATTGAGATGAAGCAGATTGGTGCGCGCCAAGAGGCTGGTCGTATTGGTGGTACAGGTCCTTGTGGTAGAGAATTGTGTTGCTCCACCTGGATGACCCAATTCTCATCCGTGGGCACAAACGCTGCACGTATACAAAACATCTCGCTCAATCCACAGAAGTTGGCAGGTCAGTGCGCCAAACTCAAATGCTGTCTCAACTACGAGATACCTGTATATGAAGAGGCAGTCAAGAAACTGCCATCGCGCCACCAACCATTGGAGACCCAAGATGCTACCTACTACTACTTCTCGGCTGACCCGCTGAAGGGCGAAGTGACCTATTCGACCGATGCACACCGTCCGGTGAACTTGCAAGTGATAACCGCTAAACAAGCCAAAGACATCATTGAGATGAACCGCCGCGGCGAGAAGCCTGTGACATTGGGTGGCAAACAATCGTCTATCGAAGCTGTGGAGGTGGATTATCAAAATGTGGTAGGTCAAGACGACTTGACACGCTTCGACAAGAAGAAAAACAATAGAAATAACAATAAGAACGGTAACAACAATCGCCGTCGCGACAACCGTCCGCGTGGCAATCAATCGTCGCGACAACCACAATGAGACCCCTACTATTGCATCTGACAGCCCTGATGTTGCTATGCTGCAGTTGTGGCCATAGAACAGTATATACGCAGTTCTACTCCACACCTACCAAAGGATGGCACCAAGATTCGGTCTTGACCTACAGCGCAGCGATAGAGGACTCCACCGCCTGCTACGATGTGCTGCTGGTGGTGCGCCATACAGCGCAGTATCCCTATCAGAATCTGTGGCTGTTTGTGGATGAGTATAAGGGCCATATGCTGCTGCATCGAGATACCATCGAAGCCATGATGGCAGATGACTATGGTCGTTGGTTGGGCAAAGGTATCAAACGCTATGAGTTGCCCCTGCAGTACGACACACAGCGCCGCTTCTTCCACTCGGGTGAATACACCTTTCGCATCCAACAAGGCATGCGCACAGAGTGGCTACAAGGGATAACAGATGTGGGACTGGTGATTCGGGAGTAGGGTTTAGAGGCTAAAGGCGAGAGATTAGAGGTAAAGGAAAGTAATATATGGGAAAGAACAAACTAAAGAAATTTGCAGAGATGGAGACCTTCCACAATGTGTTTCAATGCGGAGCACGCGAGTGTGTGGAAGAGAGTCCCGTAGTGGCTATGCGTGGCAAATGGCACACGGAGTACTTCAAGAACGATAACCCTATTGTATTGGAATTAGGGTGCGGACGTGGCGAATACACCGTTGGACTGGCTATGCGTAACCCCAACAAAAACTATATCGGTATCGACATCAAGGGTGCACGCATGTGGGCAGGCGCTAAACAAGCCGAACTGGCAGGCATCAAGAATGTGGCATTTCTGCGCACGAACATCGAGATGATTAGCCACTTCTTTGCCCCCGACGAGGTGGCAGAGATATGGATTACCTTCCCCGACCCACAGATGAAGAAAGCCACCAAGCGACTGACCTCCACCTACTTCATGGCACGCTATCGCCAACTGCTCCGTCCTGATGGAATCATCCATCTCAAGACCGATAGCCCCTTCCTCTATACCTATACACAGGCGATGGTGAAGGAGAACCAGTATCCGATATTGGTGGACACGGATGATCTATATGGCGATGAGGCGATGAGGCTATTAGGCGAAGAGGCCAGCGAAGCACGCGCCTTGCAGACACACTACGAACATCAGTGGCTTGACCGCGGACTAACCATCAAGTATATAGCATGGCAATTGCCCGCCGAACCACAACTCATCGAACCAGAAATAGAAATCGAAAAAGACAGCTACCGCTCGTATGGTAGAAACTATACGACGCAAAATTAGTACATTGTAAATAGTCCAATAGTAAATCAACATGTATCCCCAACAGATCATTGACGCACTACAACACGTTCGCTACCCTGGCACAGGTAAGAACCTCATAGAGAGCGGTATGCTCGAAGACGACATTCGTATCTCGGGCTTGGAAGTATCGTTCTCTTTGATATTCGAGAAAGACAACGACCCTTTCCGCAAATCCGTAGTCAAAGCAGCGGAAACGGCTATTCATACCTACGTGGATGAGAATGCTGCCGTGCATATCCACACCAAGTTCATCAAGCAGAACATGGCACCCAAAGCCAACTCTGTGGAGAACCTGCGCGCTGCGCAAGTGATAGCCATTCACTCTGGTAAGGGTGGCGTAGGCAAATCCACTATCTCCGCTAATATAGCTATCGCCTTGGCTAAAATGGGCTACAAGGTCGGTCTGCTGGATGCCGATATACATGGTCCATCCATACCTAAGATGTTTCACACCGAGGGCTGTCGCCCTGTCTCCACACCCGTAAACGGTCGCAACCTCATAGAGCCTATTGAGCAGTACGGTGTGAAGATGCTGTCCATCGGCTTCTTTGTCGATCCGCAGCAGGCAGTGGTATGGCGTGGCGGTATGGCGAGCAACGCCATTAAGCAACTGATTCAGGATGCGAACTGGGGCGAGCTGGACTACTTCCTCATTGACCTGCCTCCTGGCACCAGCGATATTCACCTGACCTTGGTACAGCACCTGCACCTGACAGGAGCCATCGTAGTGACTACGCCTCAACCTGTGGCACTGGTGGACGCACGCAAGGGTGTAGATATGTTCCTCAACGAAAAAATCAATGTCCCCGTATTGGGTCTGATAGAGAATATGGCATGGTTCACACCTGCCGAGTTGCCTAATAACCGATACTATATCTTCGGAAAAGATGGCGGCAAGCAACTGGCAGAGGAGTTGAATATCCCGCTCTTGGGACAAGTGCCACTGGTACAATCGATTCGCGAAGGAGGCGACGAGGGCACACCTATCGCCCTGCAAGATGGACACCCCGCAGCACAAATGTTTGAAACGATATGTCAGCACCTAAGATAACCGAACTCGGCACAGCTTCTATCCGTAGCCTGCTGCTCAAGTACGCAACCCCAGGCATTATAGCCATGACTGCCATGTCGCTCTACAACATGGTGGACTCCATCTTCATCGGTCACGGTGTGGGTGCGTTGGCGTTGTCGGGACTGACGGTAGCCAAACCTTTTATGGACATCTGCGCAGCCTTTGGCACATTGGTGGGTGTGGGTGCCAGTTCGCTGGTGGCTATCAAATTGGGTGAGAAAGATTATCGTTCAGCCAACGATGTGCTGGCGAACGTGGTGATACTGAATGTGCTCTTGGGTGCACTGGTGATGGTGGTGGGACTCTTCTGGTTGGACCCTATCCTGTATGCCTTTGGTGCGAGCGATGCCACGATTGCCTACGCGCGCGATTATATGGAAATAATACTCTTGGGCAATATACTGACGCATATCTACTATGGACTGAATAGTATGTTGCGTTCCATTGGTCACCCGCGTATATCCATGTATGCGACCATATTGGCAGTGGCACTGAATGTGGTGTTAGACCCTATCTTTATCTTCGTGCTGGATATGGGTGTGCGCGGTGCGGCATTGGCTACCATGATCTCGCAGCTGGTGTCTGTGGTGATAGAACTCATCATCTTCCTCAACCCCAAGGAGGTCATCTATTTCCACCGCGGTATATGGCGTCTGAAGCGTGACATCACCATGCGCGCATTGGGTATCGGTATGGCACCTTTCCTAATGCACATGGCAGCATGCTTTGTGGTGATAGTGCTCAACAACCAACTCAAGCGCTACGGCGGCGATATGGCTATCGCTACCTTCGGTATGACCAATCGCTTTATGTTCTTCTTTGCGATGATTGTCATGGGCATCCAGCAGGGTATGCAACCTATCGTGGGCTATAATTACGGCGCAAATCTGTATGCGCGTATGATGAGAGCCTTTAAGTTGTCGGTGTATTGCGCCACATGCGTGATGGGTGTGTTGTGGCTGTTTGGCGTGATTTGGCCCGAGGGATTTATCCGTCTTTTCACACACGATGAGTTGCTGATAGCGCAGTCTATTGCGCCTGCTCGCATTATGCTATGCGTGATGTTCGCGATCGGTTTTCCGATGATAACAGGCAACTTCTACACCTCCATCGGTATGGCGCCTAAGGCTATTTTCCTCAGTCTTACGCGTCAGGTATTGTTCCTTATCCCGCTGATATTGTGCTTGCCCATACTCTTTCAATCCTTGGGTTGGGACTCTATATGGGGCGTATGGTGGGCATTGCCTATCAGCGATAGTCTGTCGGTGATTACTGCGGCTATCGTCATCAACCGCGACATGCGCAAGTTCAAAGCTGCCCTGCCTCTACAAGGTTAATCACACGCTCCACGATGCGGTCTTTGTCTGCGGCGTCATAGCCCTCCTTGAGGTCGTTCTTGAAGAGTTTAGCAACGAACTGCCAGAAGTTAGCACTGGCTTTTCCGCGATAATGCTGGATGATTTCGTAACTCGTGCGGTCGCTCTCGCGGTCCATGAGTTTCATGAGCATTTGTCCCTGGGAGGCAGTCATGCGGCGGAAATTGTTTTCGTATTTTTTGAATAGGTATTTCTCGTACTGTCGCCACCATTTGCGGCGAGTTTTGTCGTCGGGTAGCATGGCTAATTGCTGGTCGGCGACTTGCATCTCCTTAGCCAGTTCTTTGGCTATAGGAAGGGTCCGTTTGACGTCTCGAACGGTCTTCCAGTAGAATCGCTCTTGCTGTTTGTTTTTGAAGACCATTTGCGGATAGACCCAGACATCCTGCATGCGCGCGAGATAAAAGGTGTCGTTCTGACTCACCTGCAAACGCACCGAATCTACCGCATATTGAGCATGCGATAGAAGCGAAAAACTACTCGCCCAAAGGAGTATGATGATACTTCTTTTCATGTATTCCGCTGCAAAGGTACAAAAAATTTGTGTAATTCGCAAATTTTTTGTACCTTTGCAGCATGAAACAGTTTTATATAGAGACATACGGCTGCCAGATGAATGTGGCAGATAGTGAGGTAGTAGCAGCTATTGTGCAAATGACAGAGGCACAACTCACCGATAATATAGCCGAGGCGGACATCATTATCCTCAACACCTGCTCCATCCGTGAGAACGCTGAGCAGAAGGTGCAACACCGTTTGCAAGAACTGCGCGGAGGACGCAATAGGAAGAAAGACCAAAAACTTATTGGTGTCATTGGTTGTATGGCAGAGCGTATGGGTGAAGAACTGGTGCGCGACTACGGAGTAGACTTTGTAGCAGGTCCCGATGCCTATATGGATATACCGAACTTGCTTGCGCAATGCCAACAGGGTCTGCCTGCGGTGAACATCCAGCTGAGTACCACCGAGACCTACCGCGAAGTTATGCCTGCACGTATCGGTAAACAAATATCGGGTTTCGTAAGCATCATGCGCGGCTGCAACAATTTCTGTTCCTATTGTGTAGTGCCTTACACCCGTGGTCGTGAGCGTAGTCGCGACGTGGAGAGTATCAAGAACGAGGTGCTCGACCTGCAACAAAAGGGCTACAAAGAAGTGACACTCCTGGGACAAAACGTCAATTCCTACCGCTATGAGTACACCAACGAGCAAGGCGAGAAAGAGGTTATTGACTTCTCTACCCTACTCCGCATCATAGCCGAGTTGGTGCCTAACATGCGTATTCGCTTCACCACCTCGCACCCCAAGGATATGTCCGACACAACGCTGGAGGTGATAGCCCAATACGATAATCTCTGCAAGTTCATTCACCTGCCCGTGCAGAGTGGTTCGAATCGTATCCTGAAACTCATGAACCGCAAATATACTCGCGAGTGGTATTTGGAGCGTATAGCCGCTATCCGCCGCATACTGCCCGAGGCGGCTATCAGCACAGATGTGTTCTGTGGCTTTCATAGCGAGACGGAAGAGGAGCACCGCGAGACCCTCTCACTCATGCGCGAGGTAGGATTTGACTCTGCTTTTATGTTTAAGTATAGTGAGCGCCCAGGCACGCATGCGCAGAAGCATCTGCCCGACAATATCAGCGAAGAGGAGAAAGTGCGCCGACTCAATGAGATCATCTCGCTACAGACCCAATTATCCTTGGAGTCCAATCTACGCGAAGTAGGCAAGGTAGTAGAGGTGCTGGTGGAAGGTTTTTCCAAACGTAGCCATGATGATATGTACGGACGCACCAGCCAGTACAAAACAGTGGTCTTTCCACGCGAAGGCAGAAGCATAGGAGAATTGGTAAAAGTGGAAATTTTGGAGGCTTCAGCCGCTACTTTGAAGGGAAAAATCGTAAAATAATACGATTATTACGAAAAAAATGCTTTTTTTTAACAAAAAATTTGCACGATTAAAAAAAAAGCAGTACTTTTGCACTCGAAAACAATAAATTTTCATAGTTAAGGTTTAGGTTTAATGGCAACGAGAGGCTGGGAAGTTTCTCGTTGTTTCTTAAAACTACACAAAACGGAAATATTGTTTTCACTATTTTTTTGTAGGAATATGAACGAAATTACCAATACCCCAAATCCACTAGATGTGGATTTGACCGATGTAGAAGAAGCTCGCAAAGCCTTTATTGCGAGCGAAGTTTTTAATCGTAAATACTAAGAACAGATATGGCAACAAATTATGTGACCGCAGGTGGTCTTCAAAAATTGAAAGAAGAACTGCAACAGTTAGAGAGTGTGGAGCGTCCACGCGTAATCGCGGCTATTGCTGAAGCACGCGAGAAAGGTGACTTGAGTGAAAATGCAGAATACGATGCTGCCAAAGAGGAGCAAGGTATATTGGAAAGTCGTATTGCCATGCTCAAGGCCAAAATTATGGATGCTCGAATCATTGATGAGAACGATGTGAATACCGATGAGGTACAAATATTGACCAAAGTGCGTGTACAAAACATGAAGACGGGTCAAGAGAAAGTATATCAGTTGGTTACCGAGGGTGAGGCTAATATCCTTGAGGGTAAGATAGCTACCACCACTCCTATCGCTAAAGGCTTGCTTGGCAAGAGGGTTGGCGATACCGCTGAGGTAATTGTGCCTGCAGGTAAATTGGAATTTAAGATTCTGGAAATCAGCATCTAAATTTGTAAATAGTAAATCCTCAAATAGTACACCCCATGACTATCTTTACGCGCATCATCAATGGTGAGATTCCCAGCTACAAAGTGGCTGAGAACGAGCATTTTTATGCTTTTTTGGATATCAATCCACTTCAAAAGGGTCATACCCTGATTGTACCTAAGTTGGCTGAACCAGAGGCTGATTATATCTTTGATATGGATGACGAGTTGCTCAGTGAGATGTTGGTATTCTCAAAGCAGGTGGCTCGCGGTATCAAAGCGGCTGTGACGTGCAAACGCGTAGGTGTAGCAGTGATTGGATTGGAGGTGCCTCATGTACACATGCACCTTATTCCTATTAGCAAAGAGGGCGACATGTCTTTTGCCAACCCTAAGATGACTTTACCTGCTGAAGAGATGGCAGAGATAGCCCAATCTATCGCTCAAGCTATAGAGGCATAAACAAAGACATACTATATACCCACAAAAAAATGACTGCCGTAGCAGTCATTTTTTTATATTACTATCGACCCTATTATTGCTTAGGCAACCATGTTTGACTTCTGCCCAACAGACCGGCCTTATCTAAGGAACCGCGCAACACGAGTTTGCCGTCCTTGAGATACACCTTAGCATAATACAACTTGCCATTATCAGGATCCAGCACCTTGCCACCGCGCAACTCTCCCTTCTCCAACTGCATATCGCGGATGATAGTCAGTCCAACGATAGGCTTATTGTAATCCTCGCCTTCGCAAGCATCGCATACAGCAGTGTCGGCGTCCTCACCAAACAACTCTATTATATCGCCATAGTACTTGCCATTGTCCGCCTGATAAATACGCACCACTGACTTCTGTTCGCCACTGGCATCATCTACGGTTATCCACTCACCCAAAATAGGGGTTTGACCCATCGCTTGTGTAGCGAATAATACCATCGCTACCAACCACATTTTTGTCTTTTTCATATGCTAATTATCATTAAAAATTATGTTATCGGCTGCAAAAATACAAAAAAAAGATGGAATATACCAAATCCAAAGCAAATAATTTTGATATTTGCACAAAAAATAGTAATTTTGCACGCAAGATTTGAAAATTCGGAACCTATGAAACTCGTTTTTGCATCCAATAATGCGCACAAGTTGGAGGAAGTACGCCATATACTCTCCCATATAGAGGTGGTTAGCCTACGCGAAGTGGGTTTTCTCCATGAGATTGAAGAAACAGGCACCACGCTGGAGGCCAATTCGCGCCTAAAAGCTCAGACCGTTTGGCAATGGCTCTATGCTCATCATCTGACAGATGATTATGATGGTGTCTTTGCCGATGATACGGGCTTAGAGATAGAGGCATTGGGTGGTCAGCCAGGCGTTTATTCGGCACGCTGGGCAGGCGAACCATCTAACGACGCCAACAATCGCGCCAAAGCGCTGCAATCCTTGGTAGGTATTACCCATCGCAATGCACAGTTTCGCACAGTCATCACCCTGATAGGCAATCAGTATGACCTGCAGGTTGAGGGCGTAGTCAAAGGGCTAATCAGTGAATACGAGCAGGGTCAACAAGGTTTTGGCTACGACGCTCTATTCATACCTGAGGGCCATACAGCCACCTTTGCTATGCTATCTGCCGAAGAGAAAAATGCAATCAGCCATCGCGCACGCGCGCTACACGCGTTGCGCGCGGTAATTAAATAATGTATCGCAATGAAAAAACTATTCACCATCTCTCTATTCTTATTGGCAAATATATGCCTTTGGGCTAACACCTATATTGATACTGCTGAGGATAATTGGACCTACGGCAATATGCACCAGTGGCATGCGCATTCCGCTTATTCGCAAATCAATACCATCGCTGTAACAAAGGATAAGGTATATGGTTTGTCCAACCATTCGCTTTTTTCGGTGGACAAACAATCTGAAGAACTATCCTACTACAGCCGTATGACAGGCTTAAACGGTGCGGTCATCTCCACCATAGGCTATAACCCAACGCTTGACCTGCTATTGATATGCTACGAGAACGGTCAATTGGATATTATCAACGCCGAAGGTCAAATAGATAATATCCCCGACCTATATATCAAGCAGAGCAGTTTCTCTAAGATCGCTAATAGTATCCATATGCATGGCACTACGGCATATCTGGCTATGGACTTTGGTATCATTGTGCTGGACATGAAGAAGCGCGAAGTGAAGGACACCTATATCATTGGCATCAATGCATCGGAAGTCAGCGTGAAGCATATTGCTATCATGGGCGATAGCATCTATGCTGTTTCGCCCTATCAACTATTCGCAGCAGCTCTCCATGACCCGCTATCCGACTATGCTTACTGGCATCCACAAGCATTACCCAGTGGCAAAGAGGTGGTTGACCTATGCGCGCATGATGCGCAGTTGTACCTGATCCGCGATACTGAATTATGGTCGCGCAATGCAGGGAAATGGCACAAAATAGCCACACCATACGCCGTCCAAGGACTCTGCCCTGTGGGTGATGAACTATACATCTTGCCTACTGACCAAGCGGGCTATGCGCTATCTTCCAATCTATCCCTACAAGAGCCTATGTTGGGTGTTATCACGGATGTGCAAGCCGATGGCAAGGACCGATGGGTGGCATCGCTCACGCACGGTCTGATACGCTATAGCGACCAACAGCATTTCATCCCCGATGGACCTATCAATAATATTGCCTACCGTATGCGCTTCTTTGGCGACCGCCTGTATATCGTACCTGGTGGCAGATGGGCGACTCAAAATAATACACCAGGCGATATTATGTACTACGAGAATGGCAGTTGGACAAACATCTCCAATGCCCAACTCAATGAGGCTACTGGTACAACCATCTTAGACCTGATGAATGTGGCACAAGACCCCAAGGATCCTGACCACTATTTTGTCACCAGTTATGGATTGGGCTTATTGGAGATGCACGATACTACGGTAGTCAAACTCCACAATCATACCAATAGCCAGTTGAAATCGGCAGCACCCAACAACCCTCTTCGTGCGGGATTCTATGTTCGCACCGATGGGGCTATGTTTGATGAGCAAGGTTACTTATGGGTAATAAACACCGAAGTTGATAAGAATCTACACATCATGGATGCAAATGGCAACACTTTGGCTGCATACAATCTGGAGAGCAACAGCGGTCGTATTCAATTGTACACGCCTGGAGAAATCATGGTAGATAGAAGAAATACACAGTGGAAATGGATTCCTATTTGTCGTGCAAACAACGGAATTGCCGCGGGATTACTCCTGCTACAAGACAATGGTACTCCTCTCAATCCTATGGACGACAAGGTTATTTATAAATCCGAATGGTATGACCAAAATGGCAAACCTGTCGCGCCCGAGAGTATCTATTGCATGACACAAGACCACGATAACACCATCTGGGTAGGTACCAACGCAGGCTTATTCTTGATTCCAGCCACTGTGGATTTTGCCTCTTCCAACCAATGCCAACGCATCATCATCGGCCGAAACGATGGCACAGGGTTGGGCGACTATCTCCTTGAGAACGAACAGATCAATCATATCGTAGTGGATGGTGCCAACCGCAAATGGATTGCCACAGCCACCTCGGGTGTGTTCCTGCTCTCGCCTAATGGCGAGGAGACTATTGAGCACTTCACAGCCAACAACTCGCCTCTGCCCAGCGATAATGTACTGTCTATTGCTATTCAGCAGTCCACGGGCGAAGTGTTTTTTGGCACCAGCCAAGGCTTGGTATCCTATATGAGCGATGCGGTTGAGCCAGAAGAGAATTTCGAAGAACTCTATGCCTATCCCAATCCTGTTTACCCCAATTACAAAGGGGTGGTGGTCATCAAAGGCCTGATGAACAACAGTCTTGTGCGTATCGTCGATGCGAACGGTAATCTTGTGGCGAACATTCAGGGTAACGGAGGCGAAGCCATATGGGATCTCACCAACGCTCAAGGTACCCGCGTGGCATCGGGTATATATACGGCACTATGCAACACCCAAGACGGTGCTGCCCATAGTACGGTAAAAATAATGGTGATGAACTAATCGGTTTGTTTATCCACGAATCAGATTCATAAACTCCTCGCGTGTCTCGGGGCGGTTGAATGCGCCCGTAAAGTCGCTTGTAGTGGTGACTGCGCCAGGTTTTTGTACACCGCGCATCTGCATGCACAGGTGCTCTGCCTCTATCACCACCATCACGCCCAAGGGGTTCAGCGTTTTTTGAATACACTCTTTGATTTGCGTCGTCATACGCTCTTGCACCTGCAATCGGCGTGCAAACACATCCACCACGCGCGCCACCTTGCTCAGTCCTGTGATGGTGCCATTGGGGATGTACGCCACATGGGCTTTTCCAAAGAAGGGCAACAGGTGGTGTTCGCATAGCGAGTAGAATGGTATATCCTTCACCACCACCATTTGGCGATAATCCTCCTCAAACAAGGCCGAGCGCAATATCGCTTCAGGGTCTTGCTTATAGCCTTGGGTGAGAAACTGCATGGCTTTGCCTACGCGCTCAGGGGTGCGTTGCAAGCCCTCGCGCTCAGGGTCTTCGCCTATATACTGCAGTATTTCCACCATCTTCGCGGCTATGGCCTCGGTGGTGGCTTCATGGGGTACAAAAGGGGTATTCATCGTATAACAATAATCTTATCGGGTACAATATAGGTGCTACCTGTCAGTTCGGGAAAGAACTGCAAGAACGTATTTTTATATTCATTAGCGGCTTCACGGGTAGAGAAGTTACCTATACGCACTTTCCAGAACGGAGGTTCGGAAAGGGTATATACAGGTACATCTATCATGTCTTCGATGCGCTGTTGCAATTCTGTGGCTTCTCTCTTGGCTTGTTGCTGACTATTCGAGGCATATATCTGTACTCTAAACCCGTCGAGCAATTGTTCGCCACGGACATAACCGCTGAGTTTATCGCGCATGAGTTGGGTGATCAACGAATCTTGATGCACCACTGCGTGTGTCATCTCCTCCGTAATCAGAGGCAGAAGCAATGTGTCGATAATGGCTGTAGAATCTATAGCACCTATGGTGTCTATAGTAGCCAGTTGTTCTGCGGGCTCTTGGGACATTCCCACAGCTAATAGCCCCCATATCATGCTTAGTATCAATATTGTTTTTTTCATATCCGTGTCTTTAATCTCTAAACTGTAGCGTCCACTAAACACCTCACTAATACCTAAACGAACTACCTCCCACAAACTCACGCAAGAACGATGTAGGTGGTATCTCGCGTTCTGGAATCGACTCAAAATAACTCAAGTATTTCTTCAATCGATGTGCGGTTGTATATTCATCGCAGTATTTAGGGACCTCGTCCAAGATGGGTTCTGCGTGGCGTTTCAGTACGGCGAGCTCGAAGAGCAATGCTGAGTTGAACATGACATCGGCTTCCTCTTGGAAGGGGGCTATCCACCTATCCTCGCCGCGTTGCACGCTATCTAATCGCGCGATAGTTTCGCGGGCTGAGTAGCCACGATAGCGATAGTCGCGCACGATACGGCGTATAAGACGCACATCGCTGGTAGGAATCCAGTTATGGTTGTCCAGATTGACGGTCGTAAGCGAACTGACATAAATCTTGAATGTCGTTTCGCGTGGTATATCGGGTATCAGTTCGGGGTTGAGCGCATGTAGTCCCTCGAGTATGACCACGGTGTCTTTCTCCAGTTTGAGTGTCTCACCGCGGTATTCGCGTTTGCCCGTTTCAAAGTTGTAGAAAGGCAATGAAACGGTCTTCCCATCTGCCAGTTCTGCCAACTGTTGGCGGAATAGAGGCAGGTCAAGCGTGTGCAGGTGTTCAAAATCCCATTCGCCATTCTCGTCGCGTGGGGTATCCTCGCGGTTGACAAAATAGTTATCCATAGAGATGACCACAGGGCGAATACCATTGACCATCAGCTGAATAGTCAGACGCTTCGAGAAGGTAGTCTTACCCGATGAACTGGGACCTGAGATGAGTACGAATTTGGGTATTCCGCTTTCGCGATGCGCTATCTGGTCGGCTATCTGCGCCACTTTCTTCTCGTGCAAGGCCTCCGACAGTTTGATCATCTCAAAGCTCTTTTGGTTTTTGCAAGCTTTGTTAAATTCGCCTACATTGCTGATATGCAGCAGTTTGTTCCATCCTCTATATTCTTTGAATATCCCGAAGCGTTTGTCTTGTACACACTTCTCTTCCAGTTGGTTAGGGTTGCGGCGACAAGGGATGCGCAGCAGGATATTGCCGTGATACATCTCCACATCAAACAGGTGGATATACCCCGTAGATGGCATGAGTGCGCCAGTGTAGTAGTCTATATAGTCGCCCATGCGATAGTAGCGACAATAGGGGTTACCCAAGGTCTCAAAGAGGGTCACTTCGCCTTCGTTGCGTTCGCCGAAGAGGCGGATAACCTCTTTGGTTTGTCGTTCTTCCGTAACGATAGGTCTATCTTCTGCGATGATAGTTTGCATGCGTGTTTTGAGTTGCTGTACTATCTCAGGCGTGATGATTTTGGCCGTATCACGCGACTCACGAATGGTGCAGTAGAAGCCTCGGCTGATGGGGTGTTCAATGCGCAAGTCGCAGTCGGGCCATAGTTCGCGCACAGCACAAGCCATGACCATGCTCAGAGTACGCACATAGCAGCGTGCACCGCTTTCGCTGGTAGCATCGATAAACTCAATATCTTTAGGTTTGTAGATAAGGAAATTGAGGTTTTGCACTTTGTAGTTCACCCGTGCTGCTATAATGGGGTAGCGTATATCGAGTGTAGGACGAAGTTGGTCGTACAACTCCTTGATGGAGGTACCACAGGGAATTTGAACAAACTGTTTATTGTTCTTGCAATAGATGGTAACTAAATTTACAGCCATAGGTGCAAAGATGAATCTTATTTTCGCTGCAAAGATACGGAAAAATCCGCACATACGCAAATAAAAAGCAAAAAAAATTGCTCACCTTTTGCAAGAAAATCGCACTTGAATGTGAACTTTCGTGCAATTTTCTTGCAAATGTGCATTATTTGTTGTACCTTTGCAGCCAGATTTTATAAAATGCCGTTGTGTTGCCTATTGAGTTCATAGAAAGTCTGCACAATCAGTTGACTCCCGAAGAGGTGCAAGAGTTGTGTCAAGCGTTGGAAACAACGCCTGTTACCTCTATCCGCCTCAACGACAAGATAGACTGTCTGACCTTTGATTGCGACACCGACGAAGTGCCATGGCACGAGGACGGTTACTACCTCAGCCAGCGTCCGCAATTCACCCTTGACCCCCTCTTTCATGCAGGCTGCTACTATGTGCAAGAAGCCAGCAGTATGTTCGTGGAATGCGCGTTGCAGCAGTATCTGTCGCGCAATAGCGTGGTGCTGGATATGTGTGCAGCACCTGGTGGTAAGTCCACGCTTATCAGCCAATACTTAGGCGATGAGGGACTATTGGTGAGCAACGAGGTGGTGCGTCAGCGAGTGTTTGTATTGTCGGAGAATATCCAGAAATGGGGCAATGGCAACACCGTAGTCACCCATAATCAAGCAGCCGACTTCGGTATGCGTTTGCCCAATGTGTTCGATTGCATATTGGTGGATGCTCCTTGTTCGGGCGAAGGCATGTTCCGCAAAGACGAGGATGCGATAGCCGAATGGAGCGAAAAGAATGTCGAGGCATGCGTGACACGCCAGCGCAAAATAGTGGAAGACCTGTGGGATGCTCTGCATCCTGGAGGTATATTGATATACTCTACCTGCACCTTCAACCCTTGGGAAAACGAGGAGAATGCTGAATGGATAGCCGAGCATCTGGGTGCCGATATACTGCCTGTGGATATACACCCATCGTGGGGCATCACAGAAGGTCATCCGGGTTATCATTTCTATCCGCATAAGACAAAAGGCGAGGGATTCTACTTGTGTGTGCTGCGCAAGCATGGCAATGAGACACGCCCGATTGAAAAGCGATTGCCCAAAGTGAAACTGCCTGCGCCACAAGCCGTGGAGCATGCGGATATTATCCGCACTTGGGTACAACACCCCGAGCGTTGGGTGCTTCGCCAACAGGACCGATTTATTGTAGCCTATCCATCTAAATACAAAGACCTTATTGACATTCTGAGCAAGCAGTTTATCTGCGTAAGTACGGGTTTTGGTATCTGCGAGTTGCGCGGTAAACATCCTGTGCCACAGCATGCGCTATCTATGGCCAAAGACCTGCGTCAAAAGGCATTTAAGAGTGCGGAACTATCGCTGGAGCAGGCACTTAGTTACCTGCGCACCGAAGCCATCGTGCTACCTAATCAGCCTACCGAAGTGCTGCTGGTGAAGTACGAAGGTATCCCCTTGGGCTTCGTGAAAAATGTAGGCAACCGCTGCAACAACCTCTACCCTAAGGAGTGGCGAATAAGGAAGTTATGAGACTGCTACATATCCTTTTGTTTGTCGTAGTGTGGGTCGTCCCCACCATTGCACAAGAGCAATGGTACTTCTATGTGGACGAACGCTACCCCGCCGAGCGAAATCAGTTGCAAGGCAAGCAGCGTATCTTGGTGGTCAATAATGCGTTGTCCCAACCCCATGATTTTGGTCATACCACCGTGGTGGACGGTGAGAATAGTGGTGCGGTACAAGTGGACTTGAACCGCAGCAACCTATACTGCCTCTTCTCTATCACCCAAACGATGGAGCGCAGTGGTGCGTTTGAGATGGTAGAACTACTGGATAGAACACAAAACACCTCCAATAATTACTACGCCCGCCAATCGCTCTCTTTCGCACAAGCCGAACGGCTCTGTGCTGAATATCAGGCAGAGGCCTTGTTGGTACTCAATCAGTTGGTGCTATACGATATAGTGGAGAGTTTTCCTACAGACGAAGGTGCGTATTACGCCTATTTGCAGGCCTATGCTCAATCGCATTGGACGATACACTATGCGGGTCAGTCGCGCGAAGCGAGTTTCACGCAGGCAGATACACTACTCTGGGAGAGCCGACTGCACTACACGCGCACGCAGAGTCTGAGCGACCTGCCGTCGCGTCAGGAGGCCTTACTGCATTTGTCGCAGGAGTTGGGTAGCCGACTAGGCAATAGTTTTGTTCCGTCGTGGCAGAGCAGTCGCCGCTATATCTACGATATGCCTACCACGCATTTGCAGGCAGGACTGAATGCTTTTCGCATACAACGTTGGCAAGAGGCGATTGGAGAGTGGCAATTGGCGATGGGCAAAGAGGATAAAAAAGCCGCAGCCTGTGCTGCGGCGAATATGGCTATTGCTTATGAGATGCAGGGCGATTACGCTTCGGCTTGCGATTATGCCCACCATGCCATCCGCCTTTTCGGCGTTTGGAAGACGGCTTACGGTCGTCAGCAGCAAGCGAACATACGCTACTATCTGGCGCATCTCCAAGATCGGCAGGCAAGGGAACGCGATCTATAAGTTTCTGCAAGAATCGTTCAATCTTATTGAAGAATCGTTTATCGTCGGGGCTCACCAGCGTGATGGCCTCGCCTTTGTTTTCAGCCCGTGCGGTTCGACCAATACGGTGTACATAGTCCTCGGCATCGCGAGGCACATCGTAGTTGATGACCAGAGGTATGTCGTCCACATCGATACCGCGTGATACAATGTCTGTTGCCACGAGTACATCTACCCTACCATTGCGGAAGCCGAGCATGACCTCGTCGCGCTCTTTCTGCTCGAGGTCAGAGTGCATGGCACGCGCGTCGATGTGGTTGGCGCGCAATGTGCGCGTGAGGTCTTTGACCCGCTGTTTCTTACCGACAAAGATAATGACTTTTTTCAGTTTTTCGCCAGCATCCGGAGTCCCGAGTCCAGACATGGAAGTGCCTAATAGGCGAACGAGGAACGGTGTCTTCTGGGGTTCAAAAATATCCACCGCCATTTGGCGAATGGTCTCAGGTGGTCGTGAAACGGCTATCTGCACTTCGACGGGATTGTGCATGATGGCTTTGGCCATCTTGCGAATATTGGCAGGCATGGTAGCCGAGAACATGATGGTCTGGCGGTCTTTGGGCAGTTTGTTGACGATGGTCATAATGTCGTCGTAGAAGCCCATATCGAGCATGCGGTCAGCCTCATCGAGGATGAAGTATTTTACGCCCGAGAAGTCAATATCGTAGATATTCATCTGGCTGATGAGTCGTCCAGGTGTGGCAATGACAATATCCGCGCCTTTGCGCAAACCCGTGACCTGTGTGCCCCATGCGCCACTGTCGTTGCCACCGTAGATGGCTACAGAAGAGAAGGGGACATAGAAACCAAAGCCCTCCATCTGTTGGTCGATCTGCTGTGCCAGTTCGCGGGTAGGTGCCATGATGATGGCATTGAGGCGATTGGGGTCGTGGTTGTCGAATTGCAGATTGGTGAGCAGGGGCAGGATGTATGCAGCGGTCTTGCCTGTACCCGTTTGGGCGCAAGAGATGACATCGTGTCCGTCAAGAATCACAGGTATAGTCTGCTCTTGTACGGGTGTGCAAGTGTCGAAATGCATATCCCACAATGCATCCAACACCTCGTCTGATAATGGTAGTTCGTCAAAATACATATTCCGAAATTTGGTGCAAAAGTACTGCTTTTTTTTGACATATACAACCTTTCGACAAAAAATCACGTATTATGCAACAAAGACCCACATGCAGGCAAACATCAGGGAAAGTGCGGTATCCTTTCGGAGTGATAACGGAGTGGTAACGGGAAAGACTGCTGAACAAAGGCATAAATCACAAGAAAATAGCACTGAAAATGAATTTTTTATCCATTTTGTTTGTTAATATGCAATATTTTCTGTATCTTTGCACAATATTTTATTAACATGCCCAAATATGAACTATATTCATCCTGAAGCTAAGCTTCATCCCAGCGTACAAGTAGGTCCTTTCAGTTGCATTCATGCAGATGTGGAGATAGGCGAAGGCACTATCATTGACAGCAATGTGACTATACACGACGGTGTACGCATTGGTAAGAACTGCCATATACACGCTGGTGCCGTGGTAGGCGGCGACCCACAAGATCTGAAATACAAAGGCGAGAAGACCTACGCCATCATTGGCGATAACACTACTATACGCGAGTTTGTGACTATCCACCGCGGTACAGCCAGCAAGGGCAAGACGGTGGTGGGTAACCACTGTCTGATCATGGCATATTGCCATGTGGCACACGACTGTCTGCTGCACGATCATATCATCATGTCCAATGCGACCCAACTGGCAGGCGAAGTGGTGGTGGACGACTGGGCAATCATAGGTGGCGGCACTCTGGTACACCAATTCAGCCATATCGGCGCACACGTCATGATACAAGGTGGCTCCAAAGTCAATAAAGATGTGCCACCATATATCATTGCGGCACGCGAACCTATATCGTATTGCGGTATCAACTCGGTAGGACTGAACCGCCGCAACTTCACACAAGAACAGATCACCGCTATCCAAAATGTATATCGACTGATGTACCTGTCGGGCCTGAATGTGAGTCAAGCAGTGACACAGATAGAGAGTACATTGCCCGCGAGTGCAGAACGCGACCTGATACTGGAGTTTGTAAAAGCTTCGCCACGTGGCATCGTGAGAGGATATAATTAGTGTAAAGTGTAAAGGCACGTATGTAAGCACGGAATAAAAACACATAAACGATCTAATATATGAAAGTACTACAAGAAATGACCGCCCACAGGTTGCTACAACTGAAGGCCATTAAATTTCAACCCAAAAATCCGTTTATCTGGGCAAACGGGTGGACTTCGCCCATGTACTGCGACGATAGAAAGATTCTATCCTACCCTAAGATGCGCGACTTTATCCGTTTGGAGTTGGCGCGAGTAATAGCAGAGATGTACCCCGATGCAGATATTATAGCAGGTGTAGCCACCAACGCTATAGCCCATGGCGTATTGGTGGCTGAGCAACTGAGTCTGCCCTTTGTGTACGTACATCCACAGCCTAAAGACCACGGATTGGAAAACCAAATCGAGGGCGACCTGCGTCCAAGACAGAGCGTAGTGCTGGTAGAAAATCAGGTGAATACAGGCGTCAATTGTGCGAAGGTGATAGAGGCTATTCGCAACAACGGTTGTCAGGTATTGGGTGTGGTGACTATATTCGACTATGGATTTGCCAACACCAAAAAGAAATTGGAGAAGATGGATGTCACCCTGACCTCGCTGACCAATTTCGAGACCGTATTGCGCCACGCTTCTGCCATGGGTATTATAGATAGTGAGCAACAAAGCGAAATAGAAAATTGGCAACATAACCCTGCTAAATGGAATAAATAAATGGCAGCAACAAAATACGAAAGTAAAATAGGACAGATACCTTACAACGATAAGGTGGTCTTTGGCGTGTTGAGCAACTTGGAAAACCTCAATCGCTTCAGCGACCTTATACCCAAAGATAAGATCAAAGAACTGGAGATTAAGCCAGACTATATCCGCATTCAAGTGGAAGGTATGGCGCAGAAATTTACCATTCGTATCGTGGAGAAAGAAGAGTGGAAGACCATCAAGTTTGGCGTGGAGAACCTGCCTATGGATGCCAATATGTGGATTCAACTCAAGCAAGTGGCAGAACAGGACACCCGCATCAAACTGACCATCAAGGCCGATATACCGATGATGTTCCGCATGATGTTCGAGAAGAAACTGCAACAAGGTCTGGATCAAGCAGTAGACATGCTGAGCCAAGTACCATATGATCAGTGGGGTGTGGGTGTTTAGAGTTTAGAGTTTAGTGTTTAGAGTTTAGAGATTAAAGTTTAAAGGCAAGGATATATGGGACACAAAAAGAAAAGAAGAATCCGTATTCACCGCGAGGGTCGTGGTATCATAGCGACACTGACATTGCTGATATTTGCAGTGAATGTGCCGTTGTTTATGTATATGCCCAACTGGGTAGGTGCAATCACATTGGTGCTGAGTGCAATGCTGCTGGTGTTTGTCACCTATTTCTTCCGCAACCCAAGCCGTGTGGTGGAAGTGAGCGATGACAAGATACTGGTGGCTCCTGCGGATGGTCGCATCGTAGTGATTGAACCCACAATGGAGAATGAGTATTTCCATGACAAGCGTTTGCAGGTGAGCATCTTCATGTCGCCCTTCAATGTACACGCCAACTGGTATCCTATCGAGGGTACAGTAGTGGTATCCGAACATCAGAATGGTCGCCATCAAGGCGCATGGCTGCCCAAATCCAGCACAGAGAATGAGCGTTCGTTGGTGGTGATAGAGACCAAAAACAAGGTGCAACTGGCCGTTCGTCAGATAGCAGGTGCCATGGCACGACGCATCGTAACATACGCCAAACCTACGCTCAAAGCCCAACGAAACGAACATTTTGGTTTTATCAAATTTGGTTCGCGCGTGGATATGTACTTGCCACTGGACACAGAGATATTCGTGAAAGTGGGCGAAGCCGTGACAGGCAACGAAACGATTATTGGAAGATTGAGTTGAGAGGACATGTGTAAAGGTTAAAGAAAGAATTAATATGGACAAGTTTGAACAATTATTCGCAGAATACCCCTGCGTACTCACAGATGAGTTAGTCAAGAAGAATACTGCCGACATACTGGCGCAACATACAGCAGAAAACAACACCCGTGAAGTGTGGATGCAGTGCTTGCATCAGATAGATTTGACCACCCTCAATGGCGAAGACACTACCGCCAAAGTAGCCACAATGGCTGAAAAGGTGAATGACTTTGATGGTCACTTCCCAGGCGTACCCAATGTGGCAGCCATGTGCGTATATCCAGCATTGGTAGAAACTGCACGCGAGGTACTGACCGAGCCTATCGGCATAGCCGCAGTGGCAGGAGGTTTTCCTGCTTCGCAAACCTTCATCGAGGTGAAAGTGGCAGAGGCAGCCATGGCTGTAGCAGCAGGCGCCACAGAAATAGACATCGTTATCTCTATTGGTAAGTTCCTCGAAGGTAACTACCAAGAGGTATATGACGAGATCTCCGAAATCAAAGCGGCTATCCGCGATGCACACCTGAAGGTGATCCTTGAGACAGGCACGCTGAAGACCGCAGAGAATATCTACAAAGCAAGTATCTTGGCTATGGCAGCAGGTGCAGACTTCATCAAGACTTCTACAGGCAAAGTGGCGGTGAACGCTACACCAGAAGCAAGTTATGTGATGTGTCACGCTATCAAAGATTGGCACCAGAAGACTGGTCAAAAGGTATGCTACAAACCTGCAGGTGGTGTCAGCACTACCGAAGAGGCAGTACAACACTATACATTGGTGAAAGAGATATTGGGTCAAGAGTGGCTCAATAACCAATCATTCCGCTTTGGTGCAAGCCGCTTGGCTAATAACTTGCTCACAAGTATCATGGGCGAGGAAGTGAAATACTTTTAGGCGAAAGGCTTTTAGGCTAAAGGCGAGAGGCTAAAGGCAAGAGGCTAAAGGCGAGAGGCGAGAGGCTAAAGGCAAGGATTATGGCTAAGATTATTTCTAAACGTTTCTTTTCTGAGAACGTAGTGGAGTTGGTGATAGAGGCTCCTATGATTGCTCGTAGTCGTCGTGCGGGTCACTTTGTGATGGTGCGCGTGGACGAACATTCTGAGCGTATGCCACTGACCATTGCGGACGCCAATATAGAGGCAGGTACCATCACATTGGTGGTGCAACGCATAGGTGTCAGCAGTACCAAGTTGGTGGCCCTGGAGGTGGGCGACGAGGTGCATAACCTGGTCGGTCCATTGGGCAAAGCCACTACGATTAAGCACTTTGGCACCGTGGTATGTGCGTGTGGCGGTGTAGGTGCAGCACCCATGCTACCTATTGCCCAAGCCCTCAAACAAGCAGGCAATAGGGTCATCACCGTATTAGCAGCACGCACGGCAGAACTGGTGATCCTGCGCGAGCAATTGGCTGCTGTATCAGACGAGGTGATCGTGATGACGGATGATGGTTCGCTGGGACAAAAAGGACTGGTGACAACGGGTGTGGAACAGGTTATCCAACGCGAACAGGTGGACAAGTGCATCACCATAGGTCCTGCTATCATGATGAAGTTTGTGGCACTGACCACCAAGAAGTATAATATCCCTACTGAAGCCAGTCTGAACACCATCATGGTGGACGGTACGGGTATGTGCGGTGCCTGCCGCGTAACGGTGGGGGGAAAGACCAAGTTCGTATGTGTGGACGGTCCAGAGTTTGATGCCCATGCCGTGGATTTTGATGAGATGTTGTCGCGTTTGCGCCAATATACGACGGAAGAGAAAAACGACTACGAAAGCTATCAGCACCATGACTCAGTAAACAATGCTTCTGCAATCAACGCTTCTGCAAATAACGCGAGCGAAGCGAGCAAACAACGCGAAGCGAACAACCTGAGCAGAGCCAACCAACCAAACGAAGCCAAACTCAAAGCCAAAGACAGAGTGGCTATCCCGCGTGTGAAGATGCCCGAGTTGAGTCCCGAAGAGCGAATACAATCCCTCTACAAAGAAGTAAACACGGGACTGACGTATGAACAAGCCGTGACGGAAGCACAACGCTGTTTGGATTGCAAAAACCCAAGTTGCGTACAAGGTTGTCCTGTGAATATCAATATACCTGGTTTCATCAAACAGGTAGAAGTGGGCAATATCTTGGGTGCAGCCGAGGTGATACAAGCCAGTAGCACCTTGCCCGCAGTATGCGGTCGTGTGTGTCCCCAAGAGAAACAATGCGAGGCCCAATGTATCCATCTGAAGATGGGTCACGAGCCCGTGGCTATCGGCTATCTGGAGCGTTTCGTGGCGGACTACACTGCTGATAACGCTTCAGTAAACAACGCGAGCGGAGCGAACAAACAACGCGAAGCAAACAACCTGAGCGAAGCGAGCAAAATAGCAGTGGTGGGCAGTGGTCCAGCTGGATTGGCTTTTGCTGGCGATATGGCCAAATATGGCTACCAGGTGACCGTCTATGAAGCATTGCACGAGATAGGTGGCGTATTGAAATATGGTATTCCGGAGTTTCGCTTGCCCAATGCAGTGGTAGATCGTGAGATAGAAGGACTGAAGCGTCTGGGTGTAGACTTCAGGTGCGATACCATCATCGGCAAAACACTGACGGTCAATGAACTATTGGAACAAGGTTACAAGGGTATATTTGTGGGCAGTGGTGCTGGTTTGCCACGCTTTATGGGTATCCCAGGCGAAAACCTGAACGGTGTATTATCGTGCAACGAATATCTGACTCGTGTCAACCTGATGGGTGCATCATTGCCCATCAATGATACCCCTATACTGAAAGCAAGGAACGTGATGGTGGTAGGTGGTGGCAACACCGCTATGGACGCCGTGCGTACCGCCAAACGACTGGGTGCAGAGCGTGCCATCATCGTATATCGCCGCAGCGAAGAGGAGATGCCTGCGCGTGTGGAGGAAGTGCGCCACGCCAAGGAAGAGGGAGTAGAGTTTATGACCCTACACAATCCTATAGAATACCACGCCGATGAGAACGGACGCGTATGCGAAGCTGTGCTGCAAGTGATGACCTTGGGCGAAGCAGATGAGTCGGGTCGCCGTAGCCCTGTGGCAGTCGAAGGTGAGACCGTTACGCTGGCTGTGGATGCTGTGATCGTGAGTGTGGGTGTGAGTCCTAATCCACTCATTCCGTCCACCGTGGAAGGGCTGGAGATAAGTAAGAAAGGTACTATCGTTGTGAACGAGCAGATGCAGTCCTCATTGCCTGTGTTGTATGCGGGCGGTGATATAGTTCGAGGCGGTGCCACCGTGATATTGGCCATGTCTGATGGCAGAAAAGCAGCCAAAGCCATGCACGAGAAACTGATGAGTGTAACGTGTAACGCGTAAAGGCAAGGTATATGCCATCGGCCATCGTACTACATCTGACACGCTATTCCGACTCGGGTAGTATAGTGCATCTATATACCGCCGAACAAGGACGGACGCAGTATATGGTGTATGGCAATAAGTACAAAGGTCTTCTTCGTCCCCTGTCTATCATAGAGTTTACAGCGACTCGTCGCAATAATGCCCCTACGCAAATGGGCACACTATCCAGCGTATCCCTACTCTACTCGCCCCAAAGCCTGCATTTGGAGGTGCAACGCCAGTGCGTGGCGATGTTCATTGCAGAGGTCTTGAGTAGCACCCTGCGCCATCCTATGAGCGATGAGCCACTATACGAATGGTTGTTACAAGTGATTCAGCATCTGGATCAGGACACTGCGATAAGCAACCTGCATCTGCAATTTATGATGGAATATGCTATGCATTTGGGTATTGGTATTGATGATACGGAGCACCCCGAATGGTTTATAGCCCCTCGTAACCGCAACGAGCGTCAGCAACGCCTACGCGAACTGACAAACTATTACGAAGAACATATAGAGGATTTTCGCGCACCCAAATCGCTGGATGTGCTTATCGAAGTGTTTGATTAGGAGAACTTAGTCGCCAGATACTCCTGTTCGCTTTGTCCAGGAGTGGGATGAAACTCCGCCTTATCCAAGAGACCTAATACAGATAGATCCATTATCGTGCTGTAGCCACTACGCACGATAATTTTTTGTGCATATTGGAGGAGTGGCAACAGTTGCTCGTCGCTCATATGTGGCACCAAGGTGATAGGACCTATATGGGTGGTGGTAGTGGGTCCGTCCATCTTACCGCGAACAATCAGAATGGCTTGCTCGCTATGGCGAAAACGCTCGATGAGCGACTGCTCAAACAGGCTGCGCTGTGGTTCCAAGCCCGATAGGATAGCCAGGATAGGGTATCCAGCATCTGGAATCTGGACGCTGGTCGATTTTTCCGGAGACCGGTCTCCAGTATCCATACTACTGAACCGCGATAGCGGACCTATATACTTAGCGTGGCGGTCAAAGCGACGGCCGTGAGCCAAGGCACCTGCCAGATTATGGACAGGGTCGGCAAAGTCGGGTACCCATACCTCGTGATACCTCTTATATATACACGCATGTAGCGCGCGCGCGAGGGGCTCGAATATCCGAAGGCGACGGGGGAGTTGTACATACAACTGGTGTGTGATATATACAGAGCGCGTATCACGTGCAAAAAGACCAAAACGGTTATCCGAAATAATGAGGTCGAAATGCTCCATTGCGAGCAACTGACGCAAGTAATAGTGGTCGGCTATCGTGAAACGAATGAGGGCTGGTATAGCACGCAAGTAGAATCCGCGCTGCACGGAGTTGTGGGTATATCGCAGTTCCAAAGAGGGTAAATCCACTACGCGCAAATGCGGGAAAGTCCGTCGGAGAAGCATGATACTATCGCCATCACCCCCCAATACCACCTCATCGCCCGCAGCCAAATAGTGGCGAATAAGTGAGATAGAACGGGTAGCGTGACCAAGCCCCCAATTGAGCGGTGCAATCAGTATTTTCATGCTGATACGATGACATCTATACCCTGCTCTCTGAGGGGTGCTGCAATGGCTTGCATCTCGTGAGCAGGCACCTTGGATAATGTTTGGAGGGGAGTAGCACGGTCTATGACATAGATCATGACCTGCTTGGGTTGTAGGCGCTCGATCATTGCGTACCACGCTGATAGTTCTTGGGTGGTGGTATTGTCGATGATCTGCCCGCGGTATTCGCCTCGCAAGAAGCATGTTTGCAATGTGAAATCGCCATTGAAAACCGAAAGCCATTCAACTATCTGCTCTACAGTAAGACGGGGATTGACAGGTTTGTCGATGAGTTGCATAGTAGCATCAATAGCCGAATCCAGTTTGAGTATGCGGTTGTCGCACAGGCGCAATGCCTCTACCACATCGGGACGAGCCAATTGGGTGCTGTTGCTGAGTACGGATATTTTGGCTTGAGGGCAATACTGATCACGCAGGGCGCAAGTGTCCTGGATAATACCCAAGAAATCGGGATGCAAGGTAGGTTCGCCATTGCCACTGAAGGTGATGACGTCGAGCGTATTGGCTATAGACACCAGTTTCTCGGCAAGGGCTTGGCGTACTTGCTCGCGAGTGGGAAGAACAGGGTGTGAGACGGGCTGATTCCATCCACATTCGCAGTACACACAGTCAAATGTACAGAGTTTGGCGTTGGTGGGCATAAGGTTGACACCTAACGAAACGCCTAAACGGCGCGAACGGATTGGGCCATATACGATAGAGTCGAAGAGCATTTTAGTGTAGAGTGTAAAGGCATGAATTATAGGATTAACGAACGATAACGCGGTTGCCGAGTGCACGACAGAGTTGTTTGCGAATCTCCATGAGTTGTGGTTGTTGCTCCAATATAACCATCACCAGTTGCCAGTCGTTGCGCTCTTGTGCCTCTTTGAGCATGCGCTGCATACTGTCTATACGCTCGTCCACCACGGTATATTTGAGTTCTAACAGGAGGCGTTGCACCAGTTCGGGCAAGACGGATACTTCGTCTTGCTGTACCTCTTGCACCACATTCTCGGAGATGCTGCGCTTGCTGTACATACGACTGACCTGATATTTATCTGCAATCATATCTACTGCCAACTGACTGATAGCCGCATTAGGATGGTGCTGAAAAAAGGTGGAAGCCACAAAATTAGGCGACTGGTAGTTAGCACAATACTCATCAATCACTTGTTGATACAATGGATTCGAAATATCAATACTATCGTTTTTGATTTCGGTAATGATATACTCACCCACTGTTATCAATTGGTCATCCATTTGATATATGATCCGTTCGCCATAACGTATCAAGACCTGAATCAGATTCAATATATTCAGTTCTTTGTGGTTGGTAGGTTGCAGTTCGGTGGGGTCAGTAGGCACAGCCGTCGGTGTAAGTTCAGCAGCTGTATCTGGCGTTTGTTCAGCAGATGGAGACGAGGCTTGGCGTTGCTCAGTATCTTTGCGTTTTTTGCGTTCCTCGGCTTCTTTTTTGCGTATCTCAATCACCTTTCGGGTGAGCACATCTTCGGGTATGGCAAGCAGAGAGGCTGTGTCCTTGATATATACTTGTCGTTTGATAATATCTGGAATCATGGCTATCGAGCGTACGATTTGCAGGATCATATCCGAGCGTTTCGTTGGGTCGTTTTGTGCCTCTTCGCTCAAGAGTTGCGTTTTGAAGCGAATAAAATCGTGGTGGTTATTATCCAAAAATGCTTGCAAGTCGGAGGCGTTATGACTCTTAGCGAAACTATCGGGGTCTTCGCCTTCGGGCAAGAGTATGATACGCACATTCAATCCCTCCTCCAGCATCATGTCTATACCGCGCAGAGCAGCTTTGATACCCGCCTTGTCGCCATCGTATAGCAATGTGATATTCTCCGTGAAACGATGCAGCAAGCGTATTTGGTTGATCGTCAATGCAGTACCACCCGATGCAACCACATTCTCGATGCCCGATTGTACGAGTTGAATGACATCCATCTGACCTTCTACGAGGTAACAACTGTTTTGTTTGGATATGGCCTGCTTGGCTTGGTATAGGCCAAAGAGTTCGTTGTGCTTCTCGTAGATGAGTGAAGTAGGCGAATTGACATATTTACCTACTTTGTCATTCTTCACGAGCAAGCGTCCAGAGAATCCCACTACCTTACCACTGACGGATAGGAATGGGAACATCACGCGCCCACGGAAGCGGTCGTAGAGTTTGCCATTCTCGCTTTTGCCACAAACACCTGTACCTATGTATGGTGGATTTTGTGCATCATTGAGCAGGTATTTCTCTTGAAAACCTTTACGTTGAGCCACCGACCATAGGGTGGCTTTTTCGGGTGAGTAGCCTATTTGAAATTTGCGAATAATATCTTCGCGCAAGCCACGTTGGCGCAGGTAACTCATGGCTACAGCCGTACCTTCGGGCGTATCCCAGAGTTGCTCCTTGAACCACTTGTTGGCAAACTCATTGACGATGAACATCGACTCGCGGTCGTCCTGCTTCTGTTTCTCCTCAGCAGTGAGTTCGCGCTCTTCTATCTCAATATGGTATTTCTTGGCCAGTTGGCGAATGGCTTCTACGTAGGAGCATTGCTCGATCTCCATGATAAAGCCCACAGAATGACCAGCCTTGCCACAACCAAAGCATTTGAAGATACCCTTGCTGGGTGAGACGGTGAAGGAACCCGTCTTCTCGTCGTGAAAAGGGCAGAGACCTATGAGGTTGGCACCGCGTTTCTTGAGCGACACATAGTCGCCCACCACATCTTCGATGCGCGCAGCGGAGAATATTCTATCAATGGTTTCGCGTGGAATCATAGTTAGTTTATAGTTGAAAGGTTAGAGGTTAAAGGATCGTATTTTTATTTTTGCCAGAAGTAAACACCCAACTTGATTTGCCATTGGTCGAATCGACCACGGGTATAAGGACGATAATCATCGTTCACCTCAAACACGTGGGCTTTGTATGGGTTGATTATACCAAAGTCGTATCCACCGCGGATAAAGTAGCGGTCATATTGGAGACCCGCACCCAAGCCCCAAGTGACATTGAGGCGTTTGAGAGCAAACATATTATCCATCGTGTAGCGATTCACCACCTGCATCGTTTGATCGCCATTGGGCTTATCCTGTTTGTAGGTGTTTTGTTTGAAGGACAGACCCATTTGCAATGTAGGACCTGTATAGAGAATGAGGTAGGTATTGTTGGCAATCTCAAACTTGTATTGCCAATCTACGGGTATCTCCAACTGATGATACATCTCTTGTTTCTGTTCGCGAGGGTAATCCAATGCGCCAGTTGATTTCCATTCGCCTTTCGTAGCACCAAAGGTATAATTCAAGCCCATGGTATAGCCAAAGCCAGCAACGATAGTGGCGTCATAGACGAGTCCTACCTTAAATCCGTTGTAGATGGTAGGAGTGAGTTCTTTCTCGTGATCGATAGCAGGTACATTGAGTCGTGTGACGGGTTGTGTGAAACCAAGTTGAAGACCCAGATATTGTTTGCCTTCGGCGTGTGCGAAAGCGATAGTGCTGCCCAGCAGCAGGATGCTAAGAAGTATTTTTTTCATTGTTTATCTATTTTGTCGTGCATTATTCATATTTCGTTGTTTGGTTTTCATTTTGCCCTTTGGTTCCATGTCCTCTTCTTCCTCCTCTTCGGCAGAAGCGGAGATGGCGATTGCCTCGGGTCGTTTGGTGCGAACGGGGTGTAGGAAGATATCCTGGGGTTGGCGTGGTCGTTCTGCATCTGCCCAGAAGAATCCATTGAGTTTCGTTTCCTCGGGTTCTGCTTGATCCAGCGGTATCAATACGCCTGTGGTAGAGGTGGTAAAGAGTACACGCTCCACCTGACGCTCATGGAGATAGACTTTGACAAAACTGCTCTGTGTGCGATTGACTCCCATATACTCTCCATCATCTTCGCGTGGGTAGAAGACGGTTTCGGCATTGCCTTGCACATCCACCAGATAGACATCGCCATCGCGCACATACGCCATAATCTCTTTGCCACCCATCTGATTATACTCGGACATACCCTCGCGCTTCACCATCAATCCATTGCCTACCCCGTGCATATAATCCACTGTGCCGTTCTTGATATAAATATTCATCTGGTCTGCGGACATCTGGTTGTCCTCGTTCCAGCAGATAGGTAGGCCAAATAGGGTTAGTAGCGAGTCTTTGCCATGGTAGCGTGCCGAGTCGCAGACCGCCTGAATATCCTCGCGGAAGATACGGACATTCCAGAAGGCACGCAGTTGGTTGTATGAGGTGTCTCGCCATATGGTATCAGGGGCTTGCGCCACCATCACCGAATCCACCATCACGCTGTCAAGTGGAAAAAGCGTATAGACAGGATAGCTTATCTCCTCGGTCCAAAGCGTATCGGCGTGCATATAGGTGAAGGCGGTCGAGTCCGACCAATCCAATAGCATGGCACTGTCCGTCACATAAGCTCTACCACCGTCTTCCCAGACCTCACTCATCTGTCCATACAGGGTAGCATGATTGGCAGAGTCTGTAGATACGATATTGCCCAAGCAACGGCCATAGCCATTGGCTTTGTCATAATAGATGGTGTCGCCTGTCAGGGTGATACCATCGGTATGAATAATCTGCGAACGGTCGAGCAGTTGCGATCGTTCGGTCTTGGTGTTGTACCAACCTTTGGTGGAGAGAATGGTGGTCTCCTCCTCATAGAGGATTTGGGTGGGACCGACCAGATCCGAGCGATAGCTCTCGGTGTTATAACCCAATGTGTCGGCGGTGAGTACGAACTTAGGGTTGACCAGTTTCACATCGCCACGGAAGATAGCCTGATGGTCATCGGGGGTATATTGTCCCCACGATGAGGTGAGGGTATTGAGACTATCCACTATTTGTCCGCCCGAGAAGTAGTAGGCTATATTGCGCATTCGGTCATAGTTCAGACTATCGGTGGTGAGGGTGGTCTGCTGATGAATGAGGCGCACATGGCGACGCAGGCGAGCCAACTTAGTATTGCCGTTGTAGTAGAGTATATCGCCATATCCCTCCAGTGTGTCGCCTTGCACAATATGCACGTGGCCAAAAGCATGAAGGGAGTTTTCCTTCTCGAAGAAATATGCCGAGTCGCAATACATGAGCACAGAGTCGTGACGGAAGCATACATCGCCACGCAATATCTGTGCATCGGGCAAACGCTTCTCGTCAAAGCTCAAGGTCTCACTATGTTCCAAAAAGACCAATGACACCTTGACTGTATCTTGCGCCATACACTCCATCGCCCATTGTCCATTGCCCATCGCCAATAGCCAATAGCCAATCACCAATATAATACTCTTCCTTTTAAACAAATCCGTACCTCTACACTCTACACCTTACACTCTACACTCTACACCTTACACTCTACACCCTACACTCTACACCTTACACTCTACTTCACCCAATTAGGATACTGGAAGTCGCATCCACGCCAAGCGGGATCGATATGTACATAGATATCCTTTTGTTTCTCGCGAATCCATTGGTCGAGAGTTTCGGTTTTTTGTTTCGTTATCAGCATATTGCGAATCGTCTGGAAGTCATCGGTGAGATTCGCCTTGTGTGCATCGCGTTTGGTTTTCAATCGCACGATGACGCATACCTCTTTGTTCTTGGCGCGATCCATCATAGTGAAAGGTGTACTGATATCGCCTTCCTTCATGCTGTATATTTGTCGAGCCAACTCGGGTGGCAGTTCTTGGTACTCAAACTTGCTTGTTCCGTTATTAGGATTGGTCATCAATCCACCACTCATGACGGTAGTCTTATCCTCTGAAAAACGCGCTACTGCATGCTCAAAGGACAATGTGTCTGTCATGATCAAGTCGCGAATAGAATCCAAACGAGTAATAGCATTCTGCTTATCCTGATACGATACACGTGGTTTGAGCAATATATGGCGACAATTGATACGGTCACCCTTGCGCTCAATAAGTTGAATGATATGGTATCCATACTCCGTTTCTACCACGCGTGATACACGATTAGGGTCGGTCAAGTTGAATGCCACATCGGCAAAAGCGCTCACCAGCTGACCTTTGCCCACAAAGCCCAACTCACCACCGCGTTTGGCAGACTCGGTATCTTCGGAGTACAAGCGCGCCAACATACTGAAGTCGGCACTACCACTCATCACGCGCTCCGTGAACTCACGCAACTGGTTCTTGATGCGCTCAGTCTCCTCCACAGGCACAGGTGGTTCAAAGCTCAATACTTGCACCTCTACTTGGGCAGGCACCATAGGCAGCGAATCACCCGTCAGGGTGTTGAAATAGCGGCGCACCTCAGCAGGAGTTGGTTGGATATTTTCGGTCAGTTTGCTCTGCATCTGTTGGATAATCATCTGATTGCGCACCGACTCCATCATCTCTTCGCGGATCTCGCTACTGGGTTTGCGGAAGTACTCTTCTAATTTCTCCTTGCTACCTATTTGCGAGATATAGTAGTTCATACGCATATCCACTTGACTGCTTACCGACGACTCGTTGGCCTCAATGGAGTCCAATTCCGCTTGGTGCAAATATAATTTCTGAATGGCTAACTGCTCAGGTATCACGCAATATGGATCACCTGCAATGGGTTGTCCTTCGTACTGCGCGCGCAATCGCTCATCCTCTACCTCGCTGCGCAAGATAGCCTCTTCGCCCACTACCCATATCACTTCATCAATGATATTATCCTGAGCCATGCTACTGGTTGCCAATAGTCCAAAACCAGCTATCAGTAATAATTTTCTCGACTGATTAGCTATTTGTTTCATAACCAATTTATTCTTTTTCATATAGTTTTAATTTTCCTAATTCAATTGCGTTCTCGTATAGTGCATTGCGTTCGTTCTGCAAGAACTCCACCTGTCGCTGGCGCAAGAGTATATCCTCTATCTCTTTGCGGGCATAGGTCAAAGGTTTCAAATCACCTTTCATAGAGAGTTCGGTCACTTGCAGCAGATAGGTGTTGACGGTATCTTGTACTTCTATCTGACGCTTCTTTTTGAGTTCTGTATCGAGGTTATCTTTCTCAAAAGGCATCAAGACGATGATCTCGCTCATCGTTCGCCACTCCTCCAAAAACAGTTCATAGCCCACTGCATATTGATATGCAAACTTCTCGATCCACTCTATGTTCTCTTCTGTTTCGGGTTGCTGAATCTTTTTGCGCAAATCGTTGAGGTTAGGTGCTTCGTTAGGCACCACCAATAATAGTCCCCTGAGGATAGTTTCGGACAATATCAGGTGGTCGCTATGCAGGTTATAGAAGGACTGTATGAGTGTATCTTCCACCGAGCGCGACATGCGCTGCGCTATCAGTTTTTGTTCATATTCATGCAGATAGAGCGATCGGCGATAGTCTTCGACCAACTGCTCAATGGTTTTGTTGGTCTGATCCTTGGCTTTGTCATATTCGATGAGGTCAATAGCCCATTGGCGGATATAGTGTTGGGCAATGCGACTGCTATCTTCTGGTGCGAGTCCCGCAGTCAGCATCTCTATTTGCTCCACGGTGATGGTCTTGCCGTTGTATTCTGCAACGGTACCCATCTTACGCTTCTCTTCAAACAATTGACAAGCACTGAGCAAGCAGCACAGCACAGCCAGTATCACTATTTTCATTTCTTTTCGCATATTTGCCGAATTTGCTGCAAAGGTACAGAAAAATACGCATAAATGCAAGAAAAACGAGCAAAAGTTTACTTTTGGGCTCGTTTTTCGTGTATTTAGGCTCTGTAGTGTGGTACAATCTTGCCACACTACGTGTGGGCGCGTGTTACTCTTGAGATGCTCTCTTGTTTTCACCTGCTTGTTTCAGGTGGGTGAGAATAGCAATTAGCAACTGCAATAACCAACGAATAAGTTGTGGGATTTGTTGTGGATTTTTCATAGGAATTTTGAATTATTGGATATTTATTAATCAAAAATATTATCCTTAGCAACCATCCGAGAGCCTCGTGGACTCGAGGATAGAGGAAGAAACAATCGTTCGAGCATCAGGCGAGATAAGAATGGCGGCGAGCAAAATTCGCGGAGCGGATTTCTTTCTCGCGAGCACATTCTGACGAAGGACACTGAGTGTTATAGCCAAGCTCCGTACCAGGACGAAAGTCAGTGACTTCCAGGATAATCTCTTCATGATCTTTTTGGGCTTTTAGAATTAAACGGGTCAGTTCCTGCTCCACGTCGGCAGTAGAACGACTACCAATGGGAATGTGTCTTGACGACAACGTTTCTGTTTTTTCTAAAGACAACATAGACAACATTTCCGCTTCGCCAACATTGCTCAGCGGCAAGGGAGACAATTTTTGTTCACCTTTAGCAAGCGCCAATGTTGGGCGCGGCGGGGTCCCCGAAAAATCTGCTGATTTTTGGGGTGCACTGCAGAGGTTGTTTGAGTTGTCTTTATTTTTATTGTCTGCGACAACGAGGATGCAACCAGTGGAGTGTTCGGGTTTGGTACCACGGTGAAAGCGTATCCCTTGCCTCATCGCCTTATAGCCTTCTCGCCTTTTCGCCTCGGTCTGCGGCACATTCTGCACGATGGGCAGCAGGCGTTTGAACTTGGGTGACATGGTTACGGTGACATGGTAACAGAGCGATGGGATCTGATAGCCCACACGCTCCAGCGTGTTGCAGAACCAGCGACCGTTGATAACAAGGCGACCAGTGATGGCATTGCCTCGGGGTTCGTTGCGGATAAGTTTGATGTACATATAAACAGAGTTGGGGTTAATTTAGAAGACAACTTAAACAACAATTCCGCTTCGCCAACATTGCTCAGCGGCAAGGGTCTATTCAACAATGCTATTATAATTCTTGGCAAGCGCCAATGTTGGGCGCGGCGGGGTCCCCGAAAAATCTGCTGATTTTTGGGGTGCACTGCAGATGTTGTCTATGTTGTCTTTTAATAACAAAATTACTTTTTGTAGCGGTACTTATAGTCTATGCCGATTAGCGAACCCGAGAAGGTCAGTACTTCGCCAAAGGCGATGAGTACGGAGTGGTGGATTTCGCCTAATGGTGCAGCAATGAATCCACATGCCAGCAATGCACATCCAAAAGCGCACATGGTGGTTGCGATTATGAGTTGTAAGCGACGCATCAATGGTTCAAGGTTGAAGGAGTGAAGGTTAAAGGTTAGAGGCTAAAGGCTGGTAATATGCGGCGAAGCCGCTAATTCTCGCCTTATCGCCTCATCGCCTTATCGCCTCATCGCCGATCACCGATAGCCTCATCGCCCATTTTACGCAGGCGTATACGCCAGCCACTCTTGGTTAAACACATACTGACGCAGGGTCTTGTACTTGGTCTGTGCCTTGTACGCCAATTGATCCGCTTGCATCTTCGTTGGGTCAGCCAGACGCGCAGCGGTCGCGGTAGACACAATACCGAACTTCGTGCGGTGGTCAGTCTCCTTTTTGGTCACAGGCGTGCTGCGCTTGCCGTAGGATTGGGTGTAGTTCAGTTTACTTGCTACGCGGTGTGCGAAGCCTACTTTGTGGTGCTTAGCCACTTTGCCGTGGATCTTCTCCACTGGGAATGCATATTCTACTTTTGCCATTTCGTTTCGGCAATCGAACGGGAGAGTAAGAAGACAAACAGGATATATCTTATATTAAAGACAACTTAGACAACAATTCCGCTTTCGCCAACATTGCTCAGCGGCAAGGATTATTTTCATTGTTGAACTCAAATTGTTTTTATTGGTGGTAAAAATGCTACCTTAGCAAGCGCCAATGTTGGGCGCGCGCAGAAGTTGTTTGAGTTGTCTTTAATTAATCCACTCTCGTGTTCGTTATCCTCCATGCCGTGGGAGGGGGTTAAGGTTTAATGAATTTAGGTTTAAGGTGTAGAGTGTAAAGGCTGGGGTTAGATTTTTGCCATTTCCATGGCGAGCATATAGCCCTGCAAGGTTTTGTACTTGCGTTGTTTCTTGAACGCCTCTTTGTAGGCTGCCACATCTTCGGGTGTGAGGGTGGCTATATTGCTTTTAGCTTGCGAGAAGCGTTCACGTTGAGCCACTTGGGCGGGTGTAGGAGGATAAGGATTCTCGCCTATTTTACCTGTGAACTGAGTACCATATCTGACTGCGGCGTAGTACTCTGAGTCGCCGTGGAACTTACCATGCATCTCATCGATGAGTTCCATTGGTTTGAATTTTGCCATAGTTTTGTTTAGTGTTTAGTGGACGCCCTGTTGGGGCTACTGTTTAGGGGTTAGAGACTGGGGGTAATAGCTTTGTGAAATGTGCACTTTTTCAAAAGACGATACAAAGGTACAACAAACCCACACAGCGTTGTGGGCTTGTGTGGGTTTGCGAGGGAATAAAGTAGAATAAAGTGGATTGGGAGGGGATTAGTTGATAAATCGAATCTGGAAATTTAGTTTTATATAGACCTCTCCATCCTCTCCACGATACAAAGTTCCCCAACCACCATATCTTTTTCGAGTTGGAGAATCGAAGCGGGTGTTTTTGTACAAATAATTTTCTAATTCATTTCGATTGTAAAAATGATAACAAACCATATCACCATTTTCTTTTACAACAATATATCCACCCGTTGCATCATAAATACCCGTCCAAACAGATGCGGGTGTCATGCCTAATGCAGCATCAACAAGTAGTTGCTTTATCTTGTGCTCGTAGTACATATGAGGATTGCGAACCTCTACAGGATTAGCACTTGCTATATTGGGTGTTAAGTCAATGAATTTGGATTTTTTAGTGGTATAGTAATCGCAAATGTACAATGCTAACACTTGTGGTAGCAATGAATCAGTAAAAACAAGATTGTCTTCAAAAGTGGAATTGGCATATTCATGCAGTTGCAAAGTTCCTCCTAACTCTTGCAATTTGCTCATTCGCTCTTGCTGACTTTCAATTAGATTGATTTCCTCTATTTGCTCATTAGATAGGTTAGTCCCTTTGATTTGAAATGTGAGCATGGTTGCATTAGAAGCATTGAGCAAAGTAGAGTTTCCGCCTATTTGAGATTTAATACTAAATCCTAAAGTAGGTGTCATGCCAGTTCTAAGATCATGTATAACGATTCTTATATCTGCTTTTTGATTGGCATCTGCTTTGAGCGTTTTACATTTGATGGATTGCATAAATGCTTCTGCTTCTTCAGCACAGAATGTACGCTCCGCATTTTTCTTCGCTTGTTTCATTCTTAGTAGCAACTTTTGTGCTTCTTGTTGAAAAACAAGCATATCTATTTCAACCAGTTTTTGCTTGTCTTCTATCACTATCACAAGTTTCTGGTTAGAGTCAGTACAGTATTGATAGAAATTATTTTGCTCTTGTCTAAGAACAGCAAGTATAGGGTAATAGATGTCGGTGAGATTCATATCCTCATCACCAGCGTGTATTTTGCCATCACCCAAGAGTTTGAACAAAGCATAAATTTCGCTCCATTCTCCAATATTACCAGTAATATGATTATCCATTTGCAGCCGTGGTTAATAGTTGTTTGATAATATTTTCCGATACAGCCTGAATCACAGGTACAGCCACCGAGTTTCCCATTTGCTTATATCTGTGTACATCAGCTATTCCAGCCGTCCAATTGTCAGGGAAACCTTGCAAACGCTCCCATTCCAGAGGAGTCATTTTTCTCAATCCCTCTTTGTTGTACTCTCCTTTGATGTGCGTTCTAACCGTAAAGTCTGTTTGGCGTTCGTCCACAATCAAATTGCGTTCTTTTCCCATCCCGCCACAAACAATAGTTCCTGCCACATCATCAAGGCTACGGACTTCATATCCAAAGCCATGTCCAAGTGCTTGATGTCGGGCTTTATGCGCCTTTAATGCAGCGAGATATGAGGTAGATAAATAGTATCGAGCATCTACAGGATTTTCCTCTATGATGTCACGGATAACTTTTCGTTCTTCTTGTGGCAAAGGGAGAGGATAATCAAAGCTATCGCCTGCGTTCTTGAATCCTACAATATAAATACGCTCGCGTAGTTGAGCCACCCCATACTCTTTGGCATTGAGTACTTTGTAAAAAACTGTATATCCTAAATCCTCTCGCAAAGTGTTAAGAATAACTTGTAGCGTTTTGCCACTACGGTGATTGGTTAGACCTTTGACATTCTCCAGAAGAAAAGCCTTTGGTTGTTTTTCTTTGATAATTCTTGCTACATCAAAAAACAATGTACCTCGCGTGTCATCAAAGCCACCTCTTTTACCAGCGATTGAAAACGCTTGACATGGAAAACCAGCCAAAAGTACATCAAATTCTGGTAAACTTTTTGCATCAACGGTAGTAATATCACATTTTGGGTCGTGATTATCGTTGGGAAAGTTCTTGCGATAAGTTTTGCATGCCCACTCGTCTATTTCACTTGAAAAAACGCACTCTGTATTCATGCCAAATTCTTTTGCTGCTTGAGCAAATCCAAGACGAATACCTCCAACGCCTGCAAATAAATCTACCACACGAATCGTATTATTCATGTTGGTATAATGCTCAATATCTTCCATATTCATGGAACTTATAAGCGCAGCGATCATATTACCATTATTAGGCAATACTACGGGCGAGATCGTATTGAATGAATTGGGCATAAGTACTATACAATTATTAATCGGCTGCAAAGGTACAATTTTTTTTGCAGATATGCAAGATTTTTGATTTTTTTGTGCTGTTTCCACATTTGTAGGTGCAACACCTATAAATTCCGCAAACGGGATTTGTAACATTTGAACCCTTGCCATATAAATGAAATTTTATCTGTTTAACATTCATTTTTTCGAAAAACGCTGCAAAATTACTACGTCAAACAGACAAAACTTGTCATTAGCTAAGAAAAAATGCACTTTTTTTGGCGGAAAAGTGCATTTTTTAGACTACGAGCGGTCTATATCTCTATATCATACTTCTCACACAAGTACTTCACCACTTTGGGCGGGAAGAGTTTGGTCGTGGGTTGGATGCCATTGGCTTCTAAAAAAGCACGGTCCGTCTTCAGCCAACGGCGAAAAGTCTCAGGACTCACACCCGCTGCGCGGGCAAGCTCAATCTTCGTTCGAGATTTCATAAATATAACACACTTCTATCAATTGCTTTATACATCTTTTTTTTGTCTATGCTTGCTCGTTCCTTCGGCATCCCTTCGGTATCCCTTCGGGAGAAGGAAAAGAAAGGATGATGTTTTCCCACTGATTGCACTGATCTACACTGATAGTCCGCGTTTCCGTGCTAATCCGTGCTCGTCCGTGGGACATCATATTCCCACTGATTACACTGATCTACACTGATAGTCCGTGTTTCCGTGACAATCCGTGGACATCCGTGGGAGAGGGCATCATGCTGCTTTGTACATTTCGCGGAAGACATAGCCATAGATGGTTTGGAGTTTGTCTTTGCGGTTCTTCCATTTCTTCGTGTAAATGGTGGTTAATACTGGGTCACGGAGGACCTTCCATGTCGCAGTCAAGGTGCGAACAAATCGAAGTTGATTCTGGGTCATAATGTAGAATTTTAAATTATTTGGTAAAACAAAAATGCATGTCGGTGTAACGGTGTAACAGTGTAACAGCTATTTTTATACTTACGTCCCCGTATGCGCGCGGACGAGAATAGTAAAAGAAGTGTTACACCGTTACACCTTCCTTTGCCAAAAGTTTTTTATTGGCTGTGATTTCTTGCGTATCTCTCTGATATACAATCCATCCACGTATTCTGGATTGTTTGCTTCCTCGTGTAACAGATCTATAGCCCTTTTGTCCAAGTAACACTCCTAATCGCCCTATAGCCATCGGCTTTTTGATGTTTCCGTAGGTAACGAGGCGTTCGCTGATCTGAGCGGTGGTCATGAACTCGCCTTTGCCCTCCGCAGGCACGTCAAAGAGTATCGGCAGCAGCTGCTCCTCGTTGCTCTCGTCGCGGAAATGCTGATTATGCTCCTCCAGTACTGCTATCTCCTCCAGTTCGAACCAGTAGCTGAAGGTGGGGTCTTGTGCCAATGCCCATGCCTGGGCATACATCTGTTCGTAGGGCAAAGTGGTGTAGAAGGGGTTTTGTATGCTCTCGACCTCAAAAGGCAGCCAACGGCGGTTACCGGTGATGTCGGTGAGGAAGTCACGGCGGTTGCCACTAGCGCAGAACGAGGCGAGGCGCACACGGCGTTCCTTGGTGTAGGCGTAAGCAGCGCGCTCGTTGACATCGGTGGCGGTGATGACGGACTTGAGTTGGTTGAGTTCGCGGTTGTTCATGGAGTCAATCTCATCGAGGGAGATCAGCCCAAACTCGGCGATACGGAGACGTTCATCTTTGTTGAGATCGGCGGAGTTGGCGAGCTTGCAGGCGTAGGCGCGCAGGTGGGGCGGAATGAGGTGTTCGAGCCAAGTGGTCTTGTAGATGCCCTGACGACCAATCAGCACAAGCACTTGATGATTGACTACCTCATCCTTCATCCAACTTGCGACCATAGCAACGAACCACTTTTTGAAGCATACCCGCCAGAGCGCATCAGCGGGATTGTTTTGTGAAGACAAGGGTGCTGATTTTTCTGAAGACAACATAGACAACTCCTGCGCGCGCCCAACATTGGCGCTTGCTTGAGAGTAATTGTTTTCATTGTTGATTCTTAATTGTTGGTATTGTTGATAAATATGTTCACCCGTGCCGCTGAGCAATGTTGGCGAAGCGGAAGAGTTGTTTAAGTTGTCTTTATTAATCCCACACTCCGTTTTGTCGTTCCCTTTCACGTGGACTTGCCTCGCCACCATGTCTATCCAGTCGGGTTGGTCTGTGGTATAGGGGCGGAGCGAGAGGATATACTCGCGCAGGGGGTGTACTTGTGGAATAAGGTCGGATTGTAGTGCGGTCAGCACCTCGCGTGAGGTGATATTCGCATCATACTCCCGCGCGGCATGACATACGATGGAGTTGATGTCGTGTTTGGTAAGTTCTTTCCAATATTCCTTGCCTTTAACCTCTTGCCTCTCGCCTAATAGCCTAATCGCCTCATCGCCTAAACTGTGCGCACAGCGCACTTGCAGTTTATCTGCAATCACATCATGCCTCAGGCGGTTGAAGTCCAGGTAATTCTCCGTTATGTACTTGATAGCAGCTTCTTGTTTGGTCATAGTATCGCTAATATCTGTTCGATTATTTTATTCGTGATAATTTTTTGTGTTTGAACAATCAAAACAACTGTGTTTTCTTTGTTAGCTCGAATCATTTGTGGTTGGGCGAGCAATTCCTCGCTACTGACTCCGAAAAAGTCGGCTATAGGGTCAAGCAAGTTGAGGTCGAAAGGGTGTTGTCCATTGAGCATTTTTCCGAGATTTGACCTGTCCACATTGATACCATCTGCCAATTCACTTTTGGTGATGTGGCGTTCAAGGAGTAAGCGATTGACACGCTTACAAGCTATCTGTTTTGAGTTCATTTTCATGGTGCAAAGGTACTGCTTTTTGTTGATATGTCAGTGGTAGTATTTACCACAAATGCAGCAGAAATGGTATGTGCTACCATTTCTGCATATATTTTACTTGATTACATAAAAATCTCGCCCAGTTCACACGGAACTGGGCGAGGGGTGTTGTGTTTCAAGATGTATAATACCTACTTGTTATTCGTTATTTTTTCACTTCTCACACTACCATCACTCATGCGATGTTGTAGGATATACATGCCACTGGGTAGGTGCGAAAGTGTATATATTTCACTAGCAAAAGTTCGCAATAATAATCCGCTTGGTGAATAAACATTTGTACATATTATGGTAGTATTTGAACTTTCTAGTCCAGCATATAGACTTTGTGATATGCCTTCCTCCTCTTCATCTTTCGATTGATTATTATTCTTTGGAACATTAGAACGATTAGAATTTCTTCTTGCTGAACTTAGATTCTTCCATTCGGATTCAGGTACTATTTGAGCAATCATACTAGATCCTTCTTTAGCATGGAAACCATCTGTAAAGCGAATTTCTTTAGTTGCCTGCAAAAGTACTTCAGCATCTTCATGTATCCTAACATCTCCGTAGAGCCTTCGGTTGGTAACTGAATCACCAACATAGATAAATGTTCCTAACTCCTTTTCTGTTGTATTAGATGAATAGGTCATATCTTGAATGTATTTTTTATTAATTTCTAACATTGCAGCATATGCGTCTACTAATCCATGACCAACTTCCCCATTTCGGGGACCTAAAACCGATGAACCGACAGAGGAGTAATTATATGTGTATGCAGGTAATCTATACGCCGTTTGTTTTAGAATTGTTTCAAGAGAATCACGGAATATATGAGGTCTTGCTGAAAGCATTAAAGCAGCGACTCCTGCTACTATTGGGCATGCAAAAGAAGTCCCATCTACGCTAACATATCTATTCTCAATATATGTACCATCTGATTGGCGTTTCTTTTTCTTTGTTGTGGTATAAATATCTTCTCCTGGTGCTACAATGTCTAATCCAGAACCAAAATTTGAAAAATAAGATCTACGACCATACTTAGAAGAAGAACCAACTGCTATCACATTGTGATGAGTACTTGGATAAAGAATTTTTGAATAACCATCATTACCAACACTAAAGACTACGATTGTTCCTAATCCACTACGTCCTTCTTCAGTGAGAGTATCAAGTATTTTATCCATTAGTTTCTGATTATGTGTATCAATCTGCGTAAATGTCCACGAACAATTTACGACATCCGCTCCTATTTCATATGCTTTTTTCAATCCTTTGATGTACCAACTCTTCTTGCCATAAAATATTGTTGGATTCGCTAATTTATGACGACTAACTCGAATAGATGTCATTTGGCAATCAGGAGCGACACCTATTATTCCTACACTATCATTCGTAGCACCAATAACACCAGCACATTGTGTACCATGTACTGGAGCTTCGGAATCATAGTTGCACGAGCCATTCCTATAACCATCTAACCCATCTGTGCAATCATAACCTTGGGTTAAGTTATCAATTAAGTCTTTATGAGTTAAATCAACTCCTTCATCTATTATCGCTACCAAAATGTCCTCACCTGTAGAATAGTTCCATGCATTATATGCATTGATTTGATAAGGATTAGTACCTTCTATGTCATGTAAGTACCATTGCTCTAATTCAAATTGAGGATTTTGTTCTGGTTGAATCGTATTATTAAGAGAGTTAAAATAAGCATAATCTAATTCTGCTATTTCACAGAAATCACTATGATTTAGTATATTGCAGATACTATCCAATTGTGTATGTGATAAGGAATGAGTTTTTATGGCATAAATCATCGGTTCCCATGTGATACTATCAATAGATAATATATTATTCGATAATTGTAAATTGTTGATAAGAATATCTAAATTTGACACTCCATATAACAAAAGACAATTATCTACTGCATACTTAATTCCAGAAATGCTATCTATATTTATAGGAGATCGAAATACAATTTCTGCGTTTGGAGCTATTTCGTTCAAATTCGTAGCAAAATCATATGATTGTGTTGTATTTACTCTATATACATAATACATGTTTTCTGTTGAATACAACGGTATAACACAACACCACATGAAAATTAAGCAGATCAATCTATAATTGTTATAGTATATCGTCTTCATAATTATTACATGTTATTTGGTTATTACTGTAAAATATATACGTAAAGGCTCTGGACTGACATGTGTAATTGTGTCCCAATCAGCTGCAGGTGCTATAGGTGTAAGAAATGATATCTTTGGAAAAGTCTCAAAATAATATTCTCCAGATGGAATTGTTATATCCACAGTTTGTTCATAAGAGCGACTATCTAAATATCCTAATGTTATCGTGCTTTTAGGCACCGTATTATGATCTGACCAATCTTGATCAACACGTAATGGACTTGAAGAAAAACTCATCGATTCAACATATTGACCATCTATCGTATAACATTTTCCATGTAACGCATTTAAATATGGATTGCAAGAATCTACAAGAATACGAACATTATATTCTCTATTTTCGAACTTTATTTTTCTTTTATTACATAGGTCGTAATGTACTTTTATACATTCTCCTTGTCTGTATGTAGTTGTTAGTTCATTTTTCTGTGTGGTTAAATAATAATGTATAGAAATACTATCTAACATACAACAATTTGGATTATTTACATTATAACGTTCTATGGAATCACATCCCATAAACGTCATAGTCAATAGACTAATAAAAATAAAATACTGTTTCATATTATTTCTATTTATTCTTTTCCAATGCATCTATTCTCAATCCTTGCTGCTTGATTCTCTCTTCTTGTTGGAGAATATATAGTGTCAACTCCTCAATTTTCTGTAAAAGTTGTGTTTGCAACTCATTAATTTCCACACCATTCTCTTGCATCTCTTGAGCAGATTTGATTTCTGGCAAGTGTTTATTTTCTGTAATAAATGCCTTTACTTCGCTCAATGGACGCAATTGATAATCGTCTGCGAAAACAAAGTCAGCACCTGTAGTGTTTACAATAATTTCGTTGGCACGAATAGTACCTGCTACATCTAAATCATAGGTTGGTTGGGTCGTTCCTACACCCAACTTTCCTAAAACATAATGGTCATGATTCACAAGGTCACAACAAGTGGCCTGCTCTACACGGATTTGGAAACCGTTATACAACCCTCCACAGTTGCCATAATATCCCCAATACTCTATCTTTATTTTACCTGTAGTAGAGTTCGTTATAAGCGTTCCTGATGTGGTGCAAGCAAAAAAACTACGCAGCAAGCGAGTGGTTTGAAAATTATCATCCAACTCATAGATTATAATTTGATCTAATGCTGCCACTAATTCCAAATCAATATTATAAGTAATCTTGGCATGCCCTTGCACTCCTAAATCAATATCCCAACACTGTAATTCATTGGTAACGGGTTGGTAAGAAGCCCCCCAACGAGAGATAGTAGGTGAGAAATCGTTGACTCGTTCACAGTCTGGATAACCTGGATATTGAGCAAACAGAATAATGGTTGCCATGCAACACATAATGGATAAAATATATCGTTTCATAGTTGTATATCGATTTTTAGTTAGTTGTATGTTGATTGCGTTGTTCCTCACGGATACGCATCAGTTCCGCGTATTGTTCTGCAGTCAAGACCTCTTGCAATGCCGTCTGAAAATTCTGATATATGGTTTCCTTCGCCTTTGTACGCTCTGTATCATCAGCGTATTGCACATTAGCTTGTTGTACAGCAGTAATATAGTCATCTGCTACTTGTTGCAATTGCTGATGTTGTTCAGAACTAATGCTGATGGTTGCAGCAATATTACTAACCAATCGTTGTGCCCAAGAGTTAGTTTGTGCTGACATCGCAAAGGAGGCACAACATAAGGCACAGAGAATAAGAATCTTTTTCATAATAGTATCAATATTTATGGTTAATAATCACTTCACCTCAAACTCGCCCATCATGACGGTGCCTGTGTTTGTATAGATATACAATTCATAATCGCCATCCTCAGTGATAGACATCGTTGTCTCACCGACAAATTCTTCATCAGCTATCACTTCACCAGTTTCAGGGTCAACAACCTCTATATACGCGTGCTCGTCTGCACCCGCGTCAATAGACAATTGGTCGCCATCAATGGTAGCAATGATAAGATTGGGATTGGGTCTGCCGCCCAGAGTTTCTTCTTTAGCATCATCTAAAGGTACTATGGAATAAAGTTCAGTTAAAATAATTTCTTGCGCCATTGCGAACGCGGATGCATTGTACATACCCAGTACAAACAATGCGAGAATGAATAATTTTTTCATAATATTGTTGATTTAAAAAGTTTCCGCAAAGGTACAACAATACAATGAAATATGCAATAGAAAATATATTTTGATAAGTTCTTATGTGTTATATTTTACTGACTATCAATGTATTAAAAATCACTTTGATAAGTCATGCAGAAGGCGCAATTAATTGATCGGAGACAGGTTATACAAGAAATTATCTAATTGAGCAGAAGTTATACCTATCTTTTGTGTCACACGGGTTTTATGAACCATGAGTGCCGATTTAGTAATACACATGCAACTTGCAAGGTCTTCTATAGCCATTTGAGGATAGATAAAACTCAATACGCAAAATACATTTTCTCGTTGCGTTAAATTTAGTTTCTCCAAAGCAAAAATCCAATTTTTAAGATAAGGATTAACATCCTTTTTTAACTGATTATATTTATTCCAACAGGGTAGTGGCTTAGGATATTTTCGGCGGATTTTATCCAAATGTTCATCATAATAATGCAGCATGTTATGCTTGTGAATTTCACCTGCTTGCTCCTTTACTTGTGCTGATAAACTAACAATCTGTTCAATAGAAACGTGTATTTGCGCTATTGCGTATCTACGATAAAGAACTACACCTACAATTAATGCGATACACAAAACAACAAAAGCACACATCACAATCCAGACCCAACGTAAAGGATGAGGATTAGAAAGATACTCCTCTAATTTAGGCATCGCTTCCACATAATTATTAGCATGCTTAAGTAATAATCGTTGTGCATCAGTGCGTGCATGAGCATATTGGCTTAATAGTCCTGCATCGTTCTTGCCTTTTGCATCTTGCATCAAGCAATAGTAAGCATTGATTAAATAATTAGGATTATTCGATTCTTCAACAATATATTGAGCGAAAAGCAATGTTTTGTCTAATGCGTCGATATCAAGATATATTTGCAGCATTTTCAAATAACTATAGCACTTATCTTCCTCACTCTGCCAATAATCTAATCCTCGTTCAAAATACACCAATGCCGAATCGTATTGCTGCTGTTCGTAGTGGTATAGTCCGCGTGTTTCGTAGTAGCGTGCTTGGTACGCACTATCCAAAGAATAGGTTTGTGCTACTTGTAAAAGGCTATCCGCTACAATATAGTGATGAAGTTTAACATTAAACTCTATTCTATCCAATAAACTATGTGTATATCGCCATTCGTTCCCACTTTCTTTGAAATCCTCACTTGCACGCTCATAGAATATCAATGCCAAACTATCACTATTGTTTTGTGCACAAATATAACCCATATTGCTATTGATACGCCCTCTGCATATTGGGTCATCAATCTGCAAACGGTCGGCATTGATATAGCAATCGGCTGCATCTACAATCTGATCAGAGAGACTATAGTTCCGCCCCATATAGTAATACGCTTTGCCGAGTGTATTGCGCATTATCACTCTGCCAAATGGATTGTCCAAGCAGCGTATCGCTTTGCTCAGTGCTGCGGTGTCGCTATATATCACATGCTCTGACCGATCCAAACTATCCGCCAAAGCAATCACCGCCTGTGCATCTTGCCATCCACAGGAAGAGAGTCCACACATTACCCAACACAGAACACCCAGCACGCAGAACATCCTGCATGCATGTTGTATTCTATGTAATCTCATCTTTTCCATTCCGCCGACAAAGGTACTACATTTTTCTGACATATGCAAACAATTCCTGCATAAGCGTATTCTCCTAAGAGGAGGGTGGGTGGGGTCTAAAAATCACAGCCCAAAATATAACACCTATTTACTACCTTTTCTCTATATACACTCGATGGGTATCCAGCATTATTGGGCAAGTAGTGCGGATATAATGCGGAGCTTTGACACCATCTCCTATCTGTTGATTGTCCACCTCAATATGCACCTCATCATAGATGCCCGAGTCAAGAATATGCTGCAACAAGCATGTTCCGCCCTCTACCAATACCGAATGGATATTGCGCTGCGCCAAGTCCTGCAAAATAAACTGCCAATCCGTATTCTCACGATAGACAATTGTGGGTGCTTCAGGCGAGAAAATCTTGCTATCCTGAGGCAAAACACCATGTCTATCCAAGGTGATACGAATAGGATTACGCCCACTCCAACGCGTAGTCAACAAACGCGGATTATCCAATAAAGCCGTGCGCGTACCCACCATAATCGCCATATTCTCAGCGCGTTGCTGGTGTACCAAATGCTTCATCAAAGGCGTAGAAATTACCAAAGGCTTTCCCACATTCTCACCTCTCGCCTCTCGCCTCATCGCCTCATCGCCTCTTAACCTATCAATATATCCATCGGCCGTTTCAGCCCATTTTAAGACCACATACGGACGGTGTTTTTCTTGCAAGCAGAAGAAGCGTTTGTTGAGTTCACGGCACTCCTGCTCCATCACGCCAACCAGCACTTCTATACCCGCTTCGCGCATCATCTTCACCCCACGACCTGCCACCTGCGGATTAGGGTCAAGTGTACCCACTACTACGCGACCTATGCCCTTGCGGATAATGAGTTCGGCACAAGGTGGCGTCTTGCCATAATGGCTACAAGGCTCCAAACTGACATATAGCGTAGAATGCTTATAATCAATACCTTCAGGGTGCGCCTCTTCGGCATGACGAATACAGTTAGGTTCGGCATGCGCACTGCCATACTGCTCATGCCAACCCTCGCCCAAGATGGTATTATTATTCACCAACACGGCACCCACCATAGGGTTAGGAGCCACATAATATGCACCTAAACGAGCCAATTGCAAACAACGAGAGATGTATAATTTTTCTGTATTCATTTTGTTATATGCGATTTTTTTACTACTTTTGCAGCGTGAAGCAAAAAATCAACTATATTATTTCGCAACTACGCGGTTATTATCCTGAAGAGGAGTTGTGCGAATTAGCCTATTGGATTATCGAAGAATCTACTGGCATGACACGCAACGATATCCTTTTCGGCTGCAAAGGTACAACAAAAAATGCACATGTGCAAGAAAAACTGCTGAATGTTGATATAGAAAGTATTTTGGACAAACTACGTGCGCATATACCTATTCAATATATATTTGAACATACGCTGTGGATGGGATTGGATTTGCGTGTAACACCAGCTACCCTTATTCCACGTCCCGAAACAGCCGAGTTGGTAGAATGGATATTGCGCAGCGTTGCGCGCAACACGCATACGCGCGTAGTAGATATAGGTACAGGTAGTGGTTGTATAGCCATTGCGCTGAAACAACGCGCTCCGCTATGGCAGGTTACGGGCGTGGATATTAGTGAGGAAGCATTGGCCGTAGCCCAAGAGAACGCCCTGCGCAATCATGTAGAAGTCAGTTGGCAGCAAGCCGATATATTAAGTGATGAGGTGATGAGGCGATTAGGTGATGAGGCGAAAGGCGAGAGGCGATGGGATATCATAGTCAGCAACCCACCCTATATCTGCGAGAAAGAGAAAAAGGATATGGAAGCACGGGTATTGGATTATGAACCCCATTCGGCACTGTTTGTACCCGATACCGATCCGCTGCTGTTCTATCGAAAGATAGCCACATTGTCTGCTAAGTCGGAAGGGGACTTATATCTTTTCTTTGAGATAAACGAGGCATACGGCAGCGAAGTGTGCGCTATGCTACGCGAAATGGGATATACGGATGTAGAACTTAAACACGATATGTATGGTAAAGCGCGAATGGTCAGAGGCAGAATTGCGCACTAAAGCAGAAGCGTACTGCGCCACAGCAGAACACTGTGTGTGGGAAGTACACCAGAAGTTGCAGCAATGGGGTGCTACTACTGAGCAAATAGAAAATACACTTGCGCACTTGCAGGAGGCGGGCTATGTGGATGAGCAACGCTATTGCCATGCTTTTGTGCATGATAAACTGCTATACCAAGGTTGGGGACGTATGAAAATGCGAGCGCAACTGCAAGCCAAACACTTGCCTTCCGCCAAAATAACAGAAGCACTAAACGCAATCAACGAGAAGGAATATATGCAGGTGTTGGAGCGTGTTATGGCATCTAAGAAGCGAACTATCAAATCCACTGACCCGCAAGCACGCGAAAAACTCATCCGTTTCTGCCTGCAACGGGGATTCAGCTACGAAGATATATCGGCATTTTTATAATATGATTAAAAAAAAGACTGCCTCCCATTTGAGAAGCAGTCTTTTTTTTATATTCTCGCCTATAGCCTAATCGCCTTTCGCCTCATAGCCTATAGCCGTTTGCGGCCTTATTAGATCCAGCGAACGTAGCAGAAGTCCATACGGTGAGGCAGGAGCGCGTTGTTAGGATACATACGCAAACCAAACTTCATACCGCCAGCGTAAGCCAATTGATACTCGGTCTCGAAGAAGAGGTGTGAACCCTCAGCCTTAACCAAATCCAATGGTTTAACCTCATACAACTTCTCGTTGTTGTGAGTAGAAGTGCGAACAGCTACGAGTTCTACGCCGATACCCTTATCGTTCAAGCCCTTGACATCAAGTTCTACTGCGATGGTGCACTTGTTACCTACGTTGAGCTCTGCGCTCTTAGCGTTGAGGGTAGAGTTAACTACCTCTATGCCATCCCAGTGAGATACGATATTTTGCTTCCAAGCAACGATTTCCTTTGCTATTTGATAGTTATCAGCCAACAAGAGAGCGTGGCGCTTAGCGAGTTTATTGTAGAACTTCTCGAAGTAGTCATCCATCATACGCTTGGTAGTGAAGCGTGGGGTGATCTTGGTCACAGAGTTCTTGATGGTTTGAATCCACTCTGGAGAGTAGCCCTTAGAGTTCTTAGCGTAGTACAATGGGATAATCTCCTTCTCGAGCATTTGGTAGATAGTAGCAGCATCGAGTTGGTCTTGGTGTGCTTGGTTCTCGTAGGTACGCACATCGGTCAAAGCCCAACCAGCACCCTCTACGTAACCCTCTTTCCACCATCCGTCGAGGACAGAGAAGTTGAGTACACCGTTCATTTGTGCCTTCTCGCCAGAGGTACCAGATGCCTCAAGAGGACGAGTAGGAGTGTTCAACCAGATATCCACACCAGAGATGAGGCGTTTAGCCAGGCGCATGTCGTAGTTCTCGAGGAAGATAATCTTGCCGAGGAACTGTGGCATACGGCTGATCTCGATGATGCGTTTGATGAGACCTTGACCACCACCATCAGCAGGGTGAGCCTTACCAGTAAAGAGGAACTGTACTGGACGGTCAGGGTTGTTCACGAGTTTATCAAGACGCTCCAAGTCGGTGAAGAGCAAGTGAGCGCGTTTGTATGTAGCGAAACGACGACCGAAACCGATGATGAGGTTGTCAGCGTTCATCTCATTGAGTGCGCGAACGATACGAGCAGGATCGCCTTGGCTCTTCATCCAGTTGTCGCGGAATTGCTCCTTGAGGTAGTTGATAAGCTTTTGCTTGAGGCTCATGCGGGTAGCCCAGATTTTCTCTTCTGGCATATCGTTGTATGGAGCCCACATAGCGAGGTTAGATTGGTCTTTGAACCACTCTTTAGGGAAAGTCTCTTTGTAGATAGTTTTCCACTCGCTGGCAGCCCAAGTAGGCATGTGCACACCGTTGGTAACATAGTCTACATGCAACTCCTCTGGGAAGTAACCTAGCCATACAGGAGCAAACATCTTCTTGCTTACCTCGCCGTGCAACCAGCTCACACCGTTAGCCTCTTGGCAAGTGTTGAGTGCGAATACAGACATAGAGAACTTCTCGGTGTTGTTGTCAGGATTTTGGCGACCCATACCGATAAGGTCGTGCCACTCGATGCCGAGACGGCTTGGGAACATGTTCATATACTTGTAGAACAGACCCTCCTCGAAGTAGTCGTGACCAGCAGGTACTGGAGTGTGGCAAGTATAGAGACCACTTGCGCGAACTACCTCAAGTGCTTGTTGGAAGTTGAGACCCTCTTTCTCCACGAGGTCGAGCATACGTTGGAGACCCATGAAAGCAGCGTGACCCTCGTTGCAGTGGTATACATCCTTCTTTATACCCAGTTTGGTGAGGGCGATAGTACCACCCATACCAAGCATAATCTCTTGTTTGATACGGTTCTCAATATCGCCACCATAGAGTTGGTGAGTGATTTGACGATCCCACTCAGAGTTCATCTCGTTGTCGGTATCGAGCAAGTAGAGGTTGATACGACCTACAGCTACCTTCCACAGATATGCCTTAACGGTACGGTCTGGATAAGGTACTTCCACAATCATAGGAGTACCGTCAGCCTCGCGTACTTGGGTGATAGGGAGGTTAGAGAAGTTTTGTGCCTCGTATTTAGCTATTTGTTGACCCTCTGGAGAGAGTGTTTGGGTGAAGTAACCATAGCGGTAAAGGAAACCTATAGCGGTCATATCGACATTGCAGTCAGAAGCCTCCTTGAGGTAATCGCCTGCGAGAACGCCGAGACCACCAGAGTAAATTTTGAGTACGTGTGTCAAACCATACTCCATAGAGTAGTAAGCTACGCTTGGTTTCTTAGGATCTTTAGGCTCGTCCATATATGCGCGGAAGTCGGCATATAAAGCGTCGAGTTGCTTCATGAATTTTTTGTCCTTGCTGAGTTCTAACAGACGATCGTAGCTGAGGATGTTCAGTAATACGATAGGGTTAGATTCTGCTTTTTTCCATGCCTCGCCATCAATAGCGCGGAACATGTTCTTAGCCTCAGAATTCCATACCCACCAGAGGTTGTATGCAATTTCTTGTAATTTGTGAAGATTTGCTGGAAGGTTAGCATTTACTTTTACTTCCGTCCAATTTGGTTGATTGGTGTTACTAACTTTAATTACCATAATGTTTTTTGATTATCTTTTTTGTACTTATTTTCTACAAATAAAAATCCGCGCGTATATTGCGCGCGAAAAGCGGGGCAAAGGTACTACTTTTTTTTGGATTGACCAAATATTTTGCCCATAATTGTAAAATATAGTTCCGCAATCGGTTGAAATACGATTAGCAATCAACTTAGGAAAGCACTTCTGTACCTTCTAAAAATAAAAATAGAATTAATTAAAGTTCCCTTTATTATTATTAGTTTGGGATAACGTGGAAAAGGTTTGTAATTAGTTTGTAGTCAGTATTTTGAAATGTTCAAAAAGTAGGATTAGCGTTTGATAAAAAATGATAACTTTTGGTTTTCAACTATGATTAACAAGTTATTGAAGGCATTGTTGAAAACTTGTTTATAACCACTTTTTCAGTTTGAAAATGAGCAAGATAGCCAGGGTAAAAACGATCATCAATCCGACAGCAAATGGATAACCTAATTTCCAAGATAGCTCGGGCATGAAGTCGAAGTTCATACCGTACATACTGGCGATGAGTGTAGGTGGGAGGAATACCACATTCACCACGGTGAAGATCTTGATAATCTTGTTCTGTTCGATATTAACAAGACCGAGGAAAGTATCCTGGAGGTAGTCCAGACGGTCGAAACCGAAACGTGTGTATTCGAACAGCGAATTGATATCCTTGATAATCATTGTGAGGCGAGGTTGCAACTCTGTTGGGAAGAAATCGCACTTGAGGAAGTTGCTGATTACGCGCTGTTTATCCATGATGTTCTGACGGATAATGGTGACTTTTTCCTGAAGATCCTTGATTTGGATCAGTACCTCTTCGTCCACTTGATCGGTGGCGTTGATTTCACCAGAAAGTTTGGTGATGAGGTCGGTGGTATCCTCAATCATATCCGCATCTTTTTCGACACGTGTCTCCATGAGTGAAACAAGCACATGGTATCCCGTTGGGAAGTTGCGGGTGTTCATGAGCATCTTCTTGACAGTCTCGTTGAAACTGGCGAGTTCGACGTCGCGGGTAGTGACGAGAATACTATTTTTGAGGATAAAGTTGACAGGTTCGGTCTCGAAGTTATCGCGGAGGAAGTTGGAGTTGGCCACGATAGAATCATCGGTCTGTATGTAACGAGACGACATCTCGATCTCTTCCATCTCTTCGTCGTCCTGAATGTCGATTTTGAGGAAGTCCTCGAGGACGCCCTCTGTACGATCACTTACGTCAAGAAGATCGATCCAGATAATATCTGATTTATCAAGACTGCTGAGGATATTGACGCTACGTCCTACTTTGATCTTGTCTTGTTTATCTTTGTCTCTATAGAATATCTTTAATTCTGCCATAACCCTTGCCTTTTAAACATTAAACCTTAAACATTCAACCTTCAATCTTCTTTGTGAGAGAGATGAATTCCTCAACACTCAGTTGTTCGGGGCGCTTGGTGAAGATAGGGTCGTTGAGGATAGGATTTTCCTTGCCTACGAGTCCCATCAACGAATTGCGCATCTGCTTTCGGCGTTGATTGAATGCAGTCTTGACTACGTTCTTAAACAGCGCCTCGTCGCAGCCCAGTCCTTGGCGGTTATTGCGTGTCATACGAATAACCGCCGATTTGACTTTCGGTGGCGGATTGAACACATGTTCGTCCACCGTGAAAAGATATTCTATATCGTAATACGCTTGCAGCAGCACGCTGAGGATGCCGTATGCCTTTTTGCCTGGTTTGGAAGCAATGCGCTCTGCCACTTCTTTTTGGATCATACCCGAACAGATAGGTATACGATCCTTATTATCAAGCACTTTGAAGAAAATCTGACTACTGATATTATACGGATAGTTGCCTATCACACAAAACTCGCCGTCGGGGTAGATGATATTGAGGTCGAGTTTAAGGAAGTCGCCCTCGATAAGATGCAGTTCGGGGTACCACTCCTTGAGATACGCCACACTCTCCCTATCTATCTCGATAGCGGTAGTCTGCAGATTAGGATTTTTGAGGAGATACTGCGTGAGCACACCCATACCTGGTCCTATCTCTAAGACACGACCAGCGGGGATGGTTTCAGCAATTCGTTGGGCGACACTCAGGTCCTTCAAGAAGTGCTGACCCAGAAACTTCTTGGCACGTACTTGTTGCATTTTGTTGGTGATAGTCGTCCATCTGACAGTTAATAGTTAATAATTAATAGTTAATATCTGCTTTGGTTGCAAAATATTTTGTCAAATCATATTTTTTTAGTACTTTTGCAGCCGAAAACAAATCAGCGTGCAAAAGTACGAAATTTTTTTGATAAATGCAAACATTATCGCAAATAATCACTAAAATAGTCGATTTTTTTTATCGACCTTTTAGTAAATACGTCCCTCAACAGCTATTTCGCTATGCTGCCTGCGGTGGTGGCAATATGGTGCTGGATTGGGTGTTGTATTTTGTGATATATAACTTTGTGATAGGTCATGAATTGGTGTATATTACTTTGCCTTTTGCTTCTGAGTTATCAGTTATCAGTAATCAGATTTGCCTCACGCCCCACATTATGTCGCTGCTGATTGTTTTTCCAATCACATTGCTAACGGGCTTTTGGCTCAATAAATATGTGACTTTCACGCAGTCATCGCTCCGCGGATACAAACAGCTATGGCGTTATATCCTGATAGTGGCGGTGAACTTGTTGGTCAACTATTTTGGTTTGAAACTACTGGTGGAAGTATGTGGTATCTACCCTACTCCAAGTAAGATGATCATCACAATTATAACCGTGATAATCAGTTTCTTCGGACAAAAATACTTTACATTTAAGAAGTGATTTTTCTACAACTTCACGCGTAGAAGTGCGTGCACATCTGTGCGCGTGTTTTCCATATTGTGTGCTGATGCCCAAGTGCGTTGATATACGGTCTCACTAACGCGCAGATACACGGAAAAAGTATCGTTGATAGCATATCTGAAATTTATGAAAAATCGTCCACCCAAGCCATATACAAATGGCATGTTATATGCATACAACACATCGTTCTCGTAGGTGTATATGCGGTTGTTCCATTCTCGCGCATCGAAGGCCTGTGCGCGCAACTGCAAGACGATAGGAACTTGCGGAAACTGATACTCTATATCTTGCAGCACCGACCAACCATAGGTCCATGCGCCTTTTGCCTGCACGAAATTGCCATCGGCCTGTGTCTTCATCTTCCACCGACCAAACGCGTACAGCATATTCCATCTGAGCGAATAAGTGTCTTTCTCACCCTTGCGTTTCACGCGAAAGCGCGTGTGCATGCGGTAGTCTTTTTGTGGAACAAAAGAGGCTTGTGCCGTGGTTTCAAACCCAGTTTTCCACACATCACCAAAGGCAGATAACTGCCAGTTTTTGAGTCTGTTGTATTCGATACCAAGATATCCACCGTGCTCATCTCTGATTTGAGACCATGAGCAAATGGTATTAGCATATGGATTGTTGTATTCGGGCGAATAGTATCGATAAATACCCAATAGATTGACATTAGAGATGGGGGTGTATCTTAGCCCAGCAATACCAGCAAAACCCCATTTGTTATAGTAGGAAGGCTGAGAGGTAGCCACTTCGCCCCATATATCCACTTTGCCCATATTCCAACGGGCATTCACACCCATGACGGCCTGTGCAGTTAGTAGACTATTTCTCTCAGGCGTTTTAATGGAATTGTCGGTAGGTTGATGAATAAGTTCTATGGCCGTTACGCCTACTTTTAGTTTCTTCCATTTGCCTGTGGCATTCACCCCTACTACATGCTGCCATTTGTTGTTATTATCTTCTCGCAGCGAGTACCAGGCACTGACATCTGCCCAACTGCTTACTGTAGTAGTCGCACCTATTCCATGAAAGTAATGATAGTTATCGCCTACCGAACTGTATTTCTTGAGTCCTTCATCAGTAGTTGCAGTGGACTGAATATAGGCTAAATTACCTCGTTTGAACGGACTGCCAACCACCAACCCATAGCCATATGATGCTTGATAATTACCAGCGACAATGGTTTTGATAGGTCCTATATCCTTAAGTTGAATATACCCTCCGAAATCCATATCTTGCCACGGAACACCTGTAGAACGATCTATTGTCACACCTGCTTGCACACGGTTTTGATAGTTAAACCGATAGCGCAATTTGCCATAGATAGGATCCCGTTCAAAATCTTCGATATTCCGTGCATCTGTACGCAAGGTTATCTCATGTTTGGCATAATAAAACACTTCGCGAAAATACATCCTATTCTCTACCCCATTTTCTATTGGCCCGACGTACACGAATGGCAGTAGATTGCGAATTTCGTAATCCTTCAGGCAATCAATAAGTTGCAGTTCGTAGATATGTTGAAAAGGATGTTGGTATTGATACATGAGAATAGCATCTATCTGCTCATCGCTCAAAAACAGTAATTTGCTCAATTCAGAGGCGTTAGTATGATTGAGATTGATGGGATGATTAGCCATATCTATCAATTCCTCCTGCACTATCTCCATGGGTATGTCATGCTCTTCGTTAAGTTGGTTGTAGATATCTTCTAAAATATCTTCCAAAACGAATGATTGTGCATACCCCATACAAGTGGTACACAGTAAGAAAATGAAAATTATGTGTTGTATCTTTTGCATTTCGGGTACAAAAGTACAAAAAAATACTGAAATATGAGTTAGTATGACAAAAAAATTTTGTGTTTACACAAATTTTTACTATCTTTGCAGCCCAAATGAAGCAAAACCAACTATATCTGCGCATATTTAACACGTTGCTAATAATAGCGGCGTATGGTTATTTGGCATATAGATTGCTAATTTTTGATGGTTATGCCTCTTTTGTTGCTGCTTTTCAACAGGCAGATATATGGTTATGGCTCACATTGGTTGCAATAGTGGCGCTCATGCCTTTGAATGTATGTTTTGAGGCAGGTAAATGGCGTTTGTTGTTACGCGATATTGAGCCTATGACTATTTGGGGTGCGCAACGACAGGTGTATTATGGTTACGTAGGTGCTTTTATTACTCCCTATCATGCTGGCGACTATCCAGCGCGTGCGATGTTGCTCAAAGAAAAGAAGAATTGGTCAGCCGCAGTGGGATTGGGATTGGTTGGCACGGTAGCATTATTGGTTGTAGAACTGGTGGTTGGTGTACCTGCTACATGGTTGTATGCGAGTTATAATCATGCAATGCCGATGCAGTCGTTTGCTGTGGCGTTTATTGTACTGGTGTTGCTGATGAGTTTCTTGCCTCACTTGGTACGTTTCCTCTCGCAGCGTCCATGGAAGACCACACAGATGCAACAGTTGGTGATGGCATTGTCGAAGATGTCGTATGCCCGATTTATGAAGACGATAGCCTGGTCGTTTTTGCGATATGCAGTTTGGGCATTGCAGTTGGCTCTGACTTTGCATTTTTGCGGTGTGGATATGTTGCCTGTGGAATATATGATAGCCATACCATTTTACTATATGGTGGTAGCTATCTTTCCATCGATGCCAGCACTGAATATAGCTATTCGTGGCAGTTGGTCGCTGATCATATTTGATACTTTCACCGACAATACTGCGGGTGTAGCATTGGCTGTATTGCTCATTTGGGTAATCAACACAGTCTTACCTATGCTGATAGGTTCGATATTGTACCGCAATGGCAAAACAAAATAAATTTGTAAATAGTAAATTTATAAATAGTAAATAACATGACTCTTTCATTTTCAATCAACTATCAAACGCAATGGGGACAACATATAGCTGTCCTCTATGCTGCAGATGCTGACATTCAAACTGCTTCTCCTGCTCAACTTGATCTGGAGTGCCATGGTTCAGCAGAGTGGGCAGCACAATTGACCTTGAGCGACATTCACAAGTACATTTCTTACTGCTATGTAGTAATGGATGAGCAAGGTAATATTGTTCGTCGCGAGTCAGAAGCGCACATACTTGATTGCCAACCAGGTAATATCATTTTGCGTGATTTGTGGCAAGACAAAGACCGTTCTCTGTTTGGTTCTAAGGTATTTAGCCAAGTACTGTTTGCGCACCGCAAACCTGCTGCAGCTGCTAAGGTAACGGGCAATATCACCCTTAAGGTTTCTGTTCCTCGTTTGGAGCGTCACCAAGGTGTGGCTATCATGGGTAATATACCTGCTCTTGGTGCATGGGATAAAGCCAAAAAACTGGTTATGTCTAACCAATCGCGTCTTGCTCAATCTACCAACTACAATGCAGAGTGGACTGTTACTTTCCACGCTAAGCTTGGTACTGTAGTAGAGTACAAATATGTGATTTATGATCTTCAAACAGGCGATGTGGTAGATATGGAATGGGGTGAGAACCGCAAGATTTGGGATGTACAACGTGCTAAGCATTATGTGCTGACCGATGCTCCTTTCCGCTATACACAAGCCAACTGGAAGGGTGCTGGTGTGGCTGTACCAGTGTTCTCTCTTCGTTCGGAGAATGGCTTTGGTATAGGTGAGTACCAAGACCTTAAACTTCTGGCTGATTGGGCAGTAGTTACTGGTCAAAAGATGATTCAGACCCTGCCTATCAACGATACTACTCTTCGTCATAACAACCTGGACTCCTATCCATACAACGCAGTGAGTGTGTTTGCGCTTCACCCAATCTACCTTAATATTGAGAAGATGGGCGAACTTACTCCTACTCAGCTGAAGAAGTATCGCAAGACCCAAGCAGAGTTTAATACTAAAACTATTGCTGACTACCAATGTGTATATGATGAGAAGATGAAATACTTTAAGTCACTCTACAAGAGTACTAAGGTTAGTCTTTTTGCTTCTGCGGAGTATAAGGCGTTCTTGGCTGCCAATGAGGGATGGTTGTTGCCATATGCTGAATTTATGTCTAAGCGTGATGGTCAACCTAAGGATTTCTATTGCTACTTGCAATACCATGCGGATAAGCAATTGCGTGAGGCAGTGGATTACGCACACTCTGTAGGTGTGGCTATCAAGGGTGATATACCTATCGGTATCTCTCCTGACTCAGTGGATGCAAGCACTGACCCACACCTGTTCAACCTCTCTGCTTCGGCAGGTGCTCCACCCGATGACTTTGATGCTCGTGGTCAGAACTGGGGTTTCCCTACCTACAACTGGGATGTGATGTCGGAGGATGACTACCACTGGTGGAAATTCCGTTTCACTAAGATGGCGGACTACTTTGATGCGTATCGTATTGACCATATTCTTGGCTTCTTCCGTATTTGGCAGATGCGCAAGAGCGATGTATGGGGTCTGTGTGGTCACTTCTCGCCTGCTATGCCATACTCGTTGCAAGATCTATGGAATATGGGTGTGAAGTTGGATGAGGATCGCCTTACTAAACCATATCTGCGTGCACATTTCTTGGGTGAAGTGTTTGGCTATGATACTGACTTTGTTAAGCATAACTTCCTCTGCACCAATGATGGTCATGTATATTACTTCCCTGACTATCTTGATACACAGCGCAAGGTACAACAGTACTTCCTTGATCCAGAGCACCGTGCTGCTTTGGAGGGCAAGTGCAATATTGACAATGTGATGAATGGTCTGCTTTATTTGCACTGCGAGATTCTCTTTGTGCGCGACCAAAAGAATCCATCCATGTTGCACCCACGTATTGCTATGTACCAATCGCACAACTTCAGCGAGTTGTATGCTGACCAACGTCAGTTGTTGATGGATATCCACAATGACTATTTCTATCATCGTCACACTAACTTCTGGCGTGATTCAGCCATGAAGAAGTTGCCTACTCTGATTGCTGCTACCGACATGCTCTGCTGTGGCGAGGACCTCGGTATGGTACCTACTTGTGTGCCTGATGTCATGAGCCAATTGGAGATCTTGTCTTTGGAGATTCAACGTATGCCTAAGGACCCAACTCGTGCTTTTGCTCACCCTGCGGATGCGCCATATCTCAGCGTTTGTACCATCGGTACCCACGATATGAACCCTATGCGTGCATGGTGGGAGGAGGACCGCCAAGTCACCCAGAAGTTCTACAACGAGCAGATGGGCTGGTGGGGTGAAGCGCCACAGGAGATGTCACCAGAAATCGCCGAATTCATCGTTAATCAGCACATGCACAGCCCTGCTATGTGGGTAATCCTGCCATTGCAAGACTGGTTGGCTATTGATGGTGAGATTCGCTTGCCTGACCAACATGCTGAGCGTATCAACTTGCCAAGTAACCCAGAGCATTTCTGGAACTACCGCATGCACCTCACTCTTGAGGAGTTGCTCGGTAAGGAGGCTTTCAATGCGCATGTGAAGAGTTTGACTCAAGTACGCTAATCGCAAATATAGTCTATAAATATAATAATAAACAACCCTTGCACAATTCTGCGCAAGGGTTGTTTATTTATCTTACTTATTGATAATTTTGCAGAAGAAACTCCAGTACATTTTTGGCTATTATCCCTTCCATACTCTTTGGCACATGCACAAAGATGGCTCGTTTTTGCAGATATAGTGCTTCGTAATATACGCGGTTGCAGACATACAATCCTGCGGAATTAGACACTTGTACGGGCTGTACATTATCTGTACAAAACCGCTCTAATTCCTTGATTGGCAATGGTGTTTGCAAGGCGAGTGGTTGATGAGCGTAAATGGTTTCTTCGTTGGGGATATAGCCATCATTATCGCCTTTTGTGCTGTCCATCATATTGATAGCAAAGCGCTCCAAACGGATATTTTCGCCCGAGGGACATTGCCCAAGCATGATGACTAAATCAGGGGAGAAGGTCGCTATAGCCTCTCGCAGTACGATAGGTGCGCGCTTGAAACTAACAGGCAAACACACTTTCTCTATCGCCCAATCTGCAATGGAATCAGGCAATAGAGAAAGAACGGATTGTGTGATATTGCTGTCCGCCCCACCAAAAGGCTCAAAGGCGGTAACAAGAACGCGCATATAGATGTTAGTTTACATAATCTGCCATACCAAAGTCTTTGCCTTTAGGGCGAGTAACCATTTCGGGAGGAAGTACTAATGCTTTTTCAGGTTCGAGAGTATCATGTAATTTTTCACTCATACTCTTGATTATAGACAAGAAACGTGCATCGTATAACCAAACACGACATTCTACACGAATGGTAAAGACATTGTCTGCAACAATATGGTGCGCTATATTGTTTTTTCCAATAGCATACCATTCATTCTTATCCGACTTATAGCCGTACTCCTTTTCTAATTCTTCGGAAACAGCATTGTACATTTTATCAAACAATGAATAATCAGAAATACGACTGTTTGGATCATCATATGAATCATCATGTTTGATACTATTGTAGCAGAAATGAATTTGTGTTGGACGATTGAGCAAACCTGTTGCACCTAATATAGGTATTACCCAACTACCTTCTTTAGCAGATAATCTATTGATATCCTCAATAAACAATGGTAAATTAGGGCAAGCATTTACATCCGATACATTGTAATAAGTGGTTGGATTGTCCGGATCAGACTCAACATCTTTGGCAACATAATTGAAACCACCTAATTTAGCTATATGATATGCCAGCCAACCAGTTGCAGGTTCTGTATGTCCAGAGGTACTAACGATTGTCACTTTTGATCCTCTATCAATGCAACATCCATATGGTCTATTCTTATAAAAATTGATTACAACAACTTTATTCTCTGGTTCATCCTGCGAATTCTTTGCATCCATTAGATTATATAGATGCAAGCAATCTGACGCTTTTACTGCTTCAAGAATATTCTCTTGTGTTAGAAATTTACGAGTCAATATACGGTCTAAAGGAATGTATCGAGGTACATAGAAAAGTCCAGTATGTTGTTGATCCTTATCAAATTTAAACGAATGTACAATGCTATTAATATATGCCTCTATCTTCTCCTTCTTCTCATCCTTCTCCATCACTTCCGTAAAAGCAGAGCCAATCAATCCGGCAGGCACGGCGAAGATAGCAATACCTAATATACCGATGATACATGCAATGATGCGTCCTGTAAAGGTGATAGGTGGGGTGTCTGCGAAGTTACCCGGGTCGCCAATATATTGCGCGAATGCCCAGATGACAGATGTCCAACCGTTGTCATACACCTCAGGTTGTGCCTCATGCTCTACGAAGAAGAGGACAAAAGACAAGATGAGCGTCACAATAGCCAAGAACTGGAGCGATACCTTCATCTCGTTTTTCTTCGAGCGAAATGCTCGTGACAAGATACTAAATGCCTTCATATAGCGGAAGATACGCAGCAAGCGGGCAATACGCAATGCCTTGAGTGCCACATATGGGATAGGCATAAAGAAGTGCAGATAGAACGGATAGGTAGAGAGGATATCGATCAATCCGTAGAAAGAGAAACAGTAGCGCACGCGTCCCCAGAATCCTTTGTATTTAGGGTCTAACTGGTCAGCATTCCAGATACGTAAACTCACCTCTATAGTAAAGAAAGCGGTTGTGAGATAGTCGATGACAGTTAGCCATGTACCATAACGCTCTACAATACCGTCGTAGGTAGAAAGGAATACTTCGATGGTGGACAAAACAATAAAACCGATGATGGTATAGTCCACATAGTTATGCCATTGTTTGGTGTGCAAGTTGTCGTCAAAGACGCGATTAAGTTCTTGCTTGAATGTAAGTAGTTTTGAATTCATATGTTATACTGATTTGTTTCTTACGGATTAATTAACCATGCTACGCCAAGTCCCACATTGGAATACATGGCTGGGTCTTGGCAATTGATAGAGGCATACACATCCAGTTGTACGCGATGGTGAGGCATATAGGTAAAGCCTGCATCTAAGTTCCAATCGGCTTCAGTGTGGCTATTGAGGCGGGTGAAATAGTTGTAACTCTCCACAAATGCACCCCATTGGTCATTGATGGTAAAGCCGAGACATAGTGCGAGGAAGGTGCTGGGGGTAGCATCTACGCCATTCCATTCTGCGCCAAGATTATAGCACAGATTGAGCCAATCGGTCACATCATTCTCAAAGAGCAGATATAGACTGGGGGCTACATGTGAGCTCTGATATGCCTCTTTGGTGATAGGTATAGCGATATTCGCCAAGAAACTGATTTTAGGTACGGCTTTCCAACCGTCAAATACACGAATCTTGGTACCCAATATCAATGGTTCTACTTGATATTGCCATTGGGTGTAATTCCATTCCGTAGTGCGGAATAAGGTACCATCATATTCTAAACGTAACTCCGCAAAGGGTGCTACACCAAAGCGCAGCATAGTAGTGGGTAATGTGAACGAGGGTTGACGATCAGCATAATCCCATTGGAAGCCCGTCTCCCATTGAATGGTTTTGAACGGCAGTACACCCACGCCCGTCGCCATACCAGGGCGATCCGCAGCCACAGATAGTGGCGCTGCGTTCTCTACTTCCTGCGCTTGCATGCAAAGCGCAGTAAAGGTAAGTAAGAGTAACAGTAGTTTTGTTTTCATTAGCTTAATATCCTATTTTTTATATATCAAATTCAGTCTCATTATCTGTAAGCAACATTTGCTGAACGGAATTAAAATCCGCTAGAGCCTTGAAAGGGCTACTAGCTGCTAGTTCATTGATAGCATTTAGTCCAGCAGAGAGCATGGCGGTATCACCATTTATTAGAGCAGAATCTACAACTTCAAAATGTTTGGCAAAGATAGCGCTTCTCTCATCAAATGATTTTGTAAGATATTCTTGTAAAACCTCTCTCATTGCCTCTACTTTTTTTATTGCTACATCAGCATTCGAACGTATTTGTGTACGTTTTGTCTCTTGTAACTCGGTGAATTTTGCCACTTCGCCAGCTATGATTATAAATTTTTCAAAACTTTCTGCAGCGGCTTGAGAAGAGGAAAAGTCTAACTGTGTATTATTAAACACATAATTCACAAATTGTTCATCTTCTTCGGCAGTCATATCTTCTTTTACGCATGATATATCTTCTGTGACTTCCGTTTCTTCAATGGTTTCAACTAGAGTATTTTCTGTAATGTCTTCTTCAGTGGTATCATTGGACACTACTATACCTTCTTCCATTAGCTCATCAGCAACGTTTAAAGCTGCTATTTGGTCTGCTGTAAATTGTAAATGCTCTAAAATTTCGTTATCTGCGAATTGTTCCATAATCGTGACTGTGATATCATTTGTCGTAATATCCGATACGTATGACGATATCATTTGGACAACCTCACGTCCTTTTGGATTATTACTAGCAATATTGGCAATAGCAGGAATTAAATTTGACTGCAGCATCTCTGATAGATAAATATTATCAACATGTTGATGATTTACTTTTTGCGTTATCATATAATTTATACAATCCGCTAAAGCATCTGTTATATCTTGAGTTTGCTCCGCTGTTATTTCAGCTTTATCAGCTAATTCTTTTGTTAGTTTTTTTGATGCAATAGTAAAAACAGACTTAACTGTTTTTGCACCAACACTATTCCAAGTGGATATTCCTATCTTGGACCAATTAATAGATTTTTTACCAGACATATTGAAGTTAGTATTATTGAAGTTGGTTGTTCAAAACGTTTAATATTTTACCTTTGGCTATTCCGGAGATTTCACTTACGTTTCCATCATCATCCATAATAGGTACTTGAGCTAACTCGCTCATTGATTTTATCACAATAGCTGTTTGTTGAAATATCTTGACATGTTCTTCATTTTTAGGATCAAAACCAATCATAATATCAGTCATTTTATCAAGATACAGCATGCATCTATCTTTAAGTTGTAATGTTAGGTCTTGCAATTCAATTGCTCTTTTATTAACACCATCTAACACAGTCCATCCCAGCTCCATTTTAGCTTTCAGTTCTTTGACATCAGCTAAATACTGTGTTGCTTCGGTATTCTTTTTAGAGAAATAGGCTGTTGCCACCACACTTGCAGAAGCCAATGCGATAATACCAGTCATTGCTCCTAGTACGGCCATTCCACCTGCGACTCCCAATCCTCCTGATGCAATAGACCCTCCTCCTAGCCATGCAAAAACAGCATTTGTGGCAGCAGCTCCATGCAGTGAACTGATAGCTATTCCCGTACTAGCGGCACCAATTTGTGTAACGATAGCAGGTATTCCCATCACTGCGGTTATTGCACTACCTCCAGCAATACTTAGTGTTCTCAAAGCTGTTGATGCATTCATATTCACCGTTTCTAATTCTTTTACTTGTTCCGGGGTGATATCAATGCTCGTCATAAAGTCGTACTCTTTGACTTTAGCTTTCTTATTGATAAGATCTAAATATAGCAAAAACTTACCTACTGTATTTTGCAGTGCCTCCAATCGAACGCGCGCAAATTTTTCTAATATTTCATTACTTTCTTGACGTCTATGTTCATTCTCTTTGTCTATAAAACTCTTTATCTCATCTGCTTCTAGTTTTAACTGCTTAGCTGCTTTTGCATCTTGATAGGCTTGAACTCCACTTATTGTCTTTCCTAATTTCACAGCTCCTTTCCCGACGTTGTTTATAATATCAGGTATTCCGTCTTCATCCTTATCTGCTGTTAGTTTGGTTTGTATTGTTTTACCCATGTTTTTATAGGTTTCTTTATCTGATACAGTTTCTGCAAAAGATTTTGTAAGTTCTGATGCGGATTGTATCATTTGACCCGATTTTTCGGTCAAAGTCTCACTAGCAGATTTAATCTGATCTTTTCTTTCCGTAGCGCGTTTTTCTGCTTTTTCTGATAGTTCTTGTGTCACTTCAGACATTTTACCCAATAGTCCTTGGGCTTTGCTTGCGAATTTGCTTAAATCCATAATTGTTAAATTTTACGAACAATAGTCCTATTCCGCTGACCTAAAATATGTTATTATTTATGCTTATTTTCCTCCTGCATTGAGCATTGCTTTTTGCACCGTACTTCTTAGTTGAGAGGTGCGCCATTCTGGCTTAACTTCAATGCCTAATTCCGCTGCTATCTCACGAAGAGCAGGACTGGCCTTACGACAACGTTCGCCATTTTTATACACTTCCGCCTTCTTATCTTCTGTGTAAACCACACGCCAGATACCATACGATACGCTCTTACTTTTTCCCTTCTTAGGTGCAGAATCAAACGCCTTGAGGTTGGTCACAGCAGAGAGTGCCATCGTGGATTCTACTATGTCGCCCAATTGCTCATCGTTGTTCACAATCGCAGCAATTTTATTCAACAAGCTTGATACTTGGAAGACTCTATTACTTGTATGCGTCTCTTTCTGACACATACGATAGAGAATTTTCTCCCACTCCTCATCAAACTCCTCCGCTGCATTCAGGCTCTCTTGCTCTTCTATGGTCAGTTTGCGCAATTTGAGTTTTGCAGCAATGCTTTCGTTCCATTGTTTGAAGTCAGGCTCCTCACTCAACTGATTATATATATAAGGATATGCGATTTGCATACATACGAATGCAAAGTTCAGCAACTTGTTGTAGGAATCTGTATCCTCTGCTTCTGACACCTCGCTATTGATGATTGAGATGAGTGAGAGGGTATTGGTCAAACGCTTCAAAGATCGTGGGTTACATCCTACCGATAGTTGAGCAATCTCAGACAGGTCCTCTGCCAATTGCGGATTACTAAGTTCCTCCTCGTTGAGAAATTCTATTTTCTTCAGCGCATCTACCAAGAAAGTGTTGACATTGTATGATGCTACAGGCATAGAAAATGGCAGTTGGATAATCTTATCAAAGAAAGCACGGAACTCGCGTTCGTTCTTCTCGGTCAATTCGCCAAATTTAGATTTAAGACCTTTGATAACCACATCATAGTCAATAGCAAGGATAAATACGCATTTATCCAAGTCAAAGATATTCTTCAATAATTCCAATATCTCTACCGCCACTGGTGGATCTATACGATCCAGGTCATCAATATAGAATGTAAAACCTTGTTTGGATGGATCAGCGGTCAATGCTTCATCAATGAGTTTGCCGATTTCGTTTTTCAGTTGCAGGATATCCGACTCTGTACTTGCATCGGTGCTAAATAGTTCATCCACTAATCCGCCATCAATGCCGACTTTATTGGCAGCAATCTTTGTACCTACTGTCGCCATTTTCTTGAAGATACCGCCAATCTTCTTTTTGCTTTCATCCCATTTGTTGGCATTAGGATTGAGGGCGCCGATTTGGTTGATGCACCCCTCCAAGATACTCATGATGGCTTGGTTAGGAGTTTTCATCAATGAGTATTGCCAGGTGTTGACCCATACAGGGAAATAAATTGCGCCTTCGCTATCGCACAGTTCCCAGCGGAGTTGGTTCATCAGCGATGTTTTGCCACTTCCCCATTCGCCTTGTAGGGCAATAGTGATAGGGGTGTTGGTGAGTTTGATAAACTTGGTCAGTGCCTTTTGGTACTTGTTGATACCAAACAAATCTTCCTCAGTATATTTACGAGGTACATCAATAATACTGGATTTCATCTCTTTTATTCTATTTTTTTCTTTGTAAGTCAGCGGGAACCCAATCCCGCTGACCTAATGATTTTATTTACGCTTGCGCTCGCGAGCGATAGACTCTTTGCAACTCTCAATCTGACGCTTGATTGATTCAATCTGTCGGTCATGCGAAGCTGCGTGGTCAATTTTTGACTTGCGATAATACGCCTTACTACTTGGCGAAGATGCACCTTTTACTAAAGCTGCATAACGCTCGTTGTCATTTTTCTTTGCGTCTTTCTCTTTTTGCAATCTGGCACGCAAATCCACCATTTGCTTCTTGTAGTACTCTAGACTCATAATAATCGTTTTTTATAAGGTTAATATTACATATTATCTTTTACTTTTCCGCGCTCTCCCATCATATACTTACGCCAATCTTCATTAATCGCAGGATTGCCATCAATGTTCAGCGGATAGGTGCCATGCACAATACATATTGCTTCTATGCACTCTACCAAGTTCTCATCCTCTTTGCCTATGACTGTCCACTCGAAATAACATTCTCTGAGCAAATCAGTAATCTCTTGCTCGTGAGTCGCTTTGTCGTACAGGTCATCAGTTAGCAAACTGTGGATGGTTCTGCGCAAAGTAGAAGTATGGACATTGCCTGTGCTGTGTTGACAAAAACGACGATAACCATTATTGCTCTTGCCAAAATACAAAGCGTAGTAGGTTGTACCCTCGAACGCACATGTTTGTACTCCAGCTAGCAAGTCGCTACCTTTCCATTTGCGCAAGATCGTCACAACTTTAGAGGTCTCAGGAAACCACCAACGATAGAGTATTGGGCTTTGAGCTACAGGTATCTTTCCTGTTCCTAATTTGTATTTTTGCATGCCGGTCAGCACTTTGTTCACAATCCCCGCACAGTTTTGCAGTATGAGTTCTTTGTAAGTATTCATAGTTTAAATATTAGTAGTTATGAATGGTGGAGCCCCCACCTGTATTGATTTATTCTACTACCACGAACTCGGTACGACGGTTCTCTGGTGCGTTAGGGTTCTCTGTATTCTTGAGTTGGCTGCTGCCCAATCCTTCGTAAGAAAGACGCTCTGCTGCTACACCCTCACGCTCAACGAGGAAATCTACCGCTGCTTTAGCGCGCGCCTCTGAGAGTTTCTTATTATGGTTAGCTTCACCCTCTGCAGAAGTGTGACCCAAAATCTTGAGAGTAAGACCCTCGTTGTCCTTCATTACCTTAGCCAAATCGTGCAATACGAACTTAGCATCTTCACTGAGGTCTGCTTTGTTGAGTTCGAATTCAGCTGCGTTGAAGTTCTTCTCGATTTCAGCAATTTGTTGGATATAGAGGGTGTCGTGTACTACCACGATCTTCTCTACCTCTACCACTTGTGGCTCCGCTTTCTTGCCCAAGAGCAAGAAGAGGAGCAATGCTACTACTGCCAAGCCCAATACAGCAATGAGTGCCAACAACCATTTAGGCATACCTTTCTTGGTTGGTACAGGTGGAACATAGCCGTTGAGGTACTCAAGACGATAACCGCCTTTAGTGCCTTTCTCACCTTTCTCAAATTCAGCAATCTCGATGTCATATAATTTGGCATGATTAACAATGTTGTCAAATTTGTCTTTGGGCCAGAGTTTTAGGAATATTAATTGTGTACCATCTTGCAGGTGGAGAATCTCATCTTCCTCTGCGAACCAAAGACCTTGGTTAGCTTCGTTGGCAGCATACTCTTCTGGGGTACGAAAGAGTGATTTCCATGTGCCATGTGATTGCAATTCCAATGGGAATGCTTTGTTCAAATCTTCCGCAGTTGCATGAGGATACATTACTAAATAGGCATTCACAATACCCAAAGCGGTGCGATTTTGTGCTTTGCCATAAACGCGTACTTTACTTGCCATAATTGTTTTGTTTGTATTTGTTGTTATGTTTGTTGCCCGCAACTTCAGGACTACGGGCTATATCCTATGTCATTTATACTTGCGTATTGCAGAGAAAAATGTCGTTTTTTTGCCCAAATGCTTGCGTATGTGAAATAAATGTAGTACCGTCGGACATCTGCCTTGCCAAGCAATTGTTTTCGCAAAAGCTCAAACTCTTACTCAGCAATTCCCCCGTAGCTACGTTCGCTCAATGCATCCCATACTCCAGTGGCACTCGCCTGTTTTGAAAAATACGGCTTCGCCTTATGAATCTGCCCCTCTGCATACTCTTATGTAAGCAAGCTTCCAACGAGTAGCAGAGAAGCTGCTTCAATAGATAAAATCTATGATTTTTCAAAAAAAGGCTCGCTTTACTTGCGTATGTGCATTTTTTGTTGTACCTTTGCACCCGAAATGGTGGTTTATGTACCACCAAATAAGGTGTTTTATGGATTAATGATAAGAAGTTATGGCAAATACTAAATTAGAAACGGTATTAACACAGTGGCAAAATCTGCAACCATTAGCAGAAATTGATCGTGATAGATTGAGTCGTCGATTTACTATTGACTTTAACTACAATAGTAATCATATCGAAGGAAATACACTAACCTATGGTCAAACGGAATTGCTATTGCTCTTTGGAAAAATAGTAGGTGAAGCCAATTTCCGCGACTGCGAAGAGATGAAAGCAAGCAATGTGGGATTGCAAATGATGTTGGTGGAATCATCCGATAAGCAGCTTCCACTTACGCAAAACTTTATTCGCACCCTTCATCGCACATTGCTTCGAGAGGATTATACGGTTTATCGTATGTTACCTGGAGGCGTACAAACGAGCTATGTGATTCATGCTGGACAGTACAAGACACGCCCAAATAGTGTGATTACTCGCTATGGCGATCGATTTGAGTATGCTTCTCCCGAAGAGACACCTGCATTGATGGCAGATTTGGTTGATTGGTACAATCATGCAGAACAAGAAGGCAAATTATCACCTATTGACTTAGCGATATTGTTTCACTATCGATATATTCGTATTCACCCATTTGAGGATGGCAATGGTCGTATTGCCCGACTGATGGTCAATTACATTCTTTCGCGCCATGGCTATCCGATGATTGTTGTACGCAGTCGTTTGAAACAAGATTATTTAGAAGCATTGCATCGTGCGGATTTGATTGTCGGTTCTACCCCTGCAGATGGTGCGCATGCTTCACTCAAGGATATACGCCCATTCCATAAGTATATGGTAAATTTAATTTGCCACGAGATAGAAAATGATGTCCTGTTTGTAACGGAAAAAAGTAAAGATGTATGGTGGTATGATGGTGAGCGAATCGCTTTTCGCACGCCGAGTTATGGGAAAATTCTTCGTGAATTACGCAGAGAACCTAAAGCAACATTGGCTTACTTACAAGAAGAAATCGGTATAAATCGTTCTGCATTGCAAAAATTGTTACAAACTTTGCTGGGTAAACATTATGTAGAGCGAGAAGCGGATGGCTCATGGCGAGTGTTTATCACGCCGTCCATGTAAGGATTGCGATTTGAGATTTTTCTCTACAATACGTCAAAGATCACTTTCCTCATTTTATCCCTCCCCTTTAAAGGGAGTTAGGAAGGGTCTGTAAGCAGAGGAGCGATCAAACTCCTCTGCCTGATGTGATAAAACTATTACATCCACTCGTAAGATACGATACTTCTAATGAACTCATTGTTATTGGTACCATTGATGTCCGTATCCATAAGTACTGTACTACCAAACATAATAATTAAGTGATCTAAGCAGGAGGTAACTATAAGTGATGAATAACCATAGCGATCTCCGTACTCCTGCACTTTTTTAGGTAATGAAATAGTTTTGTGTTTTTCACCTTGGCGTGTGTTTACGCTTGCCTGTGTGTTGATTCCGTCTGTAGTGTAACGAATTTCTAATTTTGTGTAACTCATAATAATTGTTATTTAATAGTTATTTTTTTGCCCATAACTTGAGGACTATGGGCGATATCCTTTGTAAGCAGGTGGGCGGTCAAGCCCGCCTGCCTTGTTGTTTGGTCACTTGGATTAAGCGCGACCAGCAGCAGCGATAGTGCCACCGTTGTCAGCCAAAGCGCTGTCGTCAGCAGTAGCTACTTGAACGCCAATACCGTACATCTCAGCAATCTTCTTCTCGAAGTTGCCTACTTGCATGTGACCAACGATCTTCAACTCGCCACCCTTAGCGCCCTCAGCGCGGATAGATGCGAGAGTAGCGTTGTCATCAGCGAAGCCACCTTTGCAAGATGCGCTTTTGTACACGCGAAGAGTTGCACCAAATGCCTCTTTGAAATCAGCCTTGAGGGATTTAACCTTCATGTTGCCAGTCAATTTAATTTCTGCCATAGTTGTAAAATTTTTAATAATTGATCAATTATGCCCGCAACTTCAGGACTGCGAGCGTTGTCCTATAAAAAGTATTTTAGTATTAGTTCCACACTCCTTTTTTGCATCCGTCTTGCTCGCACAACGCATTAAGAGCAGACAAAGTCATATTGTCACCATTTATTCTCGCTTCCATTTTCTCTCCGTTGAGATTATCAGCATTACTGCGAGTATAATATCGTTTTCCTGCCGCGGTTTCAAACGCCACTTCTACATATAATCCATATATTTCCTCAAACTCATTCTCCAGAGTTTTTACCTTCTTATTACCTGTAATAGTAATGCTTCCTGGATTTTGCTTTGTTCGAACAGTTGCAATTGTTTGTGAATTATCAACAGGAACAATAGTGCCACCATTCTCACGTTTAGTTTTTTCCTCTAACGAATATACATTGATGCGTATATATGGATATTGCTCGTTAAATTCTTTTTGCAGAGTCATTACTTTTTTCTGACCTGTTACAGAAATTGCTTTTGCCATAATTAGATTTTATTTATCAGTTAGTTCCCTAAAAATTACATCCACTCGTATGATACGATAGATGTTATGTACTCGTTGCTATTAGTACCATTGATATCAGTATCCATCAGTACTGTATCATCATGTTTGATGATTAGACGATCGCCGTTGTAGTTGAGAGTAAGTGTATCATAGCCATACTTATCACCATACTCTTGTACTTTTTTGGGCAGAGCAAGGGTTCTGTGTTTCTCACCATCGCGTGTGTTTACGCTTGCCTGTGTGTTGATTCCGTCTGTTGTGTAACGGATTTCTAATTTTGTGTAACTCATAATAATTGTTATTTAATAGTTATTTTTTTGCCCATAACCTGAGGACTACGGGCATTGTCCTATTTTGTTATGCAGATAGACTACCACTAAGTTTATTGATTTATTTTAGTTGTATTATTTACGAGTTCTTTTTGATTTTGCCTTCTCTTCTTTAATAGCTGTATTTCGCAATTTTATTTGATTTTTACACAACTCTATTTTGTTCTCAATAGTAGCAATGCACAAATCATATTTCGCTATCTCTAATTGTGCAGACCAATTATCTCCTGCGATTCGTCCGCGCGCATTGGGACGTGCCAAGCGTTTCTTCTCTTTATAATAGGCTAAATCATTCTTTGAGGATTCTAAAGTGCTTTTTAAGTCTTCAATCTCCTCCATATATTTTTCAATAATTCCTTCCATAAGTATATAATTAGATAGTAAGTACTTTATTTACTCGCCGCGGGCAGCTTGTCCAATGGTGAGTTTGTTGTCCACACATTTCTCACCTGCTGGATCTTTGATTTGTACAGTCAAGCCAAAGAGATCGTTGAAGAGTTTCTCTGCATCGCCTACTTTCATCGATGCTTTAATCTTCAACTCAGCTGTTGCACTTGTTTTCACATCCTTGCTGGTCTTTTGGTTGAGTTGGTTGAGCGTCAGATCGCCATCAGCCAATTGCTTGCCTTTGTAGATAGCCAAAGTGCAGCCAAAAGCCTTCTTGAAGTCAGCACAAATAGTTTTTACCTTCTTGTTTGGTGCCACAGCAAACTCTGCGTTTGTGAAGTGGTCTTTGATTGAATTGAAAAGTCCCATAATCTTATAAGTTAAAAAAGTTTTAAGAGTTTTAAAAGTTGTAAGGGTGTTTATTTTCGCCTTTTGCCTGTTAAGCCTTTGAGGATAGCGCCACCGATTTTGCGCTCGAGGCCTTGTTTGGTGGTGGGGATACCTACTGCACGGGCTACTTTGGTCTTCAAGCCCGAGATACCTACTGCTCGTTTGAGCGAAAAACTGAGTCCTGGAATTCTTGCCATAAGTGTGTTGTTTAGAGTGGTGTAGAATGGTATAGAGTTGTATAGGGTTGTATAGGGTTGTGTAGTATTGTGTAGTATTGTGTAGTGTGGTGTAGAGTGGTACTATTAGTTGATATAATACTCTGATTTGAAATACTCGTTGATGGTTTTAGAAGCCAAGACCTCTACCCAAACATAGTTGTTGTAACGAGTGCGTTCGTTCTCAAAACCAAGATAGATAACACTTCTGCCTTTCACTGGAATACGACCATTGCTGGATTGCATACCCATGATAGAACTATTGACATCGTAACTCAACTGATTAGTTGGTTTGTCGTCTTGGAACTTCTTTGCTTGGGACGAACTGCTGAAGACAAACATATTGATATACGCATCCTCTTCGCGCAATGGAGTGTATTCTCCCAAAATTGTATTCAAGATACCCGAACTCTTGGTAGATTCGTACACGGGTAAACCCAGCGACTTGATTTTGCGATAAGAGGCATTCATGTTGTCGTTAAATTCACCATCGCTTCTGCGGTCTGCTTCATTGGTAGAGATACGCATACGATAGAGAATATCTGTAGCACCCGCAGGCACCTCAATTGCTACCAATCCGCGATAAGATCCCGAGAACATGGCTTTCAGCTGTCCGCGAAGGGTGAATTTGCGAGGCTCATCCAAAATGGGCGTCATCTTGATACCTTTGACCGGCCATGCACGGAAATCACCCTGTTTAGCTTCAACCGTGCGCTCATTGACAGTCACAGGAGTGAGACGGTCGAGCAGGTTGGTGGTATATGTGATGTGGATTGATGCATATTGTGAGCTTGCGCCTGGGTTGAGTTCAACCAAGTAGATGGCGCTATTCTCAATCTCCATATTGAACTTGAAAGCCGTTTTATCTGCGATGGTTTTGAGGGTGGAATGTGAGTCGTAGTTATAGACTTTGAGTGTAGCAGCGCGTTTGGTCTTGACATTTACATAGAGTTTTTCACCGCGTTTGAGATAAACAGGGTAAGCGGTTTTTTTCTCCACGAGGCAATCATCATCGTTCACAATAGACACATAGATATTGTGCATATTGTTCTTGATAGTCTGGTGGATAGTTTGCTTGAGTTGCTCCATGCGTTGTTGGAGCGCTTGGCAATTGGCGATGGAAGCAGAATCTAATCCATTAGCATCGTAGGTGTAACACAGTTGGTCTGCCAACTGAGATAGTTGAAGTGCATCGCTTGCTTCCATACCACTAATGTCGGCAAGGAGCGTTTCGACTTGTTGCACTTTGGCTACTGTTTCGTTGTACTCTATCAGGTCTGCACCTGACATGGGTTTGCCTTTAGACATGTTGCCACAGCTGGTTAATAATCCAATTGCTGCAGAAATAATGAGGATTAGTCGAATGTTTGTCATACTTTTGTTAGTGTTTGGTATTTGCTTTGCAAAGGTAGTGCTTTTTTGGTATGCGGGCAAGAAATCGGTTGGTTCTTGTTGGTTCTTTTGCGTTTGAATGCCGTTAGCGCGGGTGTTTTGGCATGGTTTTCGTGCTGTGTATGTCAGTTTGGCACACAAAAAAGGCATGAACGATTCCTTGTCCATACCTTGAGGTCCTGAGAATACCCTGTCGTCCAAACAACGAATCGCCCACGCCTAAAACGTGGGCGTTCGCTCATTTATTCAAGACGACATTTGAAATTTCTCAGGTTTCAAGGATTGTCAACGAATAAATAGCAAACGCTATCTTATCTATGTCATGAGAGGATTCTGCTGCACGCTTGCGGTAGATGAGGCGTAGCCTCCACCCTTTCAAGGCGCAAAGGTACACATTTTTTTGCAGATATGCAAGAAAATATTGAAGAAAACAAAAATTAAGTTAATTTTGGTAGGGAAGAAATCAACAATAGGGACAATAATTAAACAGAGATAAGGATAAAGACAACATAGACAACTATTCTTATCTCGCACGCTCGAACGATTATTACCGTGGCACTAACATTGTGCCACGGCAGGGGAACAACAATAAAGACAATGATAATCAACAATGAAGACAATGGGAGGAACAATGGAGACAAGGCAAGGGTACCCGAATGACTCTCATAGTGATTCTTTGGGTGGGGTATTCATGGGACATTCGGGGGATATTCGTAGGGTATTCATGGGGTATACATATGTATCGGGTATGTGTCGGGTATGTATCGGGTATGTATCGGGAATGCGTAGAGACATCAAAGGTGCGAAAAAGGTTCTTATTCAAATTTCGTGTAGGAAAAGTGCCAATGAGGGCGAATAAAGCCAAATTACTGAAGCGGTTTGGCTTGTTTGACATGAGCATCTATTTGCATGAAACGCTCGCCAAAACTTATAGACCATACCTCTATACATTGGTTACGCAATACAGGGTCTTCCGAAAAGGTGTTTGCTAAAGAATCGCGAATGGTCGCCTGCGTTTGCCATACCTCCATATAGGCAGGATGCTGTGTGAATTCCACATACGTGTTTGCAGAATTAGCTGCTTGTTGCAGGGTGGAAAGTTGTTTCACAACAAGCAGATGTACCTTATCAATCATCTCCTGTTCGCGGTGTTTTTGGGCTATATACTGCTCTGCCACAGTAGCCATCTGCTCCGATTCTTGGTAGACACGATAGGTATGAATAGATAATAAGATACTGAAAATCAATATGATAATTGCTACGAAATAGGGGATATGTTTTTTTATTCGCTCTTGGTGCTCAATAGTGGCGCGAAGCGCAGAGATATTGGCAAATAGATGTTTTTGGCAGCGTTGGCGAAGCCTTTGGTAACGCTTTGGAAAAAGCAAGGAAAGTACAAGAGCGAATTTATCAATATCCACTTGCACATCGTTCTGGAGGTGCGCAGCATCCGTTTGGCTTAGTCCGAAGTCAATGAGCTTGACATTCTGTCCGTTGCGGGTGATGAGGATATTGCTGCTCTTGAGGTCGTGGTGGACAAGTTGGAGCGAATGGATATACTCCAAGGCATCGAGCAGTTGCATCATCACGCGTTGGCGAGCTGGTTTAGAGGGGTTGGTGGTCAGCCATTCTGCTAATGTTGTGCCATCCACATACTCCATCACGATACACCGACCGCAGTTTTCTATCTCCTCCAGCGAATAGGTCTCGGCTATGTTAGGATGGCTGAGCGCAATGCCCAACTCGAACTCCTTTTGCTGAAGCAAGAGCAAGTCCGTGAGCGACTGGCAATCAGCAGACAGTCCCTTCAGCACATAGCGTTTGCCGTAGCGCGAAGCGGTATAGAGGCAGTTGTGCGACCGCTGCTGGAGCAGGGAGATGTCTTGCCAGTTCGTGGAGAACGCCTCGGGAGATATGAAGCCTGAATCGGAAATGTCCATGGGGGTTGTGTAGAGTTGTTTAGGGTTGTATAGGATTGTTTATTTTGGTGACGGAGGTGAGGCCGTGGTGTTTGCCAGCGACGTAGGAGGTGTGGGTGCCGTCAGCAAGGAGAATATTGTCCAAATACATGGGCTCAGAAATCATAAAACGCACAGCGGAAAAAGTCGTCCCCACCTGCAATTTGGCGTTTTTTGATTCTTCTACAACAAATAGGTTATCACCTAAATATCGGAAAATACACAGACGATTAGGCTGCCATGCTACTGCTATCAAATCACCCATTTGTAGGTCGGCTGTCTGTATGCCCTCCCCCGTGCACATGGCACTCTCGATGCCCCCATGCTGTTCGAGCGAGACAAGATAAGCATTCCAATCTGCAAAATCAAGAAACCGCGCCAAGGTATTGAGCGTAGAGAGGCGAGGTGAGCCATTGCTCTCAACATATCCCCAAAGGCGTTTGATGGTTGAGAGCGATAATACCGCATGCTGTTTTTCCCAGATACGGTGTGTAAGTTGTTCAAAATCAGCAGGAGATTGCAAGGCTCGACCGATATGTTTTTCTATATCGCTGCGGAGTTGGATGATCTCGGGAGAAAATGGTGTGGGCATAGTATTTTTTGTTTTGGGCTGCAAAGGTACTACATTTTTGTGAATTACGCAAAAAGAATTGTGCGAAATGGTGATTTTACTCAGAGAATCAGTGGTTAAAACTGCCAGCAAACTCTGCAAAAACGTGGTGAAATGATAAAAAATGTGAAATATTATGCCAGCTTGGCAGTTTGGCACACTATTTGCAATAAGCCCTGTGCCAAGGAAAAATGGCAAGCAGCCTAACGAGAGGATGTTGCCATAGACCTAAACCTAACTATAAAATTTATTGTTATTATGTTACCTACTATCAGAAGGCAAAACCCAAACTGGTTGCCAGCCATTTTCAACGATTTCTTCAATGAGGATTGGTTCCCCATGCGTGCTACCACAGTTCCTGCAATCAACGTCAAAGAGTTTGAGAAGGAGTTTGTGATAGAATTGGCCGTGCCAGGCATGACCAAAGAGGACTTCCGAGTGCATGTGAATGACAAAGATCAATTGGTGGTTTCTGTGGAGAAGAAACAAGAAAACACCGATGATGAGAAGTCGGCGAAGTTTCTACGTCGCGAGTTTAACTACACCCGTTTTGAACAGGCACTCATGCTGCCAGAAAACATTGACCGTGAGGCAATTACCGCGAAAGCGAAGCACGGTGTGCTGAAAATAAAATTGCCTAAGTTGGAGAATCTGCCAGCGAAAGAACCTACCCGAGTTATCGAGATACAATAAAAGGTTTGTGCGCTCGAATCCCGCACAAAAAAGTGTTCATCATAAGGATTTGTTTTGATTGTTTTTAGATTGTTTTTTATGGGGTCGTGCCAAGCGATTGGCACGGCTTTTTTTGGTGTTTTTTGAAAAAAAAGCATTTAGTGTTTTGTCAAATAGCAAATTATTTGTACCTTTGCAGCGAAATTGTCTAATTCCCTACAAAACAATGAAAAAATCAGTACTATTTCTCTTTTTGGCATTAGCATTATGCCAGATGACAGTTGCGAATAATCCGAAACATGAGTTTCGTGCCACGTGGTTAACAAACGGCATCGACTGGCCAAGGTCGCACAATGTGGAACAACAGAAAGAGGGTCTGTGCAAGATATTGGATGTGATGGCACGCGGAAATATGAATGCAGTGTGTCTGCATGTTCGCGTAGTATGCGATGCGATGTACAAATCGTCCTACGAGCCATGGTCGAGTAGCCTGACAGGCACTCGCGGTGGTGATCCAGGTTATGACCCATTGGCTTTCGCCATAGAGGAAGCGCACAAGCGCGGACTGGAGTTGCACGCATGGGTTAATCCGTTTCGTGTGACCAGTTCTGGCACCTTGGATACGACAGACCTCGTGTGGAAAAACGCTGGCAAATGGATTATCAAGTACAACAATAGTTCGTTCAAAGGTCAAATCATAGACCCAGGTTATCCAGAGGCACGCGAGTATGTACACAAGGTACTGATGGAAATAGTGGAGAACTACGATATAGATGGTATATTGATGGATGATTATTTTTATGCTTACGGCGGAACATACAGTGAGGATGCAGCGTCGAAAGCCCTATACAAGCCATCGAACGTGAAGGATATGGACAAAGACGGTAGCACCGATGATGACTGGCGACGCGCGAATGTGGATTCGGTGATATGCAATCTGTATAAAGCCATTCAGGAGGTGAAGCCTTGGGTGCGTTTTGGTATGGGTATTCCGGGCAGTTGGTCCATGAAATCGGGTGCTGCGTCAGCATATGGCATAGCGTTGCCATCGGGTATAAGTGCCATGGAATCATATGATTATCTATATTGCAATGCGCTGGAATGGGCTAAACAAGGATGGGTAGACTATCTGAATCCTCAGATATATTGGTCCACCAAAGCCACGAGACAAGACTATGATGTGCTGTGTCCATGGTGGGCAAAAACAGTGTGTGAGAACTTCTCGAACAAGTTGCCCGATGGAAAGCGAGTGCATTTTTTTGCATCGCAAGCTGCCTATGGCGCCACTGATCCAGATGCAGGTTTGTCGGGGTATGGCGATGGCGTGGTGGAGATACAACGTCAGATAGATGCTAATCGACGCAACCTGTCATCGGGATACACGGGTTCGGTATTCTTTCATACGAATGCGTATATGCAGCTTTTCCGTGATTTGAAGGCTTCGCATTTCCAACTGAAAGCATTGTGTCCGCCTATGAGTTGGAAGGTGAACGAGCGACTGGCAGCACCAACGGATTTTGTGCAAACGGATAGCCTACTCTCGTGGTCTCACCCTACCGCAGAACGATTTACGGTATATGCTTACCCCCGCGAAATAGCGCAAGAAGAGGCATTAGGTAACCCAGCGTATCTAAAGGCGGTAGTATATGGTAAGTCATACGATATGACAGGGTTAGGCGATATTAGCAAGTTGGCTATCGCTGTATGCAGTTATGATAGACATGGTGCTGAACACGGAGTGGCCGTGTATGAGGGCGAGGGCTATTATGATTTTCCACAGGTGATCTTCTGGGAGCTGAACGGCGGAACAGTAGATGTGGAACTGCCCAAATATGTAAATGAAACGTATATTCTGCCAACCGCCCGAAAAGAGGGGCATGAGTTTGGCGGATGGTACAAAACAAAGACCTTCCGTGGTGCCCCACTGACGGAGATAGTAGAAGGTTGGTACGGTACCTTATATGCCAAATGGAAGAAACTGCCAACCGCTCTACCAACTGTCACAACCAACTCAGAACGAGCTGTATACGATATGATGGGGCGTTATGTAGGCACAGAATTGCCTACTGATGAGCAGGGAGTATTTGTAGTCGTAGAGGGCAATCAGACAACGAGAGTTGTGCTATAGTCGCAAGACAATAGGCAGATGGTCGGAATAGCCACCGTGGTAGCGAAAGCCGATATATGTGCGTTTGGGTTGCGTGTCAAGGTATTTGGTATCCTCCTCCAATAGCCAATTGGGTGCGAAGATGGACGCACGAGCCTTGTTGGTGAGCGCGTGGGAAACATAGAACTGGTCAATGCATGACCATATACCCTGGTATTTGTGCGTCCCCTGCCCTACTCTATCGGTTGAAAGCATGAGGTTGGTGAGGTGTTGGAGGTCGTTGGTAGGTTCGCCATTCATGTCGCCCATGACCAGAATTTGGGCGTTGGGTTGCTCAGCAAGGATGCTATCAATCTGGTGCTGAATCACGCGTTTGGCTGTTTGGCGTTTCCACTCTGTAGCTGCAGCTCCACCTAACATGGAAGGCAGGTGGCAGACCATAGTATGGAGGGTGTCTTTTTTCTCAATGAGTGCCTCTACATACAATATATCACGCGTTTGATCGCCTGACAAAATGACGGGCAACGGTCTGCTGGTCAATATGTTGACCTTGGTGGAGTCATAGAGCAGTGCGACATCTACTCCGCGTTCGTCGGGACTCTCGTAGTGGACATACTTGTAATGAAAGCAACGAAGTCGATAGCATAGGTCGCGTAGGCAACGGGCGTTCTCCACCTCGCACAGTCCGACCAAGGCGGCACTCTCCCAACCCGATATATTGACAATGACTTGGGCAATTCGATCTAACTTGGTGTGATAGCGATGGTAGGTCCAATGGTGCATACCATCGGGAAGAAATGAGGAGTCGTTCTTGAGCGTATCGTGCTCACAATCAAAGAGATTCTCCAGGTTGTAGGAGATGATGGTCAGAGAGTCTTGAGCAAAAAGAAATCCACACTCAATACTAAATAGTAACATTAATATCAAGCGTGGAAACTTCATAATTCTCAGTTCGAAATTCTTAATTATCTCACTCCAGCATCATAATGGCCTTTTTGAGTGCAACAATGAAGGCGTCAATATCCTCCTGGGTGTTGTATAAAGCCACGGATGCGCGCACTGTGCCAGGTACTTGGAGGTGGTCTATCAAAGGTTCAGCGCAATGGTGACCAGTACGCACTGCTACCCCCTGTCGATCGAGCAATACACCTACATCAAAAGGGTGAATCAAAGTGCCATCGGCGCGGTAGATATTGAAGGAAACAGCACCTGCTTTGTCTCGTCCTGCTGCATAGATATGGACTTGGCTGATCTGGCTCAGCTGGTGTTCAATATATTCTGTTAGTGCGTGTTCGTGCTTTGCAATAGATTCTAAACCAATGGATTGCAGATAGTCAATGGCTTTGCCAAAGGCATGGCTTCCGACATAATTGGGAGTGCCAGCCTCGAACTTGTAGGGAAGGACATTGTAGGTGGTCTTCTGGAAGCTGACATGCTCAATCATCTCTCCCCCACCCTCTGCAGGCGGCAGTCGGTCGAGCCACTCCTTCTTGCCATATAATACGCCTAAGCCTGTGGGTCCATACATCTTGTGCGCACTGAAGACCAAGAAGTCGCAATCTAAGTGCTGCACATCTATCGCCAAATGAGGGACCGACTGCGCACCGTCCACACAGACGGCAATGCCTCTGCTGTGTGCTAAACGAATAATCTCGTCTACGGGGTTGATGGTGCCCAAGACATTGCTCACCTGCGCCACAGAAACCAAGCGTGTCTTATCCGTCAGGAGTGCCTTAAACGCCTCTATATCAAGAGATAAGTCTTCGCGCAAGGGAATGACCTTGAGTGTGGCTTGTTTGCGCTCGCAGAGCATTTGCCAAGGAACGATGTTGGAGTGGTGTTCGAGTTGGGAAACAATAATCTCGTCGCCCTGGTTGATCAGCGCATCACCAAAACTGCGTGCCAGCATATTGAGGCTGTCGGTAGTGCCCTTGGTGAAGATGATCTCTTCTGTGGAGTGTGCATTGATGAGTTGGGCTACTTTCTGACGCGCCTCCTCGTGTTTCTGCGTTGCGACTTGGCTGAGGTGGTGTACGCCGCGATGGACATTGGCATTCCAATGGCTGTATGCCTCGGTGATAGCATCTAAGACGCATTGTGGTTTCTGCGTCGTGGCAGCGTTATCCAGATACACCAATGCTCGATTGTGTACCAGTTGGTTTAATATAGGAAAATCTTGTTGGTTCATGGTCTGTAAAAACTTTGTTCTAATATCTTTTGTGCGTCGTTTTCGTTGATTAAATCATGGATAGTAATCTGTTGATTATTATGCATATAACTCTCCACTATTCGCCAACCAACCCAGAGTCCTAATTGTCCGGGTGAGTCTTGGGTGACTTCGGCGGTGAAGGGTCCTTGGTTGATGTATGAACTGAGGACAGTGGATTCGGTTTTGAATAGATCGCGCTTCTCCATGATGCGATTCCAGATGGCTTGTTCGTAGTGCAGACACCAAGCCCACTGTTCGGGCGTGTAACCGATGAGTTGATGTGCAGGTGTATCAGGGAGCAGTTGGCTGAGAAGGAAGAGCTGCTTGCCACGGAAAATCATTTGCTCTAAGAGTCTGTTATACTTGCTGTTATACGGAATATGATATGCTAAATACATGGTCAGCACATCGTTTGCGATACAGGCTTTGCGCATGGTGGGTTTTTGGTAGTCATAGACGACCTGATTATAGTACGGATAGTCGCTGCCGAGGTACATATCTATGCCGACACCCATGCAGTTGTCGTAGTACATGACCGTAGAATTGAAGCCCGAAACAAACAAGTATAGGGTGGGGATTTCCCAATCGGGATAGAGATAATGCAGGCGCGAAAAGCCAGTATTGAGTGCCTCCTGCAGGCTATCGACATTAGCAAATAAGGTTTGCGACTTGGCATTGGTTTGCGCAAATCCCATCAGTGTGTCGGTTAGAAAATCGGCATATAGTTGGCAAAGATAGGCCGTATCCTCGGTAGGAAGTCGCAAAATGCCTTCTACGAATATGGTCATAAACTGTTCATAATCAGCGTAAAGCTGCTTGATGTCTTGTTGGATGCTATCGGGTCGAACAGCCAACTGTGCGCTATCGAAACGCACGATATTCACTGCTACGGGTGGGATGTTCAGGGGAATGTACTGATGTTGGTTGCTGCAAGCGCATAGCACGCTTATCAGTAGTGCAACACCTAAAAAACGATACCCGATACTTGATACACTGTAGTTAAATCTTTCCATCTTTGATCTCGATCACTCTATCGCTAATCTCCGCCAACTCCTTGTCGTGTGTGACAATGATGATGGTCTGTCCATATTGCTCGCGCAGTTGGAGTAGGAGTTTGTGCAGTTCCTTTTTGTTGTTTTCGTCCAAGCTACCGCTGGGTTCGTCAGCGAGTATGACATTGGGCGACATCATGATGGCTCTGGCCGCAGCTACGCGCTGTTTCTCGCCACCAGAAAGTTGGTTGGGTTTGTGCGTAAGTCGCTCAGCAAGACCCAGTTCGGTGAGCAGTTGCAAGGCGCGTTGCTGTGCTTCTTTCTCTGGCATGCGGGCAATCATAGCGGGCATCATCACATTCTCCAGGGTGGTGAACTCGGGTAGCAACTGATGAAACTGAAAGATAAATCCGATATGTCGGTTGCGGAAGTCAGCCAGCTGTTTCTCTTTGAGTGCAAACACATCTACACCATCAATGATCACGCTGCCCGAGTTGGGTTTGTCCAGTGTACCTATGATCTGGAGTAGGGTAGTCTTGCCGGCGCCACTCTTGCCGATGATACTCACGATCTCACCTTTCTTGACCGTTAGATTGACCCCCTTGAGCACCTCTAATGTGCCAAAAGACTTATGTATGTTCTGTACTTCTATCATATCGTTATTGTTTATCATATGCTGAGTTAATCCATCTCACAGCCTCTTCTATGAGATCGTCTTTGTCCTGAGAGTGTTGGTTGACCAGCAGGTGGGGTTTTACTCCTGGTTCAATGCTGATGGTATCTCTGTCGTACATCTTGATGCTGGAGAAGCGGACCATCCATCCATTAGGCAATTCGTAACTCATGGGCATACCTCCTCCACCACCACTTATGCCTCCCAGTATCAAGCAGTTATCAGCATAGCGCATGATGCTGACGAAGAAGTTAGCAGCCGAGTAACTATGCCTATTGCAAAGCACTATGACGGGGCGGCGCCAGTAACCTCTGCTCTCGTTCATGATCATGGGTTCAAGACTGGAAAAATCATGGTGTTCAGGCCCCGACTTATGCTGCCAATAGCCCACAAGTGTGTCTTTGGTGAAGAAAGGGGCTGCTAATAGATAGGCATTATTCATGCTGCCACCGCCATTATTGCGCACATCCAAGACGATGCCTCGGCATTGTTCGAAGTACTTGAGCACTGATAGCCAGTTAGTTAGCGAAAATCCATCGGAGAAGGAACCGTAATAGACATATCCGATACTATCGTTGGCTATCTTGCAGTAGTTCAGTCCATTAGCTCGACGGTAGTCTGTCAGATAGTATTGGGTGAGTATTTGCGAATCGAAATTGGTAGGATAGCCCTCATACCACTTGGTGCATACCGAAATATCGAATGGAGAATACAGATTTACATGTCCATCTTCTAAGGTATTCAGCATGTCTTCGAGCTCATCAAAGAAGCGATAATTATCCTCATATGTGACAATCTTCATTGTGTCAAACAGCTGATAATAAGCTGAATATACAGAATCCCAATCCACCTGTTTATCATCAAACAAGCAGTATTTCTCATCTATGATATGCCATAGTGCATTAAAATTGTTGAGTGGTGTATTGTCCTTCTGCTCATCAAATGGATGTGTACAAGCACACAGCAAGCAGCCTATACCCCATACACTATATAGAATCCACTTTCTTACCATGCCACAAATGATTTTGCAGGGTTAACCTTATATTGCCATACGCACCCCAGTATGGCACTCACTGTCTCGCGCGAGAACATCATTGTCCTTGTTCCGTACTCCAGATATTCGTGTGCAATGCCTACGCGCCACGTGCTGCGTTTGAACTGCATATCCAGCGTTAATTCGTGCTTCAGGTGCCTATGGTTCCAGAGACCAGCGCAGCGAAAATCACCTAAGACACCCTCTCCCATTTCGAAATAGGAATGCCAATAATCGGGCAAATAGTCCATTCCCAACAGGTTGAAACGAGCCAAATAGCGTAATCTATAACTGGTTTTCTTGGCTCTGAATGCCCAACTGAGTCCACCCATCGCATATATATTTGCTGCTAAATCCATGGAGTAGGGTTTGTTGACATTTGATGCTTGCAGTTTGCCCCATAGTTCAAAATCCAGATACGGACCAACCAATGCTTGCAAGCCTAAATCGTTCCATTGCCAAGTGTATAGAGCCCCCCAACCGCCTTGTAAACCAATGGAATACAAGAGATTGTTCATGCGTTCGCTATATGCCATTCCGCCTGTGACATGCATCTGTCCGAGGTGTAGCCAGTGTTGGGTGCTATCTTGCTGGAAGCGTTGCCACCACTCGTTGCTCAATCCTATATGTTGCCCCGAATAGAGTAGGGGTGTCAAATACTGATCTTGCTGCCATATGCCTCCATAACGAATACTGAGCACATTCTCGTGCTCCACAGACCATTCTGCGGCCCAGGAAACGGAATACCAACAAATGGTTAATAGCAATATGAGTAAGCACTTACGCATCAAAACTCAATAATCTTTCTCCGTTTTCCATGACCTCTATCTTGACCCAAACAGTATCTTCAGGCAGGAGTGGTTCGATCATTTCTGCCCACTCAATGAAGCAGTAGTTACCAGAGTATAGGTACTCTTCTGCTCCAAAATCCATAGCCTCACGAATATCCTTAATACGGTAACAATCAAAGTGATATGCCTCTTCTCGTTCTGTAGTATCAATCTCGTACACATTCACTATAGCAAAGGTAGGGCTATTCACAATGTCTTCTGTCCCCATGGCTTCGCATAGGCATTTGATGAAGGTGGTCTTACCAGCTCCCATTTTGCCGTCAAAGGCGAAGACGCGCGCGTTGCCACAGTGGTTGAGAATATCGGTGGCTGGCACCATCTCATCTTGCGCATTGACCAATATGATTCCCTGTGCAGGATCTTTCTTAATGGTATATTTGTATGTTGTTTTCATCGTTATAAATATTAACTGACAGTACCGAACGCGCGTTCTCTAAACCGAACACAGCGTAATTTCCTGCAAAAGTAGTAGTTTTTGTTGGATTATGCAAATTTTTTACAAAAATTTCGTTTAATTCGCTGTAAGATGAGTTAATATGCTCACATACAAGTGATACACTTCGTTGAATATGGTCATCTCTCTTTCGTAGCTAAATCCCATGCGTTGATATAGCATTTTAGCCGAATTCATCGGCTCTACAGCCAATGTGACTCGGTCGATGTTGAGTGCTTTGGCTTGCTGCTTTGCGTGGGCAATCAATGCCGTTCCTACGCCTCGGTGTCTATAGATGGGATCCACCGAGAGGCTGTCAATATAGTACTCTCCTGGTTTGGCTTCGTCTTCCATATCTTCCCAACCTTTGCCAAATGCAATATCAAACAGTGACTTTAGTTGCGGATACATCTTTTCTCGTTGAAATCGGTAGTTTTGGCCATCTACGGCTATCATCATTCCAGCTACTTCGCCATCTAATTCGGCAATAAATGTATTGGTATAACTATAATGTGTATCCGCCTGTGCGCATATATTTGTCAGTGTCTCTATCCACTTCTCATGCAGCGAAACGGCTTCGTCCTGCGCATGGTTGTCCAGAAGAAATGCGCTGAAGATGCCTTCGGCTATATATGATGCATCGCTTATTTCTGCCTTACGAATAGTAATCATATCTATTAGATGTATATTTTTGTGTTAAAATTGTGCAAAAGTACATATTTTTTCTGATTTATGCAAATAAATTTGTGTATATCATTTTTTTCTACTACCTTTGCACTCGCATTCAGTTAAGAGTTGTCCACTCGCCCATGAGGCTCTTAGGGGACCGCTTAGGGAAGCCAGTGAAATTCTGGCACAGACCCGCTGCTGTGATTTGCAATATCGTATGTTCTGAATCTAAGTCACTGCCTATAAGGCGGGAAGGCTGAACAAACGAGCAATAAGTCAGAAGACCTGCTGCATGCGTTAGTTGAACACTCTCGTGGTATAGAGTTAGGCAACATGCGTAGATTGATATCCATAGTATTTTTAGCACTCTTGTGCAAGGCAGCATTCTCTCAGAACAATGCTGCCGATAGTCTTTATCTTGACTCCATCTACCGCCATTTAGAGTTAGAGGAGTTCACTATTAGTGCCCGTGTCAAAGAGAAGGATATTATTATCCCTCAGACACTTAGTGGTGTACAACTCAAGAAGATGAATGCCCTCAGCGTAGCTGATGCTATCCGCTATTTCTCGGGTGTGCAGATCAAAGACTATGGTGGAGTAGGGGGCATCAAGACTGTGAATATCCGCAGCATGGGTACTAACCATATGGGTGTGTATTACAATGGTATTCAGCTTGGTAACGCACAAAACGGACAAATAGACCTTGGTAAATACTCCCTTGAGAATATTGAGGAGATCCAACTCTACAATGGTCAGAAATCTGATATTTGGCAGTCTGCGCGCGAGTTTGGTGCCGCAGGTAGTATCTACCTCACTACTCGCCGTCCACGTTTCGCTGCAGGCAAGACCGTGAATGTCAAAGCACAAATGCGTGCGGGTAGTTTCGCCCTCATTGACCCCAGTCTCTTGCTTGATGTCAAACTCAGCGAGACCATGTCGCTGACCATGAACGCCGAACTCATATCTTCGGATGGAAAGTACCCATTCCGTTACCGCCGCGTGACACCTTCGGGTGAAGTGGCATACGACACTACTGCCATCCGTCAGAACGGCGACATCAACGCTATCCGCGTGGAAGCCGCTGTCAATCACTACTATAGCAATACGGGCTTCTGGAAACTGCAACTTTATCACTACAATTCCGAGCGTGGTGTACCTGGTGCCATTGTGAATAATGTGTGGCGCAACGGCGAACGCCTCTGGGACCGCAACTCCTTCCTTCAGGCTTCGTGGCAAGACGAACTCTTCAACCGCTGGTCCGTGCGCGTGAATGCCAAATACGCTAACGATTATACGCGCTATATCAACAACGATGACAAACTCATCCATGTGGAGAACCAGTACCTCCAACAAGAGTTATATTTCACCATGGCGCACAAAGTGCGCATCTTTGATTGGTGGGATGTAAGCGCAGCCTATGACCTGCAATACAATGCCCTCAGTATGTATACAGAAGCCCATCGTTGGACCCATTGGCTCAGTGCTGCCACTGCTATCAATATCAAGAATTACTTGCGCCTGCAAGCCAGCGTGTTAGGGACATTCGTCAATGATGAACAAGGAACCAAGAACCAAGAATCAGGACACAATGCTACACAACGATTTACTCCTGCATTGTTCCTCTCCTACCGACCAACGCAACTCGTTGACCTCCGTCTAAATGCCTTCTACAAACAGAGTTACCGTTACCCAACCTTTAATGATCTCTACTATACCGACATGGGCAATGCCTACCTCAAACCCGAGCTGGCAAAACAGCATAGTGTCGGTGTGAGTTTCACGCAACCTTTCCGCATCGCGGAGCAAAAAGGCTCAGAGTTCCGCCTCAATGCCGATTACTACTACAACCGCATATCCGATAAGATTATCGCTTACCCTAAAGGCCAGCAGTTCCGTTGGACAATGCTCAACCTCGGATTGGTGAAAATCAATGGTTTAGACGTTAATGCGCAACTGCATTTCGTATTACCCAAGAACTTCTACCTCACAGCCAAAGCGCAATATACCTACCAAACGGCGATTGATGTAACCGACCCAAATGATTCCTACTATGGCCATCAGATACCCTATATCCCATGGCATTCGGGTAGCGCGGTGGGCATGTTTGGTTGGCAAAACGACTGGCAACAGTATGGTTTGAACTACAGCTTTATCTATGTAGGCGAACGCTACAACCAGCAGGAGAATATCATCTACAACTACACCCAACCTTGGTATACCCACGATCTGAGTGTTTTTGGCGAATGGGAGATCAAACCTCTCGCCTCATCGCCTCATCGCCTTTCGCCTATAACCTTGCGCGTAGCACTTGATATCAATAATTTGCTTTCACAAGATTACGACGTGATCCTCAACTACCCTATGCCCAAACGCAACTACAAATGCACAATAAGTCTAACATATTAACCCTCATAATTCAAAATTCAAAATTCATAATCATGTCAGTAGTCCTGCTGCTGACCTCTTGCCGTGGCGACGAGATCATCTTCCCTGCGGAGTACGAGAAATTGCCTATTGAAGTGCGTTCGGAGTCGTCTTTCGCGGCCAACGAACCCATTGGTATGTACCTGCTTAATGAGGGTAATATGGGTAGCAACAAAGCCACTATCGACTACCTCGATTTCTGTAACGGCATCTATATCCGCAATATCTATGGTGAGCGCAATCCCAATGTCATCAAAGAGTTAGGCGATGTAGGCAACGATATCCAAGTCTATGGCAACCGCCTCTATGCGGTCATCAACTGCTCGCACAAGGTCGAAGTCATGAACCTGCACACCTGCCGTCGCATAGGGCAGATTGATATCCCCAACTGCCGTTATATCCGTTTTCTTGGGGATAAGGCGTATATCAGTTCGTATGTCGGTCCCGTGAGTATAGATCCGAATGCCCAACTGGGTGCCATCTTCGAGGTGGATACTGCTACGCTTCGCATAACTCGCAAAGTGACAGTCGGTTATCAACCCGAAGAATTTGAGATTATTGGTGATTACCTCTATGTCGCCAACTCAGGCGGCTACCGTGCACCTGACTACGACTCTACACTTTCGGTAGTGGATTTAACGGACTTTCGCCAAGTAAAGAAGATACCTGTTTGTGTCAATCCTCACCGTGTGCGTAAAGACCAATACGACCGCCTTTGGATCACCTCTCGCGGTGATCACAAAGATGTCCAACCGCAATTGGTGTGCCTCCAGCCTTTACACTCTACACCTTACACTCTACACCAGACATCACCATCCGAAATGGTCATTGTCGGCGACTCCATGTATTTCTACGGCACCCATTGGAGCGACGAAACAATGTCCAACCAAATCACCTATGGTGTCTTCGATATCCGATATCCGATATCCGATATCCGCTCATTTATCACCGATGGAACCGAGCAAAACATCAAGATCCCATACGGTATACAAGTCAATCCATATAACGGCGATATATATATTACAGATGCAAAAAACTATGTTTCAAGTGGTCAACTACATTGCTACTCGCGCGAGGGCAAGAAAAAATGGAGTGTGCGCACAGGTGATATCCCTGCTCATATGTGTTTTGTCTATCGTTAGTTGTCATTCTGACATTCCGATGGTCAATCTCGGTATAGATGACACCTATACCATTGAGCGCATGCGCACCCTTATCCTTCATCCCGAGTACGAGGGTGACACTTATGCATGGCGAATGGGCGATGAAGTGATTAGCACCAATCGCGACTTAATTTTCTGTCAAGCCCAAGCAGGAACCTATCACCTACAACTGGAAATAAACAACACTACACCATCCTACACTATCTTACACAAAACAACTATCGTTGTTTGGGACGAGCAAGTAGCTTATTCGCCATATATTTCTAAGGTATTGGAGTACAATCCTGCTCCTGGTCAGTTTATCAACACCATGCCGCAGTACGAAGAGGGTGACACCTACGCTACTATGCTTCGCAAAGTTGAAGAATCCATCACTGGTACCAACCGTACCCTCATATCGCTCGGTGCATGGGGTGGATATGTTACTTTCGCTTTTGACCATTCAGTAGTCAATAGCCCCGAGCAAGCAGATTTCCTTATCGAAGGCAACTCTTTTTATGCCTCTGCTACCAGCAAAGGTGGTAGTAGCGAACCAGGCATTGTGATGGTCAGTATAGACATTAATCAGAATGGTTTGCCCGATGACCCATTCTACCAACTCGCTGGTAGTGAATACACTACACCATCTACCATACACCAATACTCCCTCACCTACCACCGCACACCCGTAGACCACACCCCTCAACCCGATAAGAAAAACTCCATCACCGACTCTACCTATATTCGTTGGACGGACAATCAAAACCAAATGGGTTATCTGCATAAGAACACCTTCCATATGCAGGAGTATTTCCCTCAGTGGCTTGCGGATTCTACGCTCACTTTTGTTGGTTCTCGCTTGCCCGATAATGCTTATGACCCCAATGGGAAGGGCGCATACTGGGTGCAACAACCCTTTGAGTACGGCTACGCCGATTGCCATCCAAACGATAGCATTGCTCGCTGTTCGTTTGATATTGATTGGGCAGTTACGGACGATGGAAATCCTATTCATTTGCCTTGTGTGGACTTCGTGCGTGTCTATACGGGTGTCTTCCAACAATGCGGTTGGACAGGTGAAATATCCACCGAAATCTCCTTTGCCCGCGACTTGAACTTTAGCGAAGAATAATCCATACACCCTACACCAAAAAATCGCCCTCCAAGGCGATTTTTCTTGCACAATCCAAATTATTTCTATACCTTTGTACGATTTTTGATACGATTTGTAATATCTTTGAACATTCACTTGTCTAATCAGCAGAATACAACTTCTATACAATGATACATTTAGAAAACATACACAAGACCTACAACCTCGGCACTCCCAATGCGTTGCATGTGCTGAAGGGCATAGACTTGCATATCAACAAAGGCGAGTTGGTGTCCATTATGGGCTCCTCTGGTTCGGGCAAGTCCACATTGCTCAATATTTTGGGTATATTGGACAATTACGACGAGGGTTCTTATCATTTGGATGGTCACCTCATCAAAGACCTCAGCGAAACGCAAGGCGCACGCCTACGCAACGAGTTGATAGGCTTTGTCTTCCAGAGCTTCAATCTGCTAAATTTCAAGAATGCCGTTGAGAATGTGGCATTGCCTTTATACTACAAAGGTGTACCTCGCAAAGAGCGCTATATGCGTGCTATGGAGCAATTGGAACGCATGGGACTCAAAGACTGGGCGACCCACCTTCCTCACGAGATGTCGGGCGGTCAGCGTCAGCGCGTGGCTATCGCTCGTGCTATTGTGGGTAACCCTCGTATCCTATTGGCTGACGAGCCAACGGGCGCCTTAGACTCTAAAACCTCTGTCGAGATGATGGATGTCTTCAAACAACTTAATGCTGAGGGCATTACCACCATTATTGTGACCCACGAACAGAGTATCGCGGACGCTACACAACGTATTATTCGAATCAAAGACGGCATTATCTAATGGGCGATCTCTTACGCGAAATATGGGAATCACTACGGCAAAATAAGTTCCGCACCGCCATGACGGGCTTCGCTGTAGTGTGGGGAATCTTCATTTTGGTTGTCCTCTTGGGCGCAAGCAATGGACTGGAGAATGGCATGCAAGCCAACTATGGTTCGCGCCGTAGCAACTCAGTAGATATTTGGGGACAATGGCGCTCTGTTCCGTATAAGGGTCTCCCGATCAACAGAATGCTTCGTTTTACCGACAAAGAAGCAAATATTATCCGCCATTTGCCCGAAGTGGAACTTTTCTCGCGCGTATCTGCTCGATATAGCGATGTGGTATATGGCAAAGAGAGTGTCAGTGCCAATATCACGGGTGTGGAGAGTGATTTTCAGCGTATCCACAACAAGCCTATTCTGGCAGGGCGTTTTATCAACGAACGCGATCTCCGCGAACAAGAGAAAATAGGCGTGATAGACGAGCGCCTCATGGAGAGTTTGGGGGCTTCGGCGCAACAGATCGTGGGTCAGTATGTCAAAGTAGGGGAACTACGTTTTCGTGTAGTAGGTGTCTGTGGCAGGGGCGAACGTTGGGATGGAGCAACGCTCTACATTCCTTTCTCTACGCACCAAAGTCTTTTTAGCACCAATCACAAGTTCGACAAGATGTCGCTAACCATGACCTCTGGTACGCGCAATATAGAGACTAAGGTCAAAAACCTCTTGGCTGGTCCTATGCAGTTTGATAAATCTGACCCCTTCGGTATTGGAGTATGGAGTCAAGAGGAGTCTGTGGAAGAGCAACAGCGTGTCATGGGTGCTATCCGATTGTTAATATTGATATTAGGCCTTTGTACACTGGTATCGGGAGCGGTCGGCGTGAGCAATATCATGCTGGTGTCTGTTCGCGAACGCACCAAGGAACTGGGTATCCGCAAGGCATTGGGCGCCCCTCCTTCAACTATCATGTGGTCTGTCGTGGGCGAGTCATTGGCTATCACCAGCATATTTGGCTTTATTGGCGTACTATTGGGTAGCGGAGTAGTGTCTTTGATAGGTGCTATTATGTCCAAAACCAAAAACGCAGTATTTGTAAACCCCTCTGTGGATGCATGGGCTATAATAGTTGCTACATTAATACTCATTGTAATCGGTGTAGTAGCAGGTGCTATCCCTGCCTATCGCGCTATGCGTATCAAACCTATTGAGGCAATGAATGCAGATAAGTAATTGGATGTTAGACCACTACGCTGTTAGAACTTAGATAATATGGATTTTTTTGAAGAAATATGGGCTACGATTAGCAAGAACCGCTCGCGCAGTATCTTGACGGGCTTTGGTGTCTTTTGGGGCATGATGATGTTGCTCGTGTTGGCTGGTATTGGTCAGTCACTTGTGAGTGGCATAACTTCCAAGTTGTCGGGCTTTGCCACCAATTCCTGCTTCGTGATTCCAGACCGCACCAGCAAACCCTACAAGGGCTTGCAGAAAGGGCGCACGTGGGCTATTCATAGTAGCGATATGCCCACTATTCGCCAAGCAGCCAAGCATGCTGATGATATTGCACCTATGTGTTTCGGCGGAAAAATGGAAGTGCGTTATGGCAATCTCCACGATAGTTATAATATCATAGGTGTGACCTCTGAATATACTGTGATGATGTATATCCCTTTGCTCTACGGTCGCGAAATCAACAATATAGACGTGGCGGAAAAGCGCAAAGTCTGCGTGATAGGCAATGAGATTTACACCAAACTTTTTCCAGAGGGAGGCGATCCAACAGGCAAACTCCTGCATATAGGCAGCATGCAATTTCGCATTGTGGGTGTGAAACAAAAGAGTAAGACGCAAGTATATATATCCGGACACCCTGACCAACAAGTGCAATGGCCTATTTCGACCTTGCAGCAGGCTAATCAATTAGGCGAGAATATCCACCTAATCATGGCTACTGCACAACCCAATGTGGCAGTAAGTGTAGTAGAAAATGAGCTAAAAACGGTCCTCAAAGAGCTTTATTCCATTGCCCCTGATGATCGCCGAGCTATGTACACCGAGAATATGGAAGAGGATTTAAGGGAATTGAATCTGCTGATTGGAGGTTTAACTGCCTTGATATGGTTGATAGGTTTAGGCACACTCATTTCGGGCGCAGTAGGTGTGAGCAACATTATGTTAGTCACCGTGCGCGAACGTACCAAGGAGATAGGTATCCGCCGTGCCATTGGAGCCAGTCCGTGGGTCATAACGAAGCAGATTTTGGCAGAAAGTACACTCCTTACGCTCTTGGCAGGTCTGTTGGGCATAGTCGCTGCGGTAGGAGTACTGCAAATTGCTCAACAACTCTTGCAAGGCAATGAGATGTTTAGCCAGGATATGCAAATCAGTTTTGGCATAGCCATTGGCGGATTAGTGATATTATTGGTTATTGGACTATTGGCAGGACTTTTGCCCGCCCGCCGAGCATTAGCCATAAAGCCCATTGAGGCACTTAATGAAGAATAATAAAATCAACAGAGATATGAAAAAAGCAAGAAAATGGATTCTTTTAGCAATCCTCGCAGTGGTTGTAGCAGGTGTATTTATGTATTTGTGGAAGCAATCACGCCCCAAAGAAGTGAAGTATGAAACCAAGGTCGTGACAGTAGGTACGATCCAAAAAACAACGATTGTCACGGGTAAGATCGAGCCACGCGATGAAGTGGAAATCAAACCCCAAATATCGGGTATCATTACCGAACTCTACAAGCAAGCAGGCGACAAAGTGCGTGTGGGAGATGCTATTGCCAAAATCAAAGTCATTCCTGATATGGCACAACTCAATAGCGCAGAATCGCGTGTGCGTTTGGCGAGATATAACTTAGAGAACGCGCGCCAAGTCTTTGAGCGTGACTCTTTGTTGCTCGCGCAAGAGGTCATTGCACACGAGACCTACGAGAAATCACGCCTGCAATATATCTCCAATCTCGAAGAACTACAAGCGGCAGAGGATCATCTCAGTATCACGCGTGACGGTGTGGCAAAGAAGGCAGAAACTGACTTTACCAACACCATTGTCAAATCCACTATCACAGGTACCGTGCTGGATGTGCCTGTCAAAGTGGGCAACTCAGTTGTTTTGACCAACACCTTCAACGATGGTACGACTATTGCCACGGTGGCGGATATGCAGGATCTCCTTTTTGTGGGTAGTATCGATGAGACGGAAGTGGGCAAGCTGCGCGAAGGCATGCGCATGGATTTGGTCATTGGTGCATTGAATGACCAACGCTTCACAGCCACATTGGAGTATATTGCCCCCAAAGGTACCGAACAAAATGGTGCCATGATGTTCGAAATCAAGGGTGCTGCTACTATCCCTGACACCGTGATTATTCGTGCAGGATATAGTGCCAATGCCGAGATTGTACTCAATGAGCGTGTGAATGTACTCACTATTCCAGAAGCCAATGTAGAGATGGAGGACGACAAGTCATTCGTGCAACTCATTACCGACACTACCACCCAAGCGGTAACCCGCACCGAAATCCAAACGGGTCTTTCCGATGGACTGACCATTGAAGTGACCGAAGGTCTAAAAGCGGGCGATATGATTCGTGGCAACCAAATTACTCAATAAACTATGAAACAATTACTTATCATTTCTCTATGCCTCCTTTCATTGAGTATCAACGCCGACGTTCTTACTTTGCAACAATGTATCGACTCGGCATTACTCAATAGTTTGACCATACAGAAACAGGGCAATCAATACGCCTCTCAACGCTTGCAATACACGCAGTCTAAGGCAGACATATCGCCCTCTATAAGCGGTTCGGCAGGACAGAGTTGGATATTCGGTCGTTCTATCGGAGCAGACAACATTTATCATGCGCAGAACTCCTCACAAACGACATTCAACCTTTCGGCGAATATCGTGCTTTTTGACGGTCTGCAAATGAAGTACAATATCGACCAAGCACGCGCTAACATGCAGGCAACCGAAGCCAATATGCAGGCATTGCAGATGCAAATCAAGATGAATGTATCTACCATGTATCTACAAGTCTTGCTTTGCAAGGAATTGCTCATTGTCGCTGACAATCAGTTAGCAGATACACGCTTGAAGTTGCAACGCGATTCGGCGTTGGTGGCTGTTAATCGTTTGCCAGCAGGCGAACTCTATACCCTGCAAGCCCAAGTAGCACGCGAGGAGTTGGAAGTCACACAACGCCAAAACAACATGCAACTCTCGCTCTTGGACTTAGCACAAGCCATTGAACTGCAAGATATTAGCCACTTCGATATTGCCACTCCAAATAGTGAAGAGTTGGTCGGAGGTTTGCTACCCAATAACGAGGAGGTGTATCAAATCGCTTTGCAATCTCGCCCAGAGATAAAGGCACTGGAATATACCATTCAAGCCAACGAGAGTGCGCTCAAAGGCACCAAATCAGCTTATTCACCCACACTCTCTGCTGGAGCCAATATCGGAACGGGCTACTATGATATGCAAGGCGCAGATAATCCAACTTTTGGTACGCAAATGCAAGATAACTTCAGTGCCTCTGTGGGACTGAATCTCCATGTCCCTATCTATGATAAGAACCAGACCACCACACGCGTGAAGCAACAGAAACTGGCGCTCGAGAACGCACGTTTGGATTTAGAGCAGCAGAAGAAAGATTTGCGCAAAGAGATAGATCAAGCGTATTACAATACCCGCAATGCCTATGCCGAGCAACAGGCAGCCGAGAAGGCAGAGCAATCTACTGTAGAGGCCCTCCGCTACACAACGCAGAAATATGAAGCGGGTCGCTGTTCATTGTATGAGTACCAGGAGGCGCGCAACAATCACTTGCAGGCGCAATCTACACGCCTTCAAGCCCAATACAACTACCTCTTCCGCCTCCGTATATTGCAATATTATCAAGGGGTATTGTAAGGCGAATACTTTTCCTTCAATCCTTTCGTACCTTTCCCTCAATTCGTTAATACTTTTCCCTCAATCTGTTAATAAAATAGGGGCTCACATTGACAAGTGAACCCCTATTTTATGCTATTTCATGTGCTATTTCATGTGTGATTTCTGTGCTGTTTTCTGCTATTTTCTGCTATTCATTTCTATTTTTCTTGCCAAAATATTTGCAAGTTCCCCAATTTTTTTGTACCTTTGCACCCGAAATGCTCCTATAAATCTTAGGTGATTCTTAGGTTATTCATAGGTGATTTATAGGTTATTCTTAGGTGATTCAGCAGCTTTCACCATAAGATCAACTTGTCATGACCCTATTTTTTGGACACATTAAACAGTAGGCGCATTGCGCCGTACACCCTTAAAACTTTTAAAACCGTTTAAACTTATCAAACTATGGCACAAATTACCCTCAACCAACCCATTGCGGAGATTCATGGTGCTCTCAGCAAGCGCAGCAACATTGTCAATCGTCAGAAGAAATACCGCATTAACGGCCGTGTTATTCACGAAGGCAAGCAGGAGTCTTATGCTATCCAAAACCCTCGTGACTGGAAGAAAACCCCAGCCCTGGGAGCCGAACTCGCCAATCAAACCGCTTGGCAAGAGGCGTGCCGTCGCGCTGCTCAGATCCTGCAAGCGGCCCAACCCGACGGACCAACCGAGCAACAGCTCTTCGAGCGCCGTATCAATCAAATCCCCGATTACTATACTCTTGACAAAGCTCGCACATTGTTAGAGGATTTCCGCTGTCGTTATGAAGCCCAACTGCCCAACACTCGTGGCAAGCACCCAGACGCCCAAGCGCCCATTGATCCAAAGACTGGTAAGGGCAAGCAATACGCCCAATTCCCTGCCTTCATTCGCGCCATGCTTTACTACCAACTACGAGCTCAATAACCAGCTACTAAAGGCTCAATAACCAGCCACTAAAGGCTCAATAACCAGCCACGACCACTTTTCTTTGAAAGTGTTTGTTCATTTTCCCAAATAACATTTGGATATCTATCGTATTATTCCGCCACCTGTTTTGCTTTTGCCAGTAGTCTGGCAAATATCCCTGCCTTTACACTCTACACCCTACACTCTACACCCTATACTCTACACCAAAAAAATCGCCCTCCAAGGCGATTTTTCTTGCACACTCCAAAATATTTCACTACCTTTGCATTTGTATAAGGAAGACGATAGTATTCATGAAATATATGGTACTAATAAAATAAAACGCTTCAAAATAAATAATATATAATGTTTGAACACTAAAATAGGGGCTCCACACCCCTATTTTTTATCGCCTCTTGTTCCACGTTTCATACCACTAACAACGCCGAAATAGCCGTTAGAATCGCCTCTAAATGGCTAAAAACAGCATACGCTACAGCCACACTTCCAGTCCCTCCTACCAACAACCAGCGAACTGCGTCCATTCGCATGGCTAAACGCTCCAGCATCGTGTATCTACGCAAACTCTCTTGCAACTCGCTACTGGGCGATGGCATGAGATTAATCTGACGAATCGTATCCGCCATAAACTCCTCATTATCTTTCACTTGAGGCGCACTCGCGCGCAAACGCTTTTTGATTGTATTATTGGTTATCATATTTGTCTTGGTTCTTTGTTCCTTATTCTTGGCTCAAAATAGCTTTCAGCCTCTTCCTGGCCCGAAACAGCATGACCGCTATATTGCTTTCCGTTATCTCCGTTATCCTGCTAATCTCTCGAATACTCTTTTCCTCCAGATAATACAGTATCACCACCACTTTCTCTTGCTTCGGCAATTGGTCAATCGCCTGATACAGTGGCTCATAGCGAAAAGCCGAATCAGTCTGTTCACTCGCTACTTCCGTATCAACACTCTCATAGTTTTCTACTGCCACACGATGGGTATTCCAATACTTATTCTGCTCATTAAGGTATTCATTGTAGGCAATACGAAATACCCAGGTCTGCAAAGCCGATTTCTGTTCAAAGGTAGCACAATGCAAATATGCCTTCAATATCGCTTCTTGCGCCAGATCATTAGCCAGTTCTTCATCGCCGTGAGTCAGCACGAGCAGGAACCGCCGAAGGGATTCCTGCAAGCCGCCAATGGCGGAAATAAACTGCTGCTTATCCATAGAAACACGTTATGACGAACCCCTTCCTGTAGTTGATCAACAGTCTTATTTTATACGCTCGCCTGCTTCTCTTCTGCTTCTACTTCCTTTTTAAGATACTTCTTAGCCACTAAGAAGGTAATCAGCAAAGCCAAACCTACGCCACCAATAATAGCACCAAAAGTTAAAAAGGCTGCTGTTGCACCACCATCACCGTCAATATGGGCATAGAGCGCAACGCCTAACAAACCCAGACCCACAAAAGAGAAGATGCTTCCCCAACGCAAGTTATTCAGAACAGATCTTTTTAGGTTTCCATGTTTTGCGGGCTCTTGCAGCGCCTCTGCCATAGATTTGAAGTCAAGGTTGGTGCTATCACCCTTCTCAATCATTTTTGCCATGAGCTCTGTTTGTCGCTCAATCTTGTATCGACGATTCTTCAAATACTGGATAACGGCTGTTAGAACAAAGGATGGTATCAAACCAAAAATAAGAACAAGAGCAAAAATGCTGTCCAAGTCAACTTTATAAAATTCCATAATACATAAATTAATAGTTGTTAACAAATCGTTTTCTGCCACTCCATAGTGACCACACCCATTAGACAAATGAGAAAAAGAAAATATTACAAACGACTGTTATTTTTTTATCAAAAACACATCATTTTGCCTGTGTCTTGTTCCACGCTCGTCAAAAATATTCAATTCTCAGGGCGTTATTTTGCCATTAAAATGCTCGTAAAGCTTTGTGCCTGAGCGACTTCCGAGTAAATCAATCCACTCTTCCAATTTGGCGCTTTTAGCACGGGCCACAGAACCAAAGCGTTGCAGTATCTTTTGTTTTGTAACCGCTCCAACTCCTTGAATATCATCGAGTTCGCTCTTTATTTGAGCCTTACTACGCTTCTTTTTATGGTAACTGATGGCAAATCTGTGCACCTCATCCTGTATCTCGACCATTAGTCGGAAGATCTCGTCCGTCACTTTCATGCCAAACTCTTGAACAGGGTCTCCATAGAGTAGGGTATTCGTCCTATGCTTATTATCTTTCTTCAGTCCCGCTATCGGAATCTGCAAACCCAACTCTCCATATACCACCTCACGAATAGCACCCATTTGTCCCACTCCACCATCTGCAATAATCAAGTCGGGTAGGGGACTACCTTCTTCCACTAACCTTGTATATCGTCTTCTCACTACCTCCCTCATACTTGCGTAATCATCGGGACCTTCCACCGTCTTTATCTCAAACTTCTTATACTCACTCTTGCATGCCTTTCCCTTCTTAAAGACCACACAACCTGCTACGGCATTGCTACCTTGCGTATTCGAGTTATCAAAACTATCTATCCACATGGGTAGGGTAGGCAGACCCAACAAACTTTGCAATCCACCTAAAATACGCGCAGCCCGTTGGTCTGGATTCAGCTTATCATCCTGTCTCATTCGGTCTTTCTTGTACTGCTGCACATTCTGCATGGCCAGATCTAAGAGCTTCTTTTTATCGCCTCCCAAAGCGATATTCACATGCAGATTCTCATCAATTATCTCCGGAATAAACGGAACAATCACCTCTCTTGTCGTACTTCCCAACTGCTCTCGCAGTTCGTAAATACCCATCGCCAAAACCTCCTCTCGACTCTCGTCCAGCTGCTTCTTATACTCAATTGTCTGCCCCTGCACAATACTTCCCTTGTGCACATGCAGCATACTGATATACACATTTTGCCCCATTTCATCGTAACCAAACACATCCACATCCCCCGCGTGCGAGTTTGTGATAATCGTTTTGCTTGTAAATTGTTCGATGAATTCGAGCTTTTCTTTCAATCTACCAGCCTCCTCATAGCGCATTTCCATAGCAGCATGCAGCATTTCTGCCTCTATCTGCTTGGCAATCTCCTGCGCGTCACCTCGGATAATCTTTCTTGCTGCATCTATATATTCCAAATATTTCTCTCGGCTAACCTTTCCCTCACAAACACCGCAGCAATTGCCCAAATGATACTTCAAGCACACGCGATATTTCCCCATTTCAACGCTACTTTTGTTCATTTGCATAGTGCATGTACGAATAGGGTAGAGTTTATGAATTAGCTCCAAAACCAAGTCCAAAGTGTAACCAAAACTATACGGACCAAAATACTCGCCAATGCCTTTGATAATTTTCCGTGTCTTAAATATCCTTGGATACTCCTCTCTTGTAATACAGATACTTGGATAACTCTTTCCGTCCTTTAGCAGGATATTATAATGAGGCTGATACTGCTTAATGAGGTTATTCTCGAGCAAAAACGCATCTTGCTCGCTATTCACCACCACATATTTGATATCGGCAATGCTCTGAACCAGCAGTTTGGTCTTGTACCGATCCTGCTCTTTATGGAAATAACTACTTACTCGGCGCTTCAGGTTCTTTGCCTTACCCACATATATCACATCCCCTACTTCATTGAAGTATTGGTACACTCCCGGTTCTTCAGGCAACCGCCGAAGTATCTCTTGTATATGTGGATTTTTAGACATATATTCCGATAAAATCGGAGCAAATTACAAATCAACAACCGTATCTACTTAAGATTATAAATTTATATACAAGTTGAGACTGTGTATTGTTTCTTGAGCGCGGCAGGGAGTTGATTGCCGCGCAATGTTGTTGGATTAAGTTGTTACTGTTGTTGATTTAAATAATTCTGTTGGTTTTCTTTCAAAACATTAGCAACTAAGCAAGCTACTAATCTCTACATCATCTCCAATGGCTTTTCTGCCATTCAAGAAGTCCAACTCTATAATAAAGTTGATATACACCTTCTTCACATTGAACTTTCTTACCAATTCCAACGCTGCTGCCATTGAGCCACCAGTAGCCAACAAGTCATCATGCAAAAGTACCACATCATCCTCGCACAAAGCGTCAGCATGTATCTGAATAGTATCTACTCCATACTCCTTGGCATAACTCACCTCAATAGTCTCTGCTGGTAACTTACCTGGTTTGCGCACAGGCACAAATCCCGCACCCAAATCCATTGCTACTGCTGGACCTAATATAAATCCTCTCGATTCAATACCCACTACTTTAGTAATGCCGTATGCACGATACAGATTAACAATCTCGTCTTTCATCCATTTCAAATACGCTGGATTACTTAGTACGGTAGTAATGTCCTTGAAAATGATTCCCTCTACAGGAAAATCTTTTACATCGCGAATAGCCGCGAGCACTTCTTCGTGTTTCATATCGTTTATCTATTATTTATTATCTTATGAACTATTATTGCAAATGTTCCACGTGAAACAAATCCACGCCTTTAACCTAATATTATCTTCCCATTAGCACCAGCAACACACTCACGTCATTTGGGCTAACTCCTGGTATTCTACTTGCCTCGCCTATCGTGCTTGGCTGAATACGGATTAGTTTTTGTCTGGCTTCTGTACTGAGCGATTGCACGCTATTGTAGTCAAAATCCTTTGGCAAACGGATATTATCCAATCTTCTTAGTTTATCTGCTGCCAACTTCTCACGCTCAATATAACCCTTGTATTTGATATTGATTTCTGTACTCTCTACAATCTCCTCTTGTCTTGCGCCCAATGTTTCTATCTTCTCTTTTAGTTCAGGCAATGCCTCTGCCAATCCCATAATCGTTACATTTGGACGAGCCACTATGTCTATTAGTTTACACGTCTGCTGCAAATCGCCATAGCCCATTTGGTTTAAATAGGCATTGATATCTTTAGCTTTTACAGAAGTGGTGCGCAGCATTTCGGTTAATGCTTGCTCGCCCTCTTGTTTGCTCTTGAGTAGTGACAAGCGATAATCATCTGCCAATCCCAACTCATAACTGCGCTCTGTCAGTCGAGCATCTGCATTATCTTGGCGAAGCAAGATACGATATTCCGCTCTTGAAGTAAACATGCGGTATGGCTCATCTACACCCTTATTGACCAAATCATCAATCAACACGCCAATATAACTCTCGTCTCTTGCCAATGTAAATGGTGCTCCGCCTGTGATATTTTGATGTGCATTGATACCTGCTACCAATCCTTGTCCTGCCGCCTCCTCATAGCCCGTAGTGCCATTAATCTGACCTGCAAAAAAGAGATTCTTTATCTTCTTTGTCTCCAATGTATGCATCAGTTGGGTAGGGTCAAAGAAGTCATATTCTATTGCATATCCAGGACGGTAGAGAACTATGTTCTCTAAACCCTTCACAGTCTTCAATGCTTGCCATTGTATTTGCCAGGGTAGGGAAGAAGAAAAACCATTGATATAATACTCGTTCGAATCCACGCCCTCTGGCTCCAAGAACAATTGGTGCATATCCTTATCGGCAAAAGTCACAATCTTGGTCTCAATACTTGGGCAGTATCGTGGACCTATACTTTGTATCTGTCCGTTATACAATGGCGAGTCCGCTAATCCGCTACGCAACACCTCGTGCGTTTGCGTATTCGTATAAGTAATCCAACAACTCATCTGTTTCAGTTGTCGCTGTACCGTATCCAAATACGAGAATTGGTGATTATCTTCATCACCCAACTGTTCTGTCAATTGTGAGAAATCAATGCTTCTCTTATCCACACGCGCAGGCGTACCCGTCTTCATTCTATCTGTCGCAAAACCCAATTGGCGTAACTGCTCAGTAATACCAAAACTACTTGGCTCGGATGTTCTACCACCCTCTATCTGCGTCTTACCAAAGTGCAACAGACCATTTAAGAATGTACCATTGGTCAATATCACCGCCTTGGCCTGCATGTCTATACCTAACAATGTCTTCACTCCCTTTACTTGACCATCCTTGACAATCAACTCCATGACGGTGTCTTGCCAAATATCCAAGTTCGGAGTAGTGGTCAATATCTTCACCCATTCCTCAATAAAGCACTTTCTATCGCTTTGACTACGCGGACTCCACATAGCAGGACCTTTGCTGAGATTGAGCATACGGAACTGAATAGCGCTCCTATCGGTCACAATACCCATTTGTCCACCCATGGCGTCTATCTCTCTGACTATCTGACCTTTAGCTATTCCTCCTACAGCAGGATTACAACTCATCTGACCAATCTTATTCATATCCATTGTGATGAGCAATGTCTTGCTACCCATACGAGCAGCAGCGCTGGCTGCCTCACAGCCCGCATGTCCTGCACCTACTACAATAATATCGTACTTAAATTCCATATAATCAATCGTTTATGTTCTATCTATTGCTTATCCTATATATATCCTATACTGCTTATCTACCAATTACTCGACCTCGATGCTTCCATCTCCCTTGTCCACTAAAACTGCTCTTGCCTATCGTCCGTAGTGGTGGCAAAAATGCATCTTCCAAATGGGTCAGCTCTTTCACTTCGTATGTATTAGGATCCATCGAGATGCCAATAATATCAAATCGTGGTGTCAATTCTATCTTGTGAAACTTAATATATGCATTCGCTGCTGCTGCCATTCTTCTCCGCTTCAATTCATCTACATATTCCTCTGGTCTTTTCCCTCCAAAAGAAGTCGTGCGTGTCTTTACTTCTACAAAGGCAATTTCCTTCCTATTCACCGCTATCACATCCATTTCCAAATGCCCGAACTTCCAGTTGGTATCCACTACACGAAATCCCTTCTTGCGCATCGTTTCGCAAGCAATCTCCTCGCCCTTCTGTCCTATGATATTGTGTTCAGCCATGTCTGTGATTACATTTGTCCTTGTAGTTTGTTTACGCGTGCTGCATCCATGCGTAGCATGATGGAGAGCAGTATGGTGAAGCCCCATAGCGACGAACCACCGTAACTAAAGAACGGCAGCGGAATACCTATCACAGGCAATAGTCCCAACACCATACCTATATTAATCGTTACGTGGAACAATAATATACCTGCCACGCAATAGGCATATATCATACTAAACTTATCTCGCTGTCTTTCTGCTATATAAATAATACGCAATATCAATGCTAAATACAATAGTAATAATCCTGCTGAACCTACAAATCCCCATTCTTCTCCTACCGTGCAGAAGATAAAGTCTGTATCTTGTTCGGGTACAAACTTCAGTTTGGTTTGTGTGCCTTGCAAGAAACCCTTGCCTGTTGTTTGACCCGAACCAATCGCTATCAACGACTGATTAACATTATACCCCACACCTGTAGGGTCATCTTTCATTCCCAACAACACCTCTATGCGCTTGCGTTGGTGGTCTTGTAGTATCTTGTGAAATGCAAAATCGCTACCTTGGCAGAGTAGGGTAGAGACCATCACAAAACCTACAATCCAACCCATACTACTCTTTCGTTGTTTCAGGGCTTGTAGCAGCAAGTATATAGTCGCATATGCCAAACTGGCTATGGCTACATAATTAAAATCTACCGCTATCCATATATTGATGATCAGTCCTATTCCGTAGCAGAGCGCTACTCCCACTGCCATGATGATAGCAGTGCGCAAGTCTTTCTCCTTGCCTATCAATAGTCCCAATACGATCGTGTGGATACATAGGGTACTCACCAACATTCCTACGCTACCCATACCCCAAGGAAAGACTATTTCGCCAAATCGAATAACTAAGATGAATAGTAATATGCTCACCACTCCCCAACTCAGCACATATCCAGACATGCCTTGACGGTAGAAGGCAAGCAAGAAGGAGATAAACACCAATGCCGAACCTGTCTCGCGCTGTGCAACAACGATAATCAGCATTGGTACGCCTATGAGCAAGAATGGTACGATTAAATCGCGCAAATCTCGCACTTTATACCCATATCTACTCATATATTTCGCTACGGCGATCGCCGTGAAACATTTGGCAAACTCTGCCGGTTGCAGACTAATCGGTCCTATCGTGAGCCACGAATACGAACCTTTAATATCCCTTGCAAATATAGGCGTAATAATCAGCAGTACAATCATGGCAGCATAGAAGATATACCCCAACACATCGTATGTTTTTTCTTCTATCATCAGTATGATTGCGCCCATTACAACGGCTGTCGCCAGCCATACCAGTTGCTTACCTGCGCGGTTGGAGAAGTCCCAAATACTGGTTTGGTCAAACGAGTAACTCGAACCATAGATATTCAGCCAACCGAATAGCGCAATCATGAGGAACAACACAATTGTCCACCAGTCAATACCCGATATGATGCTTCTGTTACTGCTCATCTTCTTTATCTATCAAGTTTGCATTAACCATGCGCTCGTAGAGAGCATTTCGCTGGATTTCACCAGTCAAATACTGTTCCATGACCAATGTAGCCATAGGGCATGCCCAAGTGGCTCCAAAGCCCGCATTTTCCACTGCTACAGCAACGGCTATCTGCGGGTTGTCCATAGGTGCAAAACCGATGAATAGGGCATGATCTTCGCCATGAGGGTTCTGCACAGTACCTGTCTTGCCACACATTTGCAGTTCGGGTATATTATACCATCGTCCCGTTCCATCGGTCATCACGCGCGCCATACCTCGGTGTACCACATCAAAATGCACAGAATCCACCAAGGTGGTATGAATATCCGATTTCATCGAGTCATTTCGGTTCAGGTGTGGTGTGATATAGTATCCTTTATTGGCTATAGCAGCCGCTTGATTGGCCAGTTGCAATGGAGTGACCAATATCTCTCCTTGTCCGATGGACAGTGAGCGAATAGTGATGGCTTTCCAGCCCTTTTGTCCATACACTCTATTGTAGAACTCTGTGGTGGGCAGATACCCTTTGGCTTGTTCTCTAATGTCGGTATTGGTAAATCGTTCACCTAATCCGAAGCTGGCTACTATCTCTCTCCAGTCGTTGTAGTGCTCCTTGAAGCGCTCATGTCCATCTTCATAGCCGTCTTCCTGTAGCATATCGCGGTATAGTGCCCAAAAGTATGGGTTGCAACTCTGCTCAATGCCCTCCTCCAAATCCACGGGACTACCATGATTGTGTGTACATTTAATAGGCGTGGAGGTTTGTCCGTTGCATGGATATTTAGTGTTAGGGGTGACAGCACCTTCTTGTAACGCTGCCAATGCTTGTAGTATCTTGAAGGTCGAACCAGGAGCGTATTGTGCTTGTGTCGCCCTATTCATCAGTGGTTTGTATGGGTCGTTGAGTAGTTGTTGGTAGTTCGCCGAACGCTCTTTGCCCACCAGTTGGTTGGGGTTCCAGTTAGGTACACTCACCATAGTTATGATTTCGCCGGTTTTGGGTTCAATGGCTACGATACTACCTATCTTGTTTTGCATGAGTTCTTCCGCTAGTTGTTGCGTCTTGCGGTCAAGACTCAGGTGCAAATCTGTTCCTGCTTCGGCATCTTGGTCCAATTGTCCTTGTTGATAAGGTCCTTGTATGCGGCCACGCGAGTCGCGCATGAAGACTTTTACACCTTTTTGTCCGCGTAGTTCCTTCTCGTAGGTTCGCTCGATTCCATCGCGTCCTGCGTAGTCGCCAGTCTTGTAGTATTCATCCTGTTTGATGTCATTGTGATTCACCTCTCCTACGCTGCCTAATATATGTGATGCTATTGGGTAGGTGTAGTCGCGCAGCGTACGGATGCGAATATCGACACCAGGATACTTGTATTTCTCTTGTTGCAGTTGGGCTATCTCCTCTTGGCTGAGGTTAGGCATGAATATCTGTGGTGCGTATTGGGTATATCCTCTGTTCTTCTTGCGATTGGTCATATTCTGCATACGTATCTCAAACGAGTCACGCGATATATGCAGCGCACTACACAGCCCGATCGTATCAAAGGGCTCTTGCTTCATTTCCCGCACAATCATGGTCACCTCATAAATGGGTTGATTGGCCACCAACAGTTCGCCATTGCGGTCATAGATTAGTCCGCGCGAGGGGTAGATAGTCTGGCGCAATTGAGCGTTATTTTCGGCTTTAGTTTGGGTGGATTGATCGATTATCTGAAGCATAAATAGGCGAACGATATACACCAGCACCACCACTACTGCGATGCCTCCGATGAGATACTTGCGCCTATATAGTGTATCGTTGATCATCTTATCGCTTCAGGTATTCGTATCCCAATATGATGCACAGCGTCATGCTGCTACTCACGAGCGTTTGCAACAGCACTATCCACCAGAAATGTATGTTCCACGTCTCTAACGAAAACACGATGAAATGGTGCAAAATGGTCAATATGGCAGCACATTTAGTATATTCTGCTGGACCAATATTCTCGCTGGATAGGTTATCCTTGATACGCTCTATATCTTGCACAGCATTGTGTAGTAGCATGGGTCGCACGAAGGTTAATGCCACGCAAGCAGCGATATGTATCCCCAAAGTACTATGCCAAATATCAATCAACATACCTACGCCAAAACCTATAAGCATTTCGGCCCAACGAGGTAAACGAACGGGTAGATTAATCAGAAATAGGATATACACCATAGCTACACCCCAACTGCCGATATGCAGATGGTCAAAGAGCAATATTTGCAACGCAAATACTAATATCAATCGTCCTATTTCTTTGATTATATTCATTATTATTCCTCGTATGGTGTATGGTTGCGAATCACTTGTACATATTTCACGGTCTTGTAGTTGGTAGCGATTTTCAGGGTAGTACGGTGATAGTTATCACTCTCTGTTATATCGGTTTTCATCACCGTTCCCACCAATATTCCTTCTGGGAAGACATTGGTCAAACCGCTCGTCACCACGGTATCTCCTTCAGCAATAGCAACATGGCGTGATATATCCTCCAATGCTACTTCATCATAGCGCATACCATTCCACTGGGTGCGTCCGATATAATTATTAGTCTTCAATCTACAACTCAAGTTCATTCCCACATGAATAATGGGTACTACCAAGGAGTATCTCTCGCCCACAGCGCTCACTATACCCACTACGCCATCTTGGCTCACCACGCCCATATCTACCTCTATACTATCTCGCAGTCCTTTGTTGATTGTCAGGTAGTTGTGCTGTTTGTGGGTGGTTATGTGAACTACTTTGGCAGGTGTATATTCCCAATCTAAATGTGAATATACGTACTGGCTATCAGTCTCTGCTATTGTTTCCAACAGGTTCGATTGCTCTATCAGTAGGTTTTTAAGCCTTGCATTTTCCTCTGCCAAACGTTCGTTTTCTTGTTGTAGTTGAAAATAATTCTCAATGGTGGTTACTGTATTCTCTACCCCTGCCACAACCCGATTGGCTGATGACCACACGGCACTATGTTGATATTGGTGCGTGGTGGTTATCAGTATAAACGCAACAACTTCCAATATCAGAAATATTAGGAAGTTGCTATATCGTGCCAAAAACTGTAGCAGGTTTCGCATGTACCTTCAGTTTTATCGAATCAGGAAGCCAAAGTTATGTACATTCTTCAGTGCAACTCCTGTGCCGCGAGCTACAGCATGCAAAGGATCTTCTGCCACATGGAATGGAATGGTGATTTTATCGGTAAGTCGTTTGCTTAGTCCGTGCAGCAACGCGCCACCACCTGTTAGATAGATTCCGCGTTTCACAATGTCGGCGTACAATTCGCTTGGTGTTGCCTCCAGGGCTTGTAGGATAGCGCTCTCAATCTTAGCGATACTCTTGTCCATGCAGTGAGCTATCTCCTGATAGCTGATAGGCACTTGCATAGGCAACGCGGTCACCTTGTTTGGACCAATTACCATATAATCTTCTGGCGCCTCCTCCAGTTCTGGCAACGCCGAACCTACTTGCATCTTGATGCGCTCTGCGGTTGGTTCGTCAATGCGCAGGTTGTGGGTGCGACCCATATATTCCACAATATCGCGGTTGAGGTCATCACCAGCAATCTTGATGGATTTGTTGGCTACGATACCGCCCAATGACATCACGGCAATCTCTGTGGTACCACCACCTATATCTACTACCATGCAGCCTTCTGGTTGCTCAACATCAATGCCCATGCCGATGGCTGCCGCCATTGGTTCGTAAATCATATATACCTCGCGTGCGCCTGCGTGCTCGCTGCTGTCGCGTACCGCACGAATCTCCACCTCGGTACTACCAGATGGAATACATACCACCATGCGGATGCTTGGAGTGAACAGGCGATTATGCTTTGGAATCATCTTAATCATGCCTCGAATCATCATTTCGCAGGCGTAGAAATCGGCGATTACACCGTCGCGCAGAGGGCGTACGGTACGGATGAGGTTACCTCCTTTACCAATCATTTGTTGTGCACGGCGACCCACTGCAACCATTCTGTTGTCGGCGGCGCTGATGGCTACTACCGAAGGCTCATCCACCACTACCTTATCATCGCAGATAATGATGGTGTTGGCCGTTCCGAGGTCAATAGCAATCTCTTGTGTGAACGAAAAAAGTCCCATTTTTGTTATCTTATTTATTAATAGGTATTATTATTTCTTGCTCATCTTCTTCTTTTCCTCTAATTTTCTGCCCCACTTCCCCAAAATCTATAAATCCGTGCAAAGGTACAACAAAAAAAGCAAATATGCAAGGAATATGTACATTTTTTCAAAAAAATCCACATCTATTTGCCATACAAGCACTCTAAAGGCATAATTAATCACTCCCGTATATTGATAGTTGCACCTATCATTTTTTAAAAATATAGGCACTAAACTTGCAGATGTGCAAAAAAAGTAGTACCTTTGTCGCCAAATGGCGACGATGTCAAACGATAACGAAACATTTAAGCAAAAAATATTAATTATTAACTATTAATTATCAACTACTACTATGGTAAGTTACAAAGAACTTGGCTTGGTGAACACCAAAGAGATGTTTGCTAAAGCAATCAAAGGCGGATACGCTATCCCAGCCTTCAACTTCAACAACATGGAGCAACTCCAAGCTATCATCAAAGCAGCTGCTGAGACCAAGAGCCCAGTTATCCTCCAAGTATCTAAAGGTGCGCGTAACTACGCTAACCAAACCCTCCTCCAATACATGGCACAAGGTGCTGTAGAGTATGCTAAAGAGTTGGGTTGGGAGAAGCCACAAATCTGCTTGCACCTCGACCACGGAGATAGCTTCGAGACTTGCAAATCTTGCGTTGACTTCGGTTTCTCAAGCGTTATGATCGACGGTAGCCACCTCCCATACGAGGAGAACATT
>JAZOOG010000030.1:0-1863 GCA_045654945.1 Paludibacteraceae bacterium
CCCCGGAGCATAAATCTTGATGGCTACATCTATATCCATGTAACTATCATGGGCGAGCCATACCTCACTAAAGCCACCTCGTCCTAATTGGCGAATGAGGGTATAGTGGTTATCGAATGTTGTGTTGGGTTGGAGGAGCATGAAGTTTAATATTCTTTGTGTGATATAACTAATAATGTAAAAGCAGTATTATGTTTCTAAGGACAAACAGGACGGATTGAGTAACCATAGTACCTATAATAGTGGGCTCTCTTCAAACCACCCGAACTGAAGAAATAAACACACCAAGCATTACTCGGGTAGTGAGTGTATAGCGAACTCGACCAATAGCGCCCCTCGCCCCTAATAAGCGAACTGCCATCATAATAGCCTGCATCAGGTAGGAAGATAGAGTTGCCATTTGTTTTACTTGTCACCTTATAACCTCTTTTATCCTTCTGCGAGACCCATGTCCACGTACAGTTCTCACGCAACTCTGTCCACTCTTTATCGGTAGGCAAACGCCAACTGCCACCAAAATTAGCACGTGCTACATCATTGGATGCATCGAGCATGGTTTTGTTATCTCTCCTGCCATACTCACTATTGGTATTGTACTTCGTTTGAGCATCCTTACTACCTTTACACAAGTTATAGGTACTCCAGTTATAAGTACTCTTAGTTGTCGTTTCTCCCCAGGCAAAATAATCGCCATACTCCTCTGGTTTTCTTGCGCCCACATTACAAGTCGCCCATTTCACACTCAAACCCAAATCTACATACTCATGACCATTATAAATTCGTCTCTTTTCCGCTTCAATACGTTTCTGTTCTTCTACTTGCGCTTCACGGCGCAAACGCTCTTTTTCAATAGTTTGTGCATTAGCAATAGAATCCCGACGCATTTGCTCCAACCGTTTATTCTCCGCTGCATGCACTTTGGCAATAGAATCGTTTCTTTGCTTCACGCGAACTACACGAATGCTATCTTGACGGCGGACTTCACGAATGCTGTCTTGGATTTGGACTTGACGGATGCTATCTTGGCGATGTTGCTCTTTGATAGCAATTTCCAGTTGGTTGTTTTGATATTTTCTTACACCAATTGCTCCTAATCCTGCAATAAGTAGCAAGGTAACTATTATCCAAATCCAGCCCTTTGATTTTGGTTGTTTGGGTTGTTTAGGTTGTTCTGCTGGTTTGGTGATTTGTCGTTTCGTTGGGCGAGATGGTTTCTCTACCGCTGATGGGTTCTTTGCCCACTCAACGAGAGTGGTTGCTGTTGGGCGATCCCATGTCTCTTTGCTCAGCATCTTGTAGATGGTTTGCTTAAGATTTTCAGAAACAGGGGCATTGATAGTAGGGATTGCTGCGCCTGCGTTGAGCATGCTGCCACCAAAATCTGGTGGGAATGGGGTTACTCCTTCTAACAATTCATAGAGCATTGCACCTAATGACCATATATCGCTCGCTTTAGTGGGTGCTGGTTGGGTACTAAAGCGTTCGGGACCCATATATGCCAATGTTCCCGCTGAATTGGTGGTACTCATTACGCTTTTGCGCAAGGTGCTGCGAGCGCGGGTGGAGATACCGAAATCGGTGATGAGATAATTACCTTCGGTATCAATGAGGATATTGTCGGGTTTGATGTCTTGGTGGACAATATCCTTCTCGTGTAGGTATGCCAAGCCTGCTGCTACATCGTGGATGAGGTGCCAAATTTCCGATTCGGATATATTGCCAACGAACTTAAGGCACGAGCCTGCTGGACAATATGCCATAATGAGGTAGGGCATGTTTTCCCATATCCCCAAATGCTTTGGACAGAGCAAGTTGGGATGGTTGAGTTGGAATACTCCAGTTATCTCACGGCGAAACTCATTT
>JAZOOG010000031.1:0-47746 GCA_045654945.1 Paludibacteraceae bacterium
TAGCATATCGGCGTGGGCATTCATTGTTTATTCTTGTATGTAGGGTCTTGCAGGAACCTCGAACCGAAGAATAAGCAAAAAGAGGTTCCACGCTTTTTCTATAATTATACCAACGGGGCGTTTGGAGCCAACTTCCCACAAAACATTCAGTACAATGAAGAAACTTCATTTGCTCCTTTTGAGCGTTACGCTGTGTTTGTTCTCAGCGTGTCACAATGACATTTGGGATGCCATCGACGGACTTGACTCCCGCGTCACCAAACTCGAAGAACTCTGCAAAGAGATGAACACCAACATCACATCGCTCCAAACGATTGTCGATGTATTGCAATCTAACGACTTTATCACAGATGTAGTGGAAATCAAAAAAGATGGCGAGGTGATTGGTTATACCATCACTTTCGGCAAACACGACCCAATTACCATTTATCACGGACAAGATGGTAAAGACGGAGCCGATGGCAAAGACGGTCAAGATGGACAAAACGGCACTGATGGAAAAGATGGCTCTACCCCTGTGATTGGTGTGGCACAAGACACCGACGGAGTATATTATTGGACATTGAATGGCGAATGGCTATTGGATGACAATGGCAACAAACTCCCTGTTTCAGGCAAAGACGGTCAAAACGGAACCAATGGATCTAATGGTCAAGATGGTGCGGACGGCAAGGACGGACAAGACGGCGAAGATGGCAAAGACGGTGTTGATGGTCAAGATGGTAAGGATGGTATTACTCCACAATTGAAGATTGAAGAGGGATATTGGTATATTTCTTATGACAATGGCGCAACTTGGACACAACTCGGTAAAGCCACAGGCGAAGACGGCAAAGATGGTCAAAATGGTGCAGACGGCAAAGATGGACAAAACGGAGCTGATGGAAAGGACGGTCAAGATGGCGACTCTATGTTCCAATCCGTAACCCAAGACGAGAATTATGTTTATTTCACGCTTGCTGATGGTACTGTGATTAAGATTGCAAAAGGCAATGGTAATGACCAACCAGATGAAAATGATAGTATTAACTTTAGAGATTTAGCAGTCAAATCTGCATTATTAAAATTGGGAATAGACACATCTGGAGACGGAGAAATCTCATACAGCGAAGCAGCTGCATATACTGGCGATTTAAGCATTATAAATAATACAAGTATTTATTCATTCAAAGAGTTTCAATATTTCATTGGAGTTACATCATGCAGTTTTCATGGAAGTGAAAATTTACTAGAAATCACTTTACCAAATAGCATCACAAATATTCCCGAATATGCTTTTGGCTATGAATCAGGATGGGCTAGTTCTCCTTCTACTTCTAATTGTGAGTTGAATTTTATCAAAATTCCTGATAATTGTCAAATAATAGGTGAATATGCGTTTAATCAATGCCCTCTAAAAAATATAGTATTAGGAGAGGGATTGATTAGCATTGGAGAGCATGCGTTTTATTGGGGAGATTATACATCGATTACAATACCACTAAATGTAACAAAGATTGGTAAATATGCATTTTATTCATCTAACTTACAGGTCATTTATTCAAAAGCCATTATTCCACCTACTATAAGTAGTGACAGTTTTAATAATGACTATCTAATAAGCATTTATGTACCAACTGAGTCTGTTGACAACTATAAAACGGCATCGGGATGGAAAAATTATGCAAATAAAATTGTTGGATATGATTTTGAATAAAGTATAGTTATAACATACTCTTAAACAATTCTCACTCTGCATTTTCGTGCAGAGTGAGTTTTTTTTGCAGATATTTGAAATAGTGCCTACTTATGATAAATTAGATATAGGTATATCTCATAGTAGGTAACATATACTGCATCTGTCAAATCACGCAGATAATCTTATATTTTTTCAGAAATTAACACATTTATTTGCTTATATCAAAAAAAAATAGTACCTTTGCAGCATAGAAGACGCTGTTAGTAAGAATAATGCGTATTTTCCTAAAAATATATTATTCTAAAATGTCAAAAATCTAGTTAATTATGTCAACTTTAAATCATGTATATCAAGATGTTCGAAATTTAATAAAAGCACAAGGATATAATGAATTATATCGAATTTTCCAAGAAAAAATGTTTCTGATGAAATTGTAGAACATGATAATTGGAATGGAGGTATTGACTTCTTTTGTATCTATCTTAATGTATCTTCTAGTATTTATGCTAAGATACAACGGGAAGATAATTTGACAAAATATGAAAAAATTATTGAGGATGCTTTCTGCGCTATATTTCGTGGTGATGAATCTATTCAAATTAGAAATGTCTATATTCGGCCGAGAAATATTGATACGGAAGAGAATGGTGAAGCATTAGATATTGATACTAGAATTTATTTTGAAGTTCGTGAAACTAATAATCGATATTGTGCAGAAGGGGCTTGGATTAGACAAAAACCCGAACGTTACCCTTGTTTTTTGTTAAATCATAACAATGGATGGAATGACTATAGTTATTATACATGGTTTGGACTAATATATTATGAAAGTGCTGACACATTTCATAATATAGGAAATGTGAAAATTATGCGTCAGAGTACTCCTAAGACCATAGATGCTTTGGGAACATCATTTAATTGTCTTACTTCGGAGTTTTGCTCATTAGGAATGTCAACAATGTACTATGACTCTTTATTTCGTTACTTAGGTAAAGAATATGCAGTAAAAGTACTTAATGCTTTAAATGATGCAGCAGTTAACATAAGCATCTACGATAGATTTAAAGATGACTCAATTTTTATAAATTCCCTATTGCGCGATGCTGATTCAGAAAGGGCTTTAAGGGAGGCAAAATTTATTGTTTTTGGCAAAAAAATTGAAAATGCGTATCGTTTTGAATATGATTTTTATCCACCATATAATCAAGATATATCCGCTAATTGGCTAGTAAATTTTCAGCCTAATACGAGTTTTTTTTCTCGTGTAGTGGGAGTTATCGGAGAAAATGGAATAGGTAAAACTAGTTTATTAATCAATATTATCAAAGATTTAACCTCAGAAGGAAATGGACATTTTAAAGAAAAACCATTATATAGCAGCATTATAGCAATCAGTACGACATTATATGATGGTTATAGAGATATAACCAGTCCTTTATCCTATATGCCATATAAATCTTGCTGTGTTGAACAAAACCTAGACAATATGCAAGAGAAAATGGAAAATGCTATTCATAAAATTATAAAACGTGGAAGATTCAATAGAAAAGATCTATGGCGTTATTATGTCAACAACCTCAAAAAACTATTGGATACTAATTATATTGAAGATTTAATCTATCAAGACGATTACCTTAACACTCAATTAAATCAAGAAAAATTAGCACAAATTATCTCAATGATGAGCTCTGGGCAATTACATTTATTCGCCCTTATAACTCATTTACACGAACATGTTCGTTATGATACGCTATTTATAATAGATGAGCCTGAAGTACATTTACATCCTTATGCAGTGATGCAATTGATAAATGTGTTGAATACTTTATTAGAACAATTTGAGTCTTATGCTATAATTGCAACACATTCTCCGATTGTTGTTCGCGAAATTACAGGAAGGAATGTGTATTTATTGCGTAAATTAAGTGATAATATCCCTATAATTAATTCATTAGATATTGAAACTTTAGGGGAAGATATATCTATTTTATATCGGACAATCTTTAACTATGATGAATCCAAATCCACATTCAGATTATATATAAAAAGGTTGATTGAAGATGGGTATAACTACGAAGATATTATAAAAGAATTATCACGCAATGGCATCATTTTAAATATTAATAGTAAGTTTATTATCCGGAACTTGATAGCACATTCTAAAAATCATTCACATGAGGAATATTAAGCATTCGATACAAGATCCAATAACCTTCATTGATTCTATTGGTGAAAATCTACAAGAAGAGCATCTAATTCAATACAGGAGTGTTGAATTGGATGTAAAACAACGATATAGTACATTTGCAGACAAGCACAAGCAATTAGAAACTATAAATCCGTTATGGAGTACTTCAAACAGTGCAGATGTGCCCAAAATGGAATGTACACGTAAAATGTATTCAAGAGAAAGAAAATCAATTAAAAATTTATGGGACGAACTTCATACATTAAACGGAGATGGTAAAGTTCTACGATGTCCACTATGCGGTCTTGATTATGTATATGACCTTGATCATTATATGCCTAAATCCATATATCCAGAATACGCGGTTCATCCACAAAATTTAATCCCAATTTGTCACCGATGCAATAATAAAAAGTTGGAAAAATGGGTTGATCATCAAAACAAACGTGTGATTTTTAATGCTTACTTTGATATAATAACCTTTGAATGTCCATTAATCTGCAATATTATTATTCAAGACAACTTACCTTTAGCTATAGTTTCAATATCAACAATACATAATTCACCTATCATAGATATTATGATTAATACTATCAGTATATTAGATTTAAAAGTTATATACGATCAAGTTGTCAATGAAAGACTTCGATTAGAAATACAACGCACAAAAGAGTATATAAAAGAATGGATTAATTATGGCTTTACTGACATAAATAAACTTTGGGATATAAGAAAAAATGAGTATTCAAGTTCTTTGAAACAAGATATTCCAGAATTTGATTATTTATTATTTACCGGATTGACATCTTCTACGGCTCTAGATGAGTGGATTGTTGAGAACATCATGAAGATATAAAGTTTTTTAATAGCTAATATTATTTATTTCCACCAACAAGGAAAATCACCCTTTTATCACTTTACTATTGCATATCTGCAAAATTTTCCGTACCTTTGCAGTCGAATACAAAAATAAAAATATTTTGAAATAACAATACAAAAAGATAGTTTATGAAACTTAAACAAATTTTGTTAATAATCTCAGTTTTTGCAGTTTCGTTTGGAGCAATCGCTCAGACGAAGAATACAAACGCCTCACGAAGCAAGTCTCAAACACTTACAGAAAAGGTACAGACTCTTGAAAAAAAGACCCAAGAGGATATACATTTTCTACAAACAGATATTCAAACTATAAACAATAGTATAGATGAAATAAAAAAAACTACCATAGCAAATACAACATTAATTCAAGATACAACAGACAAAACTCACAAGCATATAACCGTTTGGTTTGCTGTATTGGCTGGTGTTATAACTTTTATTAGTATTGCGTGCCCATTAATTGTAAATATTAGCTATCAAAAGTACTATTTTGATAAGCAAGTTAAACAACTAAAAGAAGATATTCTGTTTATTAAAGGCAATATAGAAAGTACCCAAAACAATGCTGATTCTGCCAAAGAATCATTATTAAAAATTAATGAATTAGAAAAGATAATAACAACTTTAAAAGATAAAATAGAAAAGAGCGAAATAAAAGCAACACGAGCAGCTAAAAGAGCTTTGGTTAGCAAGTTCTTTACGGAAGCCTTAGCAGAACATGATAAAAATCCTCACAGAGCAATAGATTTATATACAAAAGTTATCAATATAGACAATCTAAACGCCGATGCGTATAATAATCGAGGTGTTCTATATAAACAAGTAGGTCATATGGAAGAGGCATTGAAAGATTATAATAAAGCTATTGAACTTAATTCAAATGATGCAGATGTATTCAATAATCGAGGTGTTCTATATAAACAAGTAGGTCGTATAGAAGAGGCATTGAAGGATTATAATAAAGCTATTGAACTTAATTCAAATGATGCAGAAATATATAACAATAGAGGTAGCCTGTACGCAGCACTGGGAAATCAGGAAAAAGCATTGGAGGATTATAATAAGGCTATTGAACTTAACCCAACAGCAGATGGCACATATAATGACAGAGCGGATTTATGGTTAAAATCACAGCAATATGAAAAAGCTTTAAACGATATTCTTTATGCGATAAGATTAAAATCATCTGAAGCTATTTATTATATTACTAAAGGTGAAATATATTTAGCAATGAAAAATTATAGCGACGCTATTTTGCAATTTAATCAAGCATTATCGTTGAATAAAAATTATGAAGAAGCATATATTTATCGTGCAGAATGTTATAGAAAACTAGCAAATAAAAGTCGTAATAAAACAAAAAAAGCAGAATATATTGCGCTTGCAGAGCTTGATGATGAAAAAATTAATCAGTTGAAAAATAAAAATGATTAAAACTACGTTAGTTTTTGGTGATTATTAATACTTCAAAGGTAGATAATGAACAATATAAAAGAGTTGCTCCACAATGGTGAGCGTATAACATTGGAATGTAAAGCAGCAGAAAAAGGTCTTCCTAAATCTATTTGGGAGACATATTCTGCTTTTGCGAACACATACGGCGGTACGATTCTTTTGGGTGTAGAGGAGCACAAAGAAGAGATAGACCCACAAAAACGCTATACTCTTACCAATATCAGTAATCCGCAGAAACTAATTACCGATTTCTGGAATTTGATAAATGACCCTAAAAAAGTCAATATCAATATCTTGGTAGATGAAGATGTACAGATTGTAAATGTGGATGGGCAAGAAATTATTGCGATTCATGTTCCGCAAGCTGCATATAATGTGCGCCCTATCTTTATAAATGACAATTTGCAGCGAGGTGTCTATAAGCGTAACCATGAGGGAGACTATCATTGTACCGAACAAGAAATCAAACTAATGTTGCGTGATGCCAACGAAGCAGGTAACGATCGTATTATCCTTGAACACTATACGATGGAAGATATTGATACGCCCACTTTGGAGCGTTATCGCCAATTATTCAAAATTGACCATCCCGAACATGTGTGGAACGAATTGGATAACCAAGAGTTCTTGAAGCAATTGGGCGGATTTAGTGTAGATAGAAATACTGGAGTAGAAGGTCTTACTATGGCAGGTCTGCTCATGTTTGGTAAGGGATTGCCTATCCGTGAAAGATTTGATAATCTGCGAATGGACTATATCGACAAATCCAACCTGATAGGAGAGCAACGCTATAGTGACCGACTGACATATGATGGTACATGGGAGAATAATCTATTCAATTTCATTCGTATTGTATTGCCTCGTTTGACAAAAGACCTGCCACGACCATTTGCTATGGATGGTATAGAAAGAAAAGATGATACCCCACAACACAAAGCTATTCGTGAGGCGATGACCAATGCCATTATTCATGCAGATTTTATGCTGAATGGTATCCTCAAAATAGAAAAGACGGATGATGCATTTATATTCACCAACCCAGGATTGCTTAAACTGCCGATAGAACAAATCTATGCAGGTGGCGAAAGCAAGGCTCGTAATCAACGCATACAAAACATGCTACGCATGATTGGTTATGGTGAGAATATTGGTTCTGGTTTTCCACTCATCTTGAGCGCTTGGAATGAAAAGCATTGGATTAAACCCGAACTGATTGAGCAAACCGAATTAATGCAAGTCAAATTGGTTCTGCATATACTCAATGAAGGTGTCCCTCAAGGTGGCACTCAAAGTGGCACTCAAAGTGGCACTCAAGATGGCACTCAAGATGATACCCAAGGTGATACTCAAGGGTTAGATTTGGATACTTGGATTGAAAATGAAATTGCTAGCAATCCTAAAATTACTACGGAAGAATTAGCTCAAAAAAGTAAAAAGGGTATAAGGACTATCAAACGCCACCTTGCTAAACTAAAACATATCAATTATGTTGGCAGCGGTTATAGTGGTCATTGGGAAATAATACAGAAGTAGTTTGCCATCTCAATAATTTTACAGCAGAATTTCGGCACAATCGTCGGCACACGAAAACTTTTTTTCAAAAAAAATACACCCATGCGGAAGTGCTTATAACATAGCAACTTCCGCATGATTTATATACCAAATTTCTTCCTAAATTCTCCAATCTTCGGCATAAAACCCCTTCCGTGCCGAAGATTTGTGCAGCATTATTATAGAGGCACATTTATAGAAAGCCACCGAAAGCCCACAGATCTCCTAGAGATGTTGTCCTACAGTAGTCGCCTAACTTGCAGCACGCCTATTCTGTCAAAATACCAACAATTAAATGACGGCTTGAAAATGCGACAAAAGTACGAGTTTATGCAAAAACATTTGCATATATCAAGGATTTTCACTACCTTTGCAGACTAATTAACAGCAATAAGGAACTATGCGTATACACTTCATCGCAATCGGCGGCGCAGCTATGCACAACTTGGCTATGGCGGTGGCTACCAAAGCAGGATATGTGGTGACAGGGTCGGATGACGAAATCTTCGACCCTGCTCGCACACATCTACAGGAGGCAGGTCTGCTGCCTGAGGAGATGGGCTGGCATCCAGAGAAAATAACCAGCGATATAGATGCTATTATTTTAGGTATGCACGCGCGCGAGGATAACCCAGAGTTGGTGCGCGCACGCGAACTCGGTATCAAGATTTACTCTTTCCCAGAGTACCTCTACGAGCAAACCAAGGATAAGATTCGCATCGTTGTAGGTGGCAGCCATGGCAAGACAAGCACCACCTCCATGATTCTGTATGTCTTGCAACACTTGGGCATAGAGGCCGATTATATGGTCGGTGCTCAGATTGAGGGCTTTGAGCGCATGGTACGCTTGTCCGATACGGCTAAGTATGCGGTGTTTGAGGGCGATGAGTATTTGACTTCGCCATTGGACTTGCGCTCGAAATTCTTGTGGTATCACCCTCATGTGGCGATACTGACAGGTATAGCGTGGGATCATATCAATGTGTTCCCTACTTTTGATGGATATGTGGACACTTTCCGTAAGTTCGTGGATGGAATAGAGGGGAACGGTACATTTATCTACTATAAACATGATAGTAACTTGTGCGAGATCGCATCTCAAGCACGAAAAGATATTAAGCAACTTCCATACGAGGCATACGAGCCTACCCCCGACCTCTCTCTGAAGATTTTTGGTCGTCACAATATGGAGAACCTGCAAGCAGCGGCATTGGCATGCGAGCAGATAGGTGTAAAGTTAGAGGATTTCTACCGTGAGATAGCCACTTTCACGGGAGCAAGCAATCGTCTGGAATTGATTGATGAGATAGGAACGAATGTGGCGTATAAGGACTTCGCGCATTCGCCAAGTAAACTGCGTGCGACAGTGAATGCCGTGCGCGAGCGATACCCCGAGAAACAGTTGGTGGCAGCTATGGAGTTGCATACCTTCTCCAGTCTGATGGCAGACTTCTTGCCTCAATACGAGGGTTGTATGGCACAGGCGGATGTGGCATTGGTGTATTTCAATCCGAAGGTGATTGAGCACAAACGCCTGACCCCCATCACCGCAGAAGAGGTGCGTAAGGCTTTTGGCACGGAGAATGTGGAGGTGTTTACCGATAGCCAACTGTTGCAGCAACGTCTTCGTTCTATCCAGTACGAAAATACGGCACTATTGATGATGACGTCTGGCACATTCGACGGTGTGAATATCCCAACGTTTGCAAAGGAACTGATTGGTTCAAGCCACAAGAACGACCATTCGCAAGGTAAACTACCCTATACGCACTGTCTAAACTGTGGTGCAGAGCTTCAGGGTAAGTTTTGCCATGTTTGTGGGCAAGAAGCTACCAGTAAAACGCCTACTGTCGGCGCATTTTTAGTGGAGTACGCTAATCATGCTTTTATTTGGGATTCGAATTTCTTGAAAACCATTTGGAATCTGATTAGGCGTCCTGGTTATTTGACCAAAGAATTTATTGCAGGAAAGTTTGCATCGCATGAGCATCCGCTCAAGCTGAATATGTTCTTGCTGTTTGTTTTAATCACGCTATTCGTCTTTTTTGCGGGTACTGAAAAAATGAGTAACTCTGTGCATGCGTTGACCAATCAAGAAAATGTACGCCTTGGCTTGCAATTGGAATCTTTGATCAACAACGGGTATGCGGATAAGATGCAGGAGAGCCCACGCGACACTGTTCAGCTGTTGGCACCATTATTCTTAGCAGAGCGTTATTCGGAATATATAGGTTGCATAGAAACGATAGAAGATGCTAAGGGAGAGGAACTTGATAGATGGATAGCCGTCCTGCCACATGTACTTATTGAGGATGGTATTGTTATGCTGGATGAAAGTGGTTGCTATTGCTTCAATCAGGAATCGAAGGCTGGCGAAAACGAAATAAAGATGGTGAATACAGTATGGAGCGAAATGGTAAATCTGATCGCTAAGTATTTTCCATTGCTCGTCTTGTTCACAGCTCCATTTCTATCTATCGCTTTGGGTATTGTGCAACGTAAGAGCCGTATTCCGCGCATTCATCATTTTATCTTCGCCTTGCATTACACGGCGTTTCTTGAACTGTTAATGATAGGCATCTTCCTGCTTCATTTGACATTGTCTCCACCTATGGAGTGGTTGCAATGGTTTATGATTGTAGGCTCATGCTTGTATCTTACAGTTGCTTTCCGCAATGTGTATGGAACGACTACATGGACAGGAGCGGCGCTCAAAGCACTGTTTACAAGTGTGGTTTATGTGCTTATTGGCGTAGTGATTTTCTTCGGAATATTCATAGTAGCCTGCTTCCTCACTGCTGATAAATTTCTGATAGTTTGAGTCAGTAGGACTGGCACAGATATGCTACTGTAAGTGACTGTTCGGAAATCCTGAACAGTCACTTTTTTTATATATTAGCCACTTTATCAGTATATTTCTTGCATAATTGGAAAAAAAGTTGTACCTTTGCACGGAGAATAGTATAACCATAAAAAACGATACAATCATGAAAAAGCTTTTGACAGTCCTCATCGCCATCATGGCCACTACGTGCCTCGTGCATAGCACAGAAATTGTGTACGTGATCAATAACTGCCCCGTCACTCCCGTGCGCGAAGAACCATCTGAAGCCGCAGAACAGGCCACACAACTGCTCTTTGGCGAAGTGTGCGAAGTGGTAGAACGCCGCTCCAGCTGGACCAGGATACGCTCTACCATCGACGGACAAATAGGGTGGGTAAGCACTAAAATGACCACTACCGTTAGCAAAGAAGAAGCACAACGCCACCAACAAATAGAGAATATGGGCGTGGTGACTACACCTATGGCCGTTGTGACCGCCACAGAGACTGGCAAGCGACTCATGCTCACCATGGGTACGCGACTCCCTCACTATGCAGACGGCACTTTCGAAGTCTTAGGGACTAAGTATCAGATAGCTGATAGCTGCGTCTATCGCATAGGAAGCCAGAAAGTGACAGGCGAGGACCTCGTGCGCGTGGCACAATCGCTCAAGAACGTGTCCTACCTCTGGGGTGGTAAAAACATGATGGGCTACGACTGCTCGGGATTCACACAAACGGTATATAGCGTGTTCGGTATTTACCTCTTGCGCAACGCTCGCGAGCAGGTCACGCAGGGTCAAGTGGTGAACTCCTTGGCAGAAGCACAAGCGGGCGACCTGGTGTTCTTTGACCATGCGGACCGCGATCCGAATGCTACGCGTATCACGCACGTGGGTATGCTGATAAGCCCCACGGAGGTGATACATTGCGCAGGTTGGGTGCATGTGGCTAAGATAGAAGATATGGGTATCCGCCTCGCCAATGGCAAACTGTCGCATCACCTCGCCCAGATTAAACGCTATCTTTAAGCGCACTCGTTGCTTTGGTATAGAATTTGTGCCATCAGCATCGAACAGCATGCCAAAACAATAGGCGAAAGGCGAAAAAGTGTACTTTTTTGTGCACATATTTGCCTATTTGAAGAAAAAATAGTAATTTTGCAGGCGTAACAATACTACACTATACTATACTATACTAAACAACACTACACCCTATGGACAAACAAACACAACGCGACTACCTCTATATGCGCATGGCGCGCACTTGGTCTGAAAATAGCTACTGCGTGCGTCGCAAAGTGGGTGCGATATTAGTCAAGGATCAGATGATTATCTCCGATGGCTACAACGGTACCCCCAGCGGATTCGAGAACGTGTGCGAGGACGAGAATAATGTATCCAAACCCTACGTGTTGCACGCTGAGGCCAATGCGCTGACCAAAGTGGCGCGTAGCCACAACAGCAGCGATGGAGCCACTCTGTATGTCACTGCTTCCCCATGCATGGAGTGCGCAAAGCTCATCATACAGTCGGGCATCAAACGCGTAGTGTATGGTGAGAAATACCGCATCATGGATGGTGTGGAACTGCTGGAGCGCGCAGGCGTAATCGTGGAATATATGCCAGATGAGGCATCTTCAGATAATCAACAATAAACACTAAACGCTAAACTTTCAACTCTATGAAAAAGTATGTATTTCCCACTCTGACCATCGTTTGCCTATTGTTGGGCTTTCTGATTGGTAATGCTGTGTCTAACAAAGTGAACGCACAGCGCTTTTACATCCAAAACGGACAACTCTTCCAACAACCTGAGTCGAAGGTTGATCAGCTGCTACAGTTGATGAACCAAGCGTATGTCGATCCTATCGATGTGGACAGCATCACCGATGATGTGATGATGGAGCTCGTGAAGCGCCTGGACCCCCACTCGGCGTATATCCCCAAAGAGGATTTGGAGATGGTCAACTCGGAACTCTCTGCCTCCTTCTCGGGTATAGGTGTGCAGTTCTCAATTCAGAATGATACTGTGCAAGTGGTTGCCGTTATCCCCGGTGGCCCTTCAGAAGGTATGGGCGTGTTGGCTGGCGATAAGATAGTGACGGTCAACGACTCTGCGTTCACGGGAAAGACCATCACCAACGAAAAAGTGATGCATGCCCTGCGTGGACCCAAAGACACACAGGTGACCATTGGCGTGGTGCGTAGTGGAACACCAGAAGTATTGTCCTTCACCATCACCCGTGGCGAGATACCTGTACACTCGGTGGATGCGAAGTTTATCATTGAGGCGAAAAAAGCACCCCACGGAACCACGAGTTCCGTCGGGGACCCCGCTGAGGCGATGAAGATAGGTTTCGTGCGTGTGAACCGCTTTGGTGAGAACACCTACAACGAGTTTATAGCAGCCCTGACTGCTCTCAAAGGGCAAGGGGCTACAGCCTATATTGTGGACCTGCGTGAGAACTCAGGCGGCTATATGGATCAGGCCATCAAGATGGCTAACGAGTTCCTGAGTAAGGGCGATCTGATTGTCTATTCCGAAGGTCGTAGTTATCCTCGTTTTGATGCTGTAGCTACTGGCTCGGGTCGATTCCAACGTGACTCGTTGGTGGTGCTGATAGATAACTTCTCGGCTTCTGCCAGCGAGATTTTTGCGGGCGCCATGCAGGACAACGATCGTGCTACTATCATTGGTCGTCGTTCGTTTGGTAAAGGATTGGTCCAACAGCAGATTCCTTTTGCAGACGGCAGTGCAGTGCGTTTGACTGTTGCGCGCTACTATACGCCATCGGGGCGTTGCATACAAAAACCCTATAAGATGGGCGAGGGCGAAGACTATGCCATGGACTTGCTGGAGCGCTTTGAGCATGGCGAGTTCTACTCGGCAGATAGTGTGCAGATAGCCGATAGCACTGTATATTTGACCAAGAAGGGTCGTGTCGTTCGCGGTGGTGGCGGTATTATGCCTGATGTGTTTGTTGGTCGTGATACGACACTCAATACACCTTATTTTAATATTGTCGCCAATCGTGCCTATACCTATCAGTTTGCGTATCAGTACACCGACCGCCATCGCAAAGAGCTGAGTCGCTACAAGGACTGGCAATCGCTGGAGAAACACCTGCTGAAGGCCGATTGGGTGCCCGAGTTCGTAGCGTTTGCCAAGGAAAAGGGCGTAGAGCCTAACCCCGAGCAGTTGGAGAAATCCAGACCGCTGTTGGTACGCGTGGTGAATGCGTATATTGTGCGCAATATACTGAATGACGAAGGCTTCTTCCCGCTCTTTGAGCGCGATGATGATATAACCATAAAAGCAGTAGAAGAATTGACTAAGTAATGAAGCAACGAGTTCAGCATTTTAGAGAATTTGTCCAATACGATCTTTGGCGTCATCCCCATGTGAAGACCCAAGACCCCAAGAAGCGTTTGTGGTACCGTGTCCTGCAAACAGTGATTCTGGTAGCACGCGGTTTCAAGAACCAGGCCTTGGTAGTGCGTGCCAATTCCTTGTCGTTTTCCTTGCTCTTTGCTTTTATCCCGATGTTGGCATTGATCTATGCTATTGCCAAGGGATTTGGCTTCGAGGAGATGGTCAGCCAGCAGTTGGCAGGCAGTTTTTTGGCAGAGGCGAATGTGGCACCTGTGCTTTTGGAATGGGTGGAACGCTATCTGGAGACGGCACGCGGAGGATTGTTCGTGGGTATCGGATTGGTGGTGCTGATATGGGCTGTGTATGCCTTCTTTAATATGCTGGAGAACTCGTTCAATAGTATTTGGAATGTCAAGAAGACGCGCTCTTTCGCTCGCCGCATGACCAACTACGTGATGACCCTGCTGTTGGTGCCAATATTGGTGGTGGTGACCTCGGGTATCTCGATTTTCTTGAACTCAACTGAGATTCTTGCCAGCGTACTGAGTGCGATAGAGCCACTGCGCAAGTTTATGTTGCGATTCATACCATTCGTGGCTACATCGGCAGTCTTTACGTGGATTTTTACCGCCATACCCAGCACGCAGGTGAAGTTCTCTTCTGCCATTATTCCGGGCGTGTTGATGGGTTTCCTCTATCAGGTGGTACAGGCGCTGAGTATGTTCCTCGTGGTATTGTTCACGCGCATGAGCATTGTGTATGGTGCCTTCTCGGCTATTCCGTTGGTGCTGATATGGTTGCATATCACCTGTTGGCTGTTGCTCATAGGCGCAGAACTGGCATTTGCTATTCAGAATAACGAACTTTTTGCTTACGAACGCGACTTGGAGACCATTTCGCCTCGATATAAAGATTATGTGATGCTCTACCTGCTGTCGGTGATTATTCGCCGTTTTGAGCAGGGCGAACAGCCTGAGACTGCCCATGAGATGGCGACGGCTAATCAGTTGCCTATCCGATTGGTGCAACAGTTGCTCGCACGCTTAGAGGAGACGAATATCGTTCGCCGAGTGCTGTCCGAGCAGGAGGAAGACCCTGCTTTCGTGCCAGCGATGGATACGCACCAAATCACAGTGGAGAAAGTGTTGGGGCGTGTTGCTGCGCATGGAACGGAGGCATTCTTACAGCATACACCACCCGAGATGCAAGCTTTTTGGCAACGCTACCTACAGATGACGGCGTCTAATGCTTCGGATGATATACAGGTGAGTGACCTATGAGTAGATGATATACCCTGCCACGCCTGCCAAGATAATCAGTAGGATTGGGTGGGAAATGATATTGAGTGCTGACTTGAGAGGGTTGGCACTCTTTTTTATAAACATAGGTGCGATAGTCAGGAGACAGGTAATGGCGAAGATGATCCAACTGCTGCCGTCAATAAAACTAACCGAAGGTTGTCCAACGGGTTTCATGAGCAAAAGCGCTGCGGCACCAATCAAACCCAAGACCGACAAACGCAACATGTGCATGGTGCGGGTGAAGTAGATATTGTGCTGAAAGCGGCTGCTGATGGCAAAATACACCTTGCAAATACTGAGCATAATCACCAGACTGGGAATGACAATAGCCGTCGTAGCCAGTAGGCTGCCCCAGACATTGCCCGTAGCGGTGTAGCCGACGTAGGTGGCACAGTTGATGCCGATGGGTCCAGGGGTGACTTGGCTGATAGCCAAGATGTCCACAAACTCCTCTTGTGTCATCCAACCATACTGCTCTACCTCGTGTTGAATGAGCGAGAAAATAGCCAATCCACCACCGAAACCGAAGAGACCGATCTTGAGGAAACTGAGAAATAGTTGTAGGTATATCATAGATTAGACCGCTATGCTGTTAGACCGTTTTACTGTTAGACCGCTTGCGCTGCTCGCTGTCAGACCGCTTCGCTGTCAGATTCTTTCGTTCTTTGAGGTAGGTGTATAGCAGGGTGGCTACTACGGTGACGAAGATTATCCATACGGGGGAGAGACCGCCGAGCCAAATCAGTAGGGCACCTGCGATAGGGATAATGGCGGTAGCCCAAGTAATCTTAGCGCTGGCTGCCATGCGGCAGAGCGGAGCCGCAATCAAGGCAACTACCGCAGGGCGAATGCCTTTGAAGACGGCTTCTACTGCGGGTAGGTCTTTGTAGTTTTGAAAGACCATGGCGATAGCCAATATAATAAGGAAGGAGGGCAACACCGCACCTAATACGGTAGCAATCACGCCACGCCAACCGCCTATGCGCCAACCGATAAAGATGGCTGAGTTCACCGCAATCAGTCCAGGAGCTGCTTGCGCCAGGGCAATCATGTTCATAAACTCCTCGCGGTCAATCCACCCCTTGCGATCGACAATCTCGCGCTCAATCATAGAGAGCATGACATAGCCACCTCCGATGGTGAAGGTGCCAATCTTGAGGTATGTCCAGAAGAGTTGGAGGTAGAGCATTGTTTGGTGTTTAGTGAACGCGCCGTTGGCGCTACTGTTTAGTGTTTAGTGAACAGTGCTTACTTCTTTTCTTTGAGTTCTTGTTTGATGAACTTCACGAGCATATTGATGGCGGCATTGTTATGTCCACCTTGAGGGATGATGACGTCCGCATAACGTTTGCAGGTTTCGATAAACTGCTCGTGCATGGGTTTCAATACACGTTGGTAGCGATCCATAACTGCCTCTATGGTGCGTCCGCGCTCTACGATGTCGCGTTGTGCCACGCGGATAAGACGGTCATCAGCATCCGCGTCCACGAAAATCTTGAGGTCCATTTGCTGGCGGAGAACAGGGTCGTGCAATGCCATAATTCCTTCCACGATGATAATTTCGCGAGGATCTACATGAACGGTCTCTGCTTGGCGCGAAGAGGTGATATAGTCGTAAATGGGTTGCTCAATGGATTCGCCGTTTTTGAGCAATTCGATATGCTTGGCAAAGAGTGCCCAATCAAAGGCATCTGGGTGGTCAAAATTGATGTTCTGGCGCTCCTCGAAAGGCACATGGCTACTATCGTTGTAGTAGGAGTCTTGAGGGATAACGACTACTTCGCCCTTTGGAAGGCGCTCTGTGAGTTTGCGTACCACGGTTGTTTTTCCTGAGCCGGTACCGCCCGCAATGCCGATGATAAACATATTTCTTTGTTGGTTATTGGACGCCCAATGGGCTATGGGTTATTGGATATCGGCTGTAAAGGTACAAAAATATTTACAAATACACAAGTATTTTCTAAAAAAGTTTGTTTTTTATGCATTTTTTATCGTACATACTTAGTATAGCCCTCACTTTTATTGACCAATATGCCATCCAGGTAGTCTTCTGAATGATAGGTGTTATTCAGTGCATCTTGCCATGTATATTCTACAGTATAACTACGATTAGTTACCACTTCACCTTTTGTATTTAGGTATATAACTGTGCCGTCCTTCTTCGAAAGTCCCTCTGCTACATATTCATTTTTTTCGGAGGTGAAATAATAGGTGTACATGTCATCAAAATAGTTAATCTGTTTCGATTTCCATGATAGTGGTTGAGAGAATGAATTATCAACGAACACGGTAGTATCATATTGAACACTTATTAATTCATCGTTGTGTTGCGCATAGTTTTTGTATTCTCCATATCGTGTAAGGTGGGAATATGTATAGGTGTATTCGTGTGTTAATTTGCCCCACCAATAAATCTTAGATGAAATTTCTCGATGGTTGTTATCATACTGATTATACCTTACAGATTGCTTAGATCTTTCCTCCAGTACTTTAGTCCTTTCAATATCATACCAAATGATTGTGTCACGAGTACGTACCTCGTCACCTGCTGGATATTCTTGCCATCTTATATCCATATTATTGATAGTTTCACGGGTATATTTATGTACCAATTTATCTCCGCTGTATTGAGATTCAGATTTGATATATTTAACATCCTCTCCTCGCTCTATTAATGTCTTATATACCATATTCAACGGTGCTGATAAATAATCTGGATGTGAATAAGTACACCAATTAGCACTTTCAATTTCGTATTTTATGCTCATTTTAGTGGTTTCTTTTGGATTTTCAATAGAGCTCTGCTCACAAGAAAACATCAGCAATGATGTTAAGATGAAAATAAAATGATTTTTCATATTGGTGGAGTTTTAATTATTGGTCGAATTAGTCGGATTATCCGAGTTGGTGGAATATTGAGTGCAAAGTTACGATTTTTTTTGCAAATACGCAAATTTTGGTGTATCTTTGCAGCAGATTTGGGGTGAAAACAAAAATTATATAATATTAACGCAAGAAAATGCAAAAATTTTTAACATTGCTGTAGTAAACCGAATAGGTTGTGCGTCTAATGGGTAAACATTAGTAAAAAGTTCGCGGCAAGGTATGTTGATTCTATGGTTAGAGCTGCTGAATCACCTATAAATAACCTATAAATCACCTAAGAATCACCTAAGAATCACCTAAGATTTAGAGGGGCAAGGTAGCATAAAAACAAACGAGAGATATGAAACAAACCGAAAAAGAATTTGCGGCCCTGGTCAAGGAGCAGAAGAGCACGATATATAGTATCTGCTATATGTTCTCCAAAGACAAGGATGAGATAGATGATCTCTTCCAAGAGACATTGATCCATTTGTGGCAGGGCTTTGAGAAATTTCGAAACGAGAGTAAGATTGAGACATGGGTTTATCGCGTGACGATGAACACATGTATCTCGATAGACAGAAAAGAGAAACGCCGCGGCGAGCGTATCCCGTTGGCGGTGGATATTGACTTGTTCGATGAAAACGACAAAGACATGGAGCAAGTGCAAATGCTCTACAAACGGATTCAGAAGCTTGGGTTGTTTGACAGAGCGATAATCATGCTTTGGTTGGAGAACCTAAGTTACGATGAAATCGGGGAAATTGTAGGCATTAGTGCCAAAAATGTGTCGGTGCGCTTGGTTCGTATCCGCGAAGAATTGAAGAAACATTAACCATTAACCTTTAACGAATTATATATTATGGATGAATTGCAAGAAATGCGCGAGCAGCTGGCTGCGCTGAAAGAGAAACTCAATAAGCAGGAGATTGTCAATGAAAGACTTATGCGAGATGTATTGGTGAAAAAACAAAGAAAAGATGTAATAGGCTCATGGGTTTTGCTGATCTTCTTGGGTAGTACGCTTGTTCTTACATGGACGCTGAAACTTTGTGTGCCAGAGATAGATGTGGATTGGTGGCAACTAGGTTATCTGACTATCGCGTCTGTCTTAGTGCTTGTAATCGTAATAACACCCGTTTTTATGATTAAGATGAAAGATATTCGTTCTGGTCAATTATTGGACGTAGCAAAACAAATGAAGCGATCACATGCATATATAAATGGTCAAGGGCATAAGCTATGGATTTTAATAATGATATTGGGACTTGTTTTTGATTTTACACCTTCAACGTTCCATGGCGGAAAAGTGGATTGGGTAGGAGTTTGTATGTCTATTGTATGTTTGTTAACTATATTTATTATCGGTATAGTTCGTAGGTCACGGGGTAAGAGTTTTTATAGAAATAGATGGGAGAAGGAACTGGAACAAATTGAAGAAATGTCCGATTTAGACGAGGAAAAAGATACGGCGGAATCGGAAACGAAAAACTGAAAAGTGAACACTCGAAGTAGAAAATAATAGAAAAAACGCATATCTCTTGCAGAAGTGCGTTTTTTTTTGTAATTTTGCAGACTTTTTAAATTAACATGCAGAAATATGCCAAAATGGCAGGCAAGTAAATGCTTGGCGCGGAATTTGTAGATAAGAAGACAATACCGACAACTTGCGCGGCAATCAACTCCCTGCCGCGCTCATAAAGAGAAAAAATAGTAACTATAATTATAATGAAAAAAGAAGTATCAACCAAGAAATTAGTAGAGACGATTATCGAAGGTATTCAAAATCGTAAGGGACAACGCATTGTGACTGTGGATTTGCGTAAGTTGCCTGTGGCTCCAGCAGAGTATTTTATCATTGCCGAAGGTGGTTCAAACACCCAAGTGGCAGCTATCGCAGACGAAGTGGACAGTTTTGTGCGTACCGTTACCCATGTACACCCATTGTTCGTGGACGGTCGTGACAATGCAGAGTGGATTGTGCTGGACTACGGCAATATCTTCGTGCATATCATGCAACGCGAACCACGCGCCTACTATGACATTGAGCACCTGTGGGCGGATGGCAAGATTACCGAAATCCCAGAAGTGTAATTATGAACCAAGAGCAAAGAACAAGGAACCAAGACAGATTAGCAATGATAGAGAATGGTATTTGGTCTTGACTCCTTATTCCTTACTCCTTACTCTTTTTAAAATTTATGGCAGAACAGAAACCTAAACAACCCAACCAACCTAAAAATCAAGACAAGAAGCCAAAGCGCTCGCCGCTGACTTGGCTCTATTATGCTATCATGATCGGTCTGCTGATCTTTTTCTTCTACCCTGTGGGTGGCGAGAAAGGTATAGACAAAGACCTGAGTTACACCAAGTTTACTGCATATGTGGAGAACGATGCCGTGGCTTCCGTCACGGTATATGATGACAATACCGCCGAGGCGAAGATTCGTCCCGAGAAATATGTCTTGGTGTTCAACAACCAAGAGAAAGGCGAGAACGCCAACGGCAAACTGAAGATGCATGTGCCTTCTGTCGAGGAGTTCGCCAAGTATATTGATGGTGTGAACGCTACTCGCAAAGAGGCCGGCAAAGCAGCCATTGATGTCAGCTACGCCAAGTCCAAAGGCGACTGGTATCTCATACTGGTGAATATATTGCCTTTCTTGCTGATTGTACTCTTCTTCGTATGGATGAGCCGCGGTATGGCTAATGCGGCTGGCGGTGGTCCTGGCGGAATCTTCAATGTGGGCAAGGTGAAAGCAGAAGTGCAACACAAGGATAAGAAAGATAAAATCACTTTCAAGGATGTGGCTGGTTTGGCAGGCGCCAAGCAGGAGGTTGAGGAGATCGTTTCCTTCCTTAAGAACCCTACCAAATACACCAACTTGGGCGGTAAGATTCCAAAAGGTGTGCTGCTGGTAGGCCCTCCAGGAACGGGTAAGACATTGCTCGCAAAGGCGGTAGCAGGCGAGGCGAATGTGCCTTTCTTCTCAATGTCGGGTAGCGACTTTGTGGAGATGTTCGTGGGCGTAGGTGCCAGCCGTGTGCGCGACCTCTTCCGTCAAGCGAAAGAGAAAGCACCTGCTATTATTTTTATCGATGAAATCGATGCTGTGGGTCGTGCCCGCGGTCGCAACAATATGATGGGTGGCGGTAACGATGAGCGCGAATCGACGTTGAACCAGTTGCTCACTGAGATGGACGGTTTTGGTAGCAATTCGGGTGTAATCATTCTGGCAGCGACCAACCGCGCCGATGTCTTGGATGCAGCGCTATTGCGTGCGGGTCGTTTTGACAGACAGATACATGTGGAGTTGCCCGACTTGCAAGAGCGTAAGGAGATCTTTGGCGTGCATATAGCAGGCATTAAGATAGATAAGGACTTGGACATTAATTTCTTGGCTAAGCAAACGCCAGGTTTCTCGGGTGCGGATATTGCCAATGTCTGCAACGAGGCGGCATTGATTGCAGCGCGTAATGACCACAAGTCTGTTACGCGACAAGACTTCATGGATGCGGTAGACCGTATCATAGGCGGTTTGGAACGCAAGAACAAGATTATGACCGAGGAGGAGAAACGCTCGGTGGCTTACCACGAGGCAGGTCACGCGACTATCTCATGGCTGTTGCGTTGGGGTAATCCGCTTGTTAAGGTGACTATTGTCCCTCGTGGCATGGCGCTGGGTGCTGCGTGGTATTTGCCAGAGGAACGACAGCTGACCAACAAAGACCATATCATGGATAATCTCTGCTCCTTGTTGGGCGGTCGTGCTGCGGAGGAAGTGTTCTTGCAACAGACCTCCACGGGTGCACTCAATGACCTGGAGCGTGCGACCAAACAAGCATACGCTATGGTAGCATACTATGGTATGTCGGATAAGTTGAAGAATATCAGTTACTACGATTCGACAGGCAGATACGACATGGGCATCACTAAGCCTTACTCGGAAAAAACGGCGGAAGTGATTGATAGTGAGACGAGTGTTATCATTGCTGAGCAGATGGCGCGCGCGAAGAAGATCCTCAAGGAGAATGCTGAAGGTCACAATAAGTTGGCGCAGATGTTGATTGAGAAAGAGGTGATTACCTCTGATGATGTGGAGACAATCCTTGGCCCTCGCCCTTGGGTGAGCCGCACCGATGAGATCATTGAGGCGAATGATGCGATGAGGCGAGAAGGCGATGAAGAGCAAGGCGAGAAGAAGAAACGCGCCCCAAGAAAGAAGAAAGAGGAAGTTTCACAATCAACTGAGCAGGATGTGCCTACCGTTGAGACGGAAGCACCAGCCGAACCCGTTGAACAAGACAATCCTACACAGCTCTAAACAACCCTATACAACCCTACACAACCCTATACAATCCTATACAATCCTATACAAAACATTATGGTTATGAAACGATTTATTTTAAGCACTCTCGTGCTGGCGTTGTCGCTCGTAGCGGTAGCGCAACAACCACAGCCACTGCCAATTGATTCGGCAGTTCGCGTGGGTAAGTTGGAGAATGGTCTGACTTATTACATTCGTCACAACGAATATCCTAAGCAACGTGCTGAGTTCCATATCGCGCAAGCGGTAGGTGCAATCCTCGAAGAAGACCACCAGAACGGTTTGGCTCACTTCCTCGAGCACATGGCATTCAATGGCACCGAGCACTTCGCTGGCAAAGGTATCATTGAGTACTTCGAGTCTATCGGTGTGAACTTCGGTGGAAACATCAATGCCTATACCTCCTTGGATGAGACTGTTTATCGTCTCAGCGAGGTGCCAACCGTTCGCGAGGGTATCATTGACTCGGCTCTGCTCGTGATGCATGACTGGGCATGTGGTCTGTTGTTGCTCGAAGATGAGATTGACAACGAGCGTGGTGTGATCCGCGAGGAGTGGCGTACTGGCGCACAAGCCAACCGTCGCATGTGGAAAGCCATTAACCCTCTCAAATACCCAGGCAGCCAATATGCGAAACGCGATGTGATTGGTGATACGGCTGTGATCAACAACTTCGCATACGATGCGCTCCGCGACTACTATAAGAAATGGTACGGCCCAGATAACCAAGCGATTATCGTGGTAGGTGATATTGATGTGGATCAAATTGAGCAAAAGATCAAAGCCCTCTGGGCAAATGTGCCTGCACGCGAGAACCGTGGCGAGCGTCCATTGTACTCTGTGAATGACAACGAAGAGCCTATCGTGGCTATCGTGCGCGACAAAGAGGCACAGTACACACGTATTGAGTTGGAGTTCAAGAAAGACCAATTGCCTAAGGAGTTGCGCGGAACCAATATCGATTACTTGCAGACCATTGCTATTGAGCTTGTGTGCGATATGTTCAACAACCGCCTCTCTGAGTTGGCAATGAAACCTGAGGCAACTTTCGTAGGTGCAGGTTCATACTACGGCGAGTTGGTGAAGGAGAAAGATGCGTTTGTGGCTATCTATTTGGCTAAACAAGGACAAGAGGTAGCAGCATACAAAGACCTGCTCACCCAAGTGGAGAAGATGCGCCGCTATGGTTTCACGCATGCAGAACTTGACCGTGTGAAGAAAGAGACCCTTGCTGCATACGAGGAGGCCTATAACGAGCGCAATACCGTTCGTAATATCGCGCATGCGCAAGAGTATATCCGCCACTACTTGGACGGAGCACCTATCCCAGGTATCAAGTGGGAGTATGAGATGATTCAGCAAATTCTGCCTATGCTCAGCTTGGATATGCTTAATCAGATTGCAGGTCAATTGATTACCGACCAGAACCTGATTGTTTCTTTCCAAGCACCAGAGGACAAGAATGTTGTTCTTCCTACCGAGGCAGAGGCAGTAGCGCTCTTGGCTGAGGTGAAGAATGCGGAGATTGAGGCACCTGTAGAGGAGGCAATTCGCGAGAACCTTGTGGAGACTGCTCCTAAGGCAGGCAAGATCAAGAAGACTGCATACAACGAGACTTTGGGTACCACCGAGTGGACATTGTCTAATCGCGTGCGCGTGGTAGTGAAGCCTACAACCTTCAAGCAAGACGAGATTTACCTCTATGCTTTCTCTGAGGGTGGTCGTTCGTTGGTGGCTACCGCAGACCTTCCTTCAGCAGTGTTGGCAACAGATGTAGTAGAATTGGGCGGTTTGGCAGATATGAGCGCTACCGACTTGCAAAAAGCATTGACAGGCAAACGAGTGTCTGTTAGCCCAAGAATCGGCACATATAGCGAGAGCCTAAATGGCTCAAGTACGGTTAAGGATTTGGAGACATTGCTCCAACTTAACTACCTGTATTTCACAGCACCACGTCGCGACGAGGAGTCGTATCAAACGCTGCTCAGTATCTTGGATTCGCAACTGGCTAACCGCGACAAGAACCCTAAGGTGGCATGGTCTGACTCGGTACAAATGATGGCAAGCAACTATTCTGACCGCACCATTATCTTGGATAAGGCATTGCTGGAGAAAGTTTCATTGGATAAGGCTTTGGAGGTGTACAAAGCACGTTTTGCTAACCCTGCTGACTTTACGTTCTTCTTTGTTGGTAATGTAGATCCTGCGGATGAAGCCTTCCAAGCTATGGTTTGCACATGGTTGGGCGGACTGAAGACCACTAAGAAGTTGGAGAAAGCAGCCGATGATAAGATTCGCGTGGCTATGGGTATTCAGAAGAACTACTTCACCCGTAAGATGGAGACCAAGACAGCCAGCAACCGTATCCAATATACTTCATACGATATGCCTTATACCTTGGCTAATGACCTGAATATGGAGATGATTGGTCGTATCCTCTCTACTCGCTATTTGGAGTCTATCCGCGAGCGTGAGGGTGGTTCGTATGGTGTAGGTTGTGCAGGTTGGATGAACCGTTATCCAGTGCCATACGCACAACTCATTATGCAGTTTGATACCGACCCAGAGAAGCAAGAGAAACTCATGGGCATTATCCACGAGGAGGTGAAGACTATCGTGGAGAATGGTCCTTTGGCGAAAGACTTGCAAAAGGAGAAAGAGTCCATGCTCAAAGACTTTGAGGAGAACTTGGAGAAGAATGGCTATTGGTTGAATGCTTTGGAGAGTTACTATATCAATGATGTCAACTATATTGCTGACTATAAGGCAGCGGTAGAGGCCATTACTGCTGAGACTGTTCAAGCGACCTTGAAGAAACTCGTTGAGGCAGGCAATATGTTTGAGGTAGTGATGCTGCCATAAGCAATAGGTCTATACGCAATATGAAAAAGGTGTGTCAGTTTTCTGGCACACCTTTTTTGTGGCATTCATTACCATTGCGCCCGTAGATTATATGCTACATGGATTGCTTCTCGAACGAGGCAATCTGCATGAGTTGGGTGTAGAACTCGTCCGGGGAGAGGTGCGAACGGTTGATGGTGCGCGTCTTATAGGTGTAAACCGTATTGATACTGTAATCCAAAATCTCTGCAATCACCTCGTTGTGCACAATGCCCAAACGAATGAGCGCAAAAATGCGTAGTTGCGTATTGAGCAGCTCGTTCTCCTTGAGTACAAAACGCTCCTCTTCACGGAGCAACTGATTGAAATCCTCCACAAAAGTAGGGAAGATCTTGAGCAACATCTCGTCCATTCGTCGGTTGAGAACCTGGCGTTGCAGTTTGGCATCCACCTGCTTCGGAATAGTCATGAGCTGAGATAGTTGTCGTTTGACTACCAGTTCCTTGACATTGGTCTGGTATTGCTCCACGGCATTGAGGTACTGCGATTGTCCCACCAATAGGGTGCTGAGCAGCTCCTCCTTGACCGTGTTGGCGATACGCAAGTTCTGGTTGATATCATCAATCGTGAGGCGCGCCGTATGCAGTTTGCGCGTGCGGCGCACAATCAGAAAGATAAATACTGCCGATAAAATGAGAAGAAAAATAGATATACCCAAGCAGATATACGCCAGATTGTTGTGCTGCTGGAGCACCTGCGTATGCCGCTGCTCAATGATAGGTAATAGTTGGGATATGCTGACTTGGCGGTGGCGCGCGTGGTAGCGTTGCGCATCGCGCATGGCAAGGTGGATATACTTATTCGCCAAATCAATCTCGCCCTGTTGGTACAACATTTCTGCAATCATGCGCAGCGCCACCGTCTCGTAGGTGGAACTCTGTATGTCTGCAATGGCAGCATCTACATAGTAGCGGAAGGACAAGGTATCGTTGCCCAATTGGCGGTAGAGGTAGGCGATGGAGCTATAGAAGATGGCATGGTCATGCGTCGAGCAGCGAGAGTCCAAGAGCGCCTCTTGGAAGTGGGCGATACTCTTGTGGTGATTGCCCTCGCGGAGCAGAATGGATGCCATAGGGTAGTGATAGTGCATGGAGTCAGCAGGAGATGATTGCTCCACCAATTGCTGCATGTAGCGGTTGCCTTGCTGGTTGTATATGGCAAACATGTCTCCACCTGCGTAGTCGGCCATGTCGTAGAGCAGGCGCGCATAGGTGATATGGTAGAGGGGTGTAGAGTGTAAGGTGTAGAGTGTAGGGTGTGAGAGTAGGTCGTATGCCTCCTTGAATAGTCCCCCCGAGAGATAGACAAATGCACGCGAGAGATCTGCTTCTGCTACCAAATGCGGTTGCTGCATAAGCTGCGCCTCATGGTGCATATTTTGGGTAAAAATAAGGGCTGTATCGTAGTTAAATGATTTATATTCTTCGTATAAACATTTGTAGATAGCGTATGGCGTCTTAGCTGTGTCTAAAAGCAGGGTGAGACTGTCGATTCGCTGCCGTTTTTGCAGGTCGTAATAGGGGCGTTGATTAATGACTTCGTCCAGACGCTGAATGTCCGATTTTATCGTGTATTTATTGGAAAAAACGCCACTTATAGATAGCAGCAAAAGGAGAAGAAAAGAGAGCGATTTTTTCATGGTAAGTACAAATTTTGGGCAAAGGTACAAAAAATAGTTGAAACGCAAAAATATAGACTAAAAAAAGAAGAAATTTTCTTGATTTTTGTAATATTTTTTGTGTATATTAGATATAAGTAGTAACTTTGCCAAAAATAAACAAAAATACCATGAAAGTAAGATTCCTTTTATTTCTTTTTCCCTTCATGATGTTGGCTTGTAGCAATAGCCAACCTGAGTTGTGTTCGCCCAACGGCGAGTTGGTTGTGTCGTTTCGCTTGACCGAAGATGGCGCACCTGAGTACCGTGTAAGTCATGGAAGCGACAGTGTGTTGCTTTGGTCGCCTCTGGGTTTGCAGACCGAGGATGTAGACCTGAGTACAGGTTTTGTGCTTAGGGGCATCAAGAAAGGCAGTCACGACGAGGTATGGGAGACCGTATGGGGTGAAGAGCGTTTTATCCGCGATCACCACAACCGTATGCTCGTTTGTTTGCAACATGCCTCGGGTGTGAAGATGCAGATTGCGTTCCGCTGTTTTGATGATGGCGTGGCACTCCGCTATGAGTTCCCAGACTATGAGGGTAAGATGACGGTTACTGATGAGAAGACCGCCTATCGCTTTGCCGAGAACCACGATGTATGGTCCATACCTTGGCGTACAGAGTACTACGAGGGTCTGTGGAGCAAGGTGCCTATGTGGTCGCTGACGGACACAGTTTGTTCGCCTATCACCCTGGAGTTGAATGATGGTGGCTATGCTTTCGTACATGAAGCTGCGCTGTATGACTATCCAGGGCAAAACCTCTACGTGAAGGACAATATGCTCTGCACTTATCTCACCCCTTGGTTGGGAGCAAATAAGCAGACCTTGGATGCCAGAGCATACAAGGAGGGTGCTTGGAGCAGCCCATGGCGTATGGTAATACTAACCAAGACCCTGCCTGAGTTGGTGGCATCACGCATTATGCTCAATCTGAATGAGCCTTGTGCGATAGAAGATACCGAGTGGATTCGCCCGATGAAGTTCATTGGTATTTGGTGGGGCATGCACATTAAGACCATGACTTGGGAGATGGGACCGCTGCACGGTGCTACGACCGAGAATATGGAGAAGTACTTGCGTTTTGCTAAGGAGCACAATATAGAAGGCGTGTTGGCTGAAGGTTGGAACAAAGGTTGGGAAGACTGGCGTCACTTCTCTTTCACGGAGTCCTATCCTGATTGGGATATGCCTTATCTGAGCCGTTTGGCAGATAGCTTAGGCGTGGAGATCGTGGGGCACAATGAGACGGGTGGCAATGCTGCGGACTACGAGACCGTGCTGGAGGAGGCGTATCAATATCATGCTGAGCATGGTATCAATGCCATCAAGACTGGTTATGTGGCACCTGTCATTCGCACCTTGGATGGCCTGCAATGGAACAAAGGTCAGTCGGGAGTTCGTCACTATCGCACGGTGATAGAGACGGCTGCGAAATACCAAATCAGCATAGACAACCACGAGCCCGTGATGCCTACTGGCTTGCAACGCACCTATCCTAACCTCATGACCCAAGAGGGTGTCCGCGGACAAGAGTGGAACGCATGGAGCCGTGACGGCGGAAGCCCATGCGAGCACGTGACGGTATTGCCATACACCCGTATATTGGCTGGTCCGGTGGACTACACACCGGGTGTGTTCCACTTTGAGAACCCTGTGATACCGACCACACGTGTGCACTCGACATTGATGAACCAGTTGGGCTTGTTCGTGTGCTTCTATTCGCCTTTGCAGATGGTGTGCGACCTGCCTGAGCACTATATGGAGCATCCTGAGGCCTTCCGCTTTGTGGAAGAAGTGCCATGCGACTGGGAGCGTTCGCTGCTCATGGACGGCAAGATAGGTGACTACTGCATTTATGCCCGTCAGGAGCGCGGTGGCGACACCTGGTATATCGGCGGTATCACCGATGAGGAGGCACGCACCGCAGAACTCGCGTTGGACATGTTGGATGAAGGTGTGGAATACACCATGACCCTGTGGTGCGATGCGGAAGATGCAGACTGGCTCACGCGCCCATACGCGTACGATATAAAGGAGTATCGCGTGAAGAAAGGCGACAAAGTGACCGTCTGGATGGCAGCAGGTGGCGGTCTGGCTGCACAAGTGAAGAAAAACAATTAACCAAAAATATACATGTTATGAAAAAGTTTCTCATGATCATGGTTCTGGCATGTGGTGCACTGGTGCACACATTGGCGCAGGACGTGAGTGGTACAGTGACCGACGTCAATGGTGAGACCATTATTGGCGCATCGGTTGTGGTAAAAGGTACCAGCAATGGTACAGTGACCGATTTTGACGGAAACTATCAGCTGAGCAACGTGGCTGCGGACGCTGTGTTAGAGTTTTCGTATGTGGGCTATGAGAGCCAATCGATTGCCGTGGAAGGCCGTCCAGTCATTGATGTCGTTATGGCAGAGATGAGCGTCGGCATGGAAGAAGTGGTGGTCATAGGTTATGGTAGCCTGAGTAAGAAAGAGGTGTCCAGCTCTATTGTACAGGTGGACAGCAAGGATTTTGTTAAAGGTCCGATGAACAACCCTATGGAGATGCTTGTGGGTAAAGTGGCAGGTCTGACGGTGAACACCACCAGTGCAGCTGACCCTAACTCCAACTCATCGTTGCAGATTCGTGGTGCAGGTTCGCTGAGCGGAAGCAACGAACCGTTGTATGTCATTGATGGTATAGCGGGTGGCGACATTCGCAACCTCAGTTCGCAGGACATCGAGAGTATCACCGTGTTGAAAGATGCGGCGAGTGCGGCTATCTACGGTACACGTGGTGCGAACGGCGTGGTGCTGGTGACCACCAAGAAGAGCCGTGCCGAGCAAGGACACTTCCAAGTGACCTACGACTCCTATTTTGGTGCTAATGTGGCTAAACCACACATGCAAGTGCTGACCGCCGATGAGTTCCGTCGTTCACGCCGTGGTACAGACTATGGTGCGTCGACCGACTGGTATAGCGAGATCACTCGCCCTGTGGCATACGATGTGAACCAATATGTGAACGTGGCTTCAGCCAGCAAGGGCGGTAGTTACAGCGCTTCGCTCAACTATAAAGAAGCCAACGGCCTGGATATCGTGAGCAAACGCCGCGAGTATGGCGGACGCTTCGCGATGGAGCAAAAGATGCTCAATGACTATCTCACCCTGTCTGCCAGCTTGGCTGGTCGCCGTGTGGATGAGCAATGGGGCGACAATGGTCAGGTGGACAATGCATTGGGCATGAACCCAACCATGCCCGTCTATAACGAGGATGGTAGCTACTATCAACCTACAGGTGTGACTGGTGCGGTGAACCCTGTTACTCGCCTCAAAGAGACCACCAGCAATGGTCAACGTATGTATTTGTTGGCAAATGCGGGATTGAAACTCAAACTCTATACCGATGAGCACCATAACCTCAATACCTCGGTGGCATACTCATTGGACTACAATGACCTGAAATCCAACACCTACGCATCTTCTCTCTCCAACGAGAGTTACTGGGGTGGCTACAAAGGTCGCGCTAATGTCAACTACCAAAAGAACCAAGTACACCACGTGGATTGGCTCATCAATTATGACTTCCAGATGGATGACCACACGATTCGCTTCGTAGCAGGTACCTCATGGGAGCAACGCACCTGGGAGCAAGTAGGCGCAGAGAACCGCAACTTCACTTTCGATAAGACTATGTGGCACTCCTTGGGTTCAGGTACATGGCTCAGCGAGGGCTTGGCTAATATGTGGACAGGCAAATCGCAATCATCGCTCTTCGGTTTCTTCGGCCGTGTAAACTACAACTGGATGGATATGCTCTTCGTGAGTGCAAGTATCCGCCGCGAGGCCAGCACCAAGTTTGGCGTGAATAGCCGTTGGGGTAACTTCCCTTCCGCCAGCATCGCATGGGAGATGATGTCAGCATCGTTCATGGAACCAGCATCCAGCGTGTTGAAGAGTTTGAAACCTCGCTTCTCATACGGTGTGACGGGTCGTGAGCCAAATGACCCTTATCAGTCACTATCGACCTATTCGACACGTCATCAGTACTTCATCGATGGCGAGTGGGTAGTGGGTTACGCTCCATCATCCAACGCCAACCCTATATTGAGTTGGGAGAAATCAGAGTCCTACAACATAGGTGTGGACTTCAACCTGTGGAACCGCCTGCGTGGTAGCGTAGAGTACTATATCCGCCGCTCACCAGACCTGTTGTACCAATATACTGCTCCTCAACCACCATACGTACACCCAAGTATCTTGGTGAACGTAGGTACCACCACCAACCGCGGTGTGGAGGTGAGCTTGAATGGCGATATCTTGAGTGGTAAAGCTGTGAACTGGAACATGGGCGTGAACTACGCATATGGTCGCACCTATCTGACCAAACTGTCCAGCGATATTTACAAAGCAGCTTATCTTGACCTCTATCTCAAACCAGGTGTAGGTACATCGGAGTACTTCTTCCGCGTGGAGGAAGGTGGCGAGATAGGTCAGTTCTATGGCTATGAATATGCTGGCATTGATGAGCAAGGCAATATGTTGGTTCTTGACAACGAGGGCAACAAACAGCCTGTAGGTTCAGCAGATGCTACATGGAAACGCAATATCGGCAATGGTGCGCCTAAGCACACATTGAGCTGGAGCAACCAATTGTCATGGAAGGGATTTGACCTATCTATCCTCTTCACAGGCGCGTTCGACTATGATATCTTCAATATGCGTAAATATGGTATGGGCTTGCAAGGCTGCGGTACAGACAACGTGCTGCGCACCGCTTATACCAAGGATAAGGACGTGAAGACAGGTGGCGGTGTTATCTCTAGCTATTTCTTGGAGGACGGTTCGTACTTCAAGTTGGATAATATCACTTTGGGCTACAACTGGCAATGGAAGAACAAGGTCGTTGATGGCTTGCGCCTCTACGTGACTGCCAAGAATGTGGCTACCTTCACTGGCTACTCGGGCAATGACCCAAGTATTGTAGCGGTGAACGGTATCACCCCTGGTGTGGATACCTCTTCGGCTTATCCAACCGCAACCCAATTCTGTTTAGGTGTAACATTAAAACTGCATTAATGCTATGAAAAAGATCACATATATTATCCTATTCTTTGCTTTCGCATTGGTAGGATGCGACATGAATGAGCAAGTGTTCGACCGCATAGATGCCACCGTATATTACCAGAACGAGGCATCGGTGAAAGGCGCTGTGGCTGCCATCTACGGCAATGCAGCTATGAGCTACCTGGAGTATTTCTGGTACTTGAATGAGTTTTCTGCCGACCAAGTCGCTTGGCGCGTATGGAACGGCGGTTTGTGGGGCTATGACGAGGGCGAGAAGACTGTGCTCTCTACCCATACATGGACGGCTGAGTCTAAGATTATTCGCTCTACATGGGAGACCGCTTGGTCCACCATTGGTTTGTGCAACACGCTGTTGGGCGACTTTGAGCGTCTGGAGGCTGCTTCTTTAGGTATGACAGAAGAGAAACTCAATGCCTATATAGCCGAAGTACGTACTTTGCGTGCATGGGCATACTACAACTGCTTCGAATTGTGGGGTGGTGCTATTCCATTGTACACCGCACAAGGTGGTGAGATACCTGGTTCAGCCGATAAAGACTTCCAAAAAGGCTGCGAGAAAGTGTATGACTTCATTTGCAGCGAGCTGGATGCTTGCTACGCAGACCTTCCTCAGGAGGATGGCAGCCATGCTACCCGCAACCGCATGAACCAAGCGGTTAACCGCATGATTAAGATGCGTATGTTACTCAACGGTGAGGTGTTCACCGGCAAAGCACGCTTTGATGAGTGTGCCGCTTTGGCGCAAGAACTATTGGATGGCAAGTATGGTACCTACCAACTGGCTAACGACTATCGCGATATTTATCATATCGAAAACAACACCTGTCCTGAGGTGGTGATGGCATTCTCTATGGAGAACGGACAATTGAACGCTGGTTGGATGCGCGATATGCCATTCTTGGCGTACACCTACTCTGAGTACTTCAATTTTGCATCTACCCAGTCGGCATGGAACTGCTGCTGCTTGGCTCCTTCTTACGACAACTCAGGTACTGTGAATCCTACCCACGGCTATTCAGAGGGTGCTGTGTGTTTCTTGGACGCACCTTACAACGACCGCCTTGGTGCAGTCTATGAGCGCTTTAGTGACAAGGATATTCGCAAAGGCAATTACACATGGGATAATGGCAACTACAATGGTATCTTCTTGCGCGGATTGCAACGTGCTGCTTGGGGTACAGGCGATGTGCTGAAGGCAGATGCTGACCGCGATGGTATGGAGCTGTATTATGCCGACCAAGTGGGACAATTCCCTGGTGCCACTACTATCGGTCGCGATTTGGAGACAGTGATGTCGCCTCGTTGGGGACAAACTAACTCGGGTGTGCGTCTGGTGCGTTATCCTATCTATCCTGAGACCGAAGGCAAGGATTTCCAAGACATCGACGATGTGGAGTTCCGTTGGGCAGAGGTATATTATACCTTGGCAGAATGCAAACTGCGTGCAGGCGAGACAGCAGCCGCAGAGCAATTGGTACTCCAAGTGCGCAAACGCTACTTCAAGAACGAGGCAGATGCTAAGGACTATGGTCGTATCAATACCATTGATGAGATTTGGATGCTCGACCAATGGGGACAAGAGTTCCTCAGCGAGGGTCGTCGTCGCCGTACCGACTTGCGCCGCTTTGACAAGTTCACCCAAGGACAATGGTGGTTCTTCGGCCGCACATCGGATGACGGCTTTAGCTACCCTGCTAAGCGTGACCGCAAATACGAGTGGTTCCCATTGCCAGCAAGCGCATTGAGTGTAAACCCAGAATTACAACAAAATCCTAACTACTAATATACGATTATGAAAAGGTATATAATTTCTATGATGGCATGCATGGCACTATTGTTTGCAAGCTGCCAACAAGAACAAATAGTATTTGACCACGAGCAACAACAGTTTGCTACCTTGGAAAATGCTATTCTCCTTGAACTGATTGCTCCTATCGGCACTGCTGTGGATGAGGAGATCTATATCATCGGTGCCTTCAACGGCATGGACGAGAAGTCCGTTATCGGCAATGTGGCATGGCAGTTGGAAAAAGCCGAACTCTCTGACAAGAAGTGGGGTATCTACCTCTTCCCAGGCGACTTTGTAAACGGTAAAACCTTGGTAGATGGCTTCAGCTTTGTGAGCAAGAAGTCGGGTCTGGAATACACCATCAAAGGTGAGCCTGCTACACATAGTTTGACTGCTAATGTAGGTCAGATGTACAATGTCTGGGCAGACCGTTGGGCTTCTTACTTCGCGAGCGATGAGGAACAAATACAACACGATGGTCCTGTGGTATATGTCCTCGACGAGAGTGGCTTTGGTCAGCTGAACCTCTATATGTGGGGCGATGTGAATGACCTGAATGGCGGTTGGCCAGGTATGGCTGTGACCGGCACGGAGAAAGTCAACGGCATGGAACTCAAGTACTTCGATATAGGTGCAGACAACGAGGGTCTGAGCGAGACACTGATATTCTCTGACAACGGTAGCAACCAGTTGGCAGACTACGGTCCAGTGGTACTCACCAGCAGCGAACCGCTCTACTTGCATATCACCGCTGAGGGTGCGATAGAGGAACTCAGTATGGACAACGCTATAGAGCACGACGGTGCTGCTGTATATATCTTGGATGGTATTGAGTGGGGTATGAACACCACCCTCTATATGTGGGGTGATGTGAATGACCTGAATGGCGGTTGGCCAGGTATGGCAGTGACTGGCACTGAGAAAATCGGCAACTACACCTATATGTATTTCGATATGGGTGCTGCGAACACAGGCCTCAACGAGAACCTTATCTTCAGCAACAACGGTTCTAATCAGTTGGCAGACTATGCTTACACCATTGGCGAGAATATTTATCTCTACCTCACCAGCGGAGGCGCTCAACTCATTGAGGACCCTGCTAATCCAGGTGATGTAGTATGGTTTGACCCTCTGGCGCAGCCTGTAGAGCCAAAGGAGGAAGCCGTTATTGACCTCTATATTTACAACGCCACTGTGACTCTCACCCCGCTCAATCTGTATGCATGGGGTAGCAAAGAGGTGTTTGGCGGTTGGCCAGGTGCTGTGGTAGCAGACATGGAGCAAGTGGCTATGCTCAACTTGCCATTGTTGCATACCCAAATAAGCGGATTCGTGGGCGATGAGTTCAACCTCATCTTCAATAATAATGCAGGCTCACAATTGGCTGACTATAACGTCAAAGCAGCTGAGACAAGCAATGCATACTATATCAAGGTGACAGACACAGAGGTTGCACCACTGAGTCTCGTTGCACAATTGCCAGCGAAATGAGAAAAGGCGATTTGATAATATCACTATTACTGGTGCTTGTAGCAGGCATTTTCGCCTGCTGCAACACCAGCAATGGTACGCAGGGTGAAGAACCCGATGTGCCATCTACTCCGCAGGTGGAGGCCAATAAGATGGTCATCTATGAGTGCAACGAGCGCCTCTTTGCGGAGCAGGACGCTTTTGCAGCTATTGAGGCGTATATCCCAACCCTGAAGGAGATGGGCGTTAATGTCCTTTGGCTGATGCCTATTCACCCACGCGGCGAAGGCGATAAGTCGATCGGTTCGCCCTACTGCGTAAAAGATTTCAAAGGTATTGACCCTGCTTTTGGTACGATGGCAGACCTGCAATCCTTGGTCAGCACAGCGCATCAGAATGGCATGAAGGTTATCCTTGACTGGATTGGCAATCACACCGCATGGGATAATGCATGGGTGACAGCGCACCCCGATTGGTACACTGGACCACAGTCCGGCGATGAGCAACAGTGGGCGGATGTGACTTTCCTCAACTACAACAAACCTGCGGTATGCGATGCCATGCAAGATGCTATGCTCTACTGGGTGGACGAGGCAGATGTAGATGGCTTCCGTTGTGATTATGCACACGGTGTACCCATTGACTTCTGGACGAAAGTGAATGCGGAGATCTTCAAACGCAAGAAAGATGCTATTATGCTCGCCGAGACCAGCGATGTGCGCCTGTGCAGTGCGGGCTTCAATTTGCTTTATAGTTGGAGCTATATGTATGCTATCGAGGGCTTGTATAAGGGTACAGCAACTTTTGCCTCTGTCTTGTCAGCCAGCAAGTCGGAGTATGAATCCACCCCTAAGGGCTGTGAGCGTATGCGCTATGTGACAACGCACGATGAGACCGCGCAAGTGGCACCTGCTACGGTGTTCCGTACCGCGCAAGGCGAGTTGTCGGCCTTCTGCCTTACCGTTTTCATGGGCGGCGTGCCAATGGTGTATTCATCCCAAGATTTGGGTTATATGAATACCATCAATTTCTTCCACTATAAGTTGTTGGATTTTGCTGCGGAAAATGCGACGCGCGATGCATTGAAGCAACTGCTGAATGTGTATCTCAGCACAGCCACCCTTCGCTCAGGCAAGCAATCGACAGGTACGCTCAACAGCGATGTGCCATATATCGAATATGAAACAGGCGATAAGACCTTGCTCGTGATTTGCAATACCTCCAAGAGTGAACAGCAGGTCAAACTACCTATGAAACACCAAGGCAAAGTAGGCACTGACCTCATGAGCAAACAACCTTGCACCTTAGGTGGAGTGACCACTTTGTCCGAATACGAATATCGTATTTATCAATTAGCTAATTAAAGCTCCGCACCCTTCCATGAGGTCGCGGTAGGTGGCTTCGAAGTCACCTGTGTACCATGGATCGGCTACATCTCGGTTCAATAGACGGCGAATCTTGGGTTGAGGGAGTGCAGCATCGCGCTGTATAATCTCCTCGCCCAAGACACGGCGGAGATTGCGGATATTGTAGTCTTCCATGCAGAGAATCATATCGAAGTTCTCATAATCCTCGCGTGTAATCTGACGAGCCGCATGGCGCGTGAATGGCACACCATGTGCCGATAAACAGCGTTTGGCTGGCGGGTAAATATCATTGCCAATCTCCTCGCGCGAGGTAGCGCAGGAGTCAATGATATATGTCGCATATTGCGCCACCATGTGGCGCATAATCATCTCTGCCATGACGCTGCGGCAGATATTGCCATGACAAACAAATAGTATCTTTTTCATTTCTCCTTTTCTTTTGCTTTGGGGACCACAAACCCTACTACGATACAGCCTATCAATCCTGCTATACCCACGATAATATCTATCGTGCGATTAGGAATAAAGAATAGGATTGAGATACTCACCATTGTTGCCATTAGGGCTATAATATAGAGGCGCTTGCGTGTGGTCAGTCCGCCCTTCTCTTTGTAATCGCGAATGTATTTGCCCAAGAAGGATTGCAGCAGCCATGCTTGCAGGCGTGGCGAACTCTTGTAGAAGCACCACGAGGCAAGCAATACAAAGGGTGTGGTGGGCAAACCTGGCACCACCACACCTATCGTTCCTAAGATAACCGCAATACACCCTGCTACAATGAAGAAGACACGAGCATAAGTATTGCGTGACTGATTTTTCATCGATTATTGCTTGACAAACTTGATTGGCATGCCCATGAAGGTAACATTGATCTCGGTAGCTGATGCGACTTGGAACACACCGCATGCGTTCGCACCGATTAGTTGTGCTAATTCTGGGTGGTCTTGCAAATCATGAGGCACAACTGTTCCCATGCCTGCTGCAGGGCAGTAATAGACATCGCTTTTCACTGTGCCCGATTTGATCTGTCCTTTTTTGTCAACGGTTCTATAATCAATAGTACAAGCGTTATCCTCTTTTACGGAAATGCTGATAGTTGCCAGTTCTTTGAAAGTCTCATTTCTCCAAATACCTTGTAGCGATTTAGGCATATTATTTGCCTTAGGTTGCTTGACCAGGGTATAATCGTGATATATAAATGACAGTGGCTCTACTTGTTGGTTGACAATAATGAGTGTAGTGTCCATTTCGGTAGCGATTTTGGCAACACCAGTAGTCGCATCAAAGTCCTCCAAAGTAGCCATAACAGCATATTGATCACCAAAGTCTACATCGATAGTCATAAGTGTGAGGTAGATTTTGCCATGTTTATCCTTAGGGAATGCCAACATGTCCATACGGTAATAATCCACTACATTCGATTGCCAGTAACCAGTCATACTGATGGTTTTGGCAGGACGTACACCGCGATAGAAGACTACTGTGCCTTCTACCATGTTAACCGTAAAGGTGCTATCGGAGGTGGCTTTGATATTGTATATTCTACCGTCTCCAATCAGTTTACCTTTGCCAGTGGTAGCATCATAGGTGATAGTCATCTGTTGTGATTCAGACTCTTCGTTCGCATAGTAGGTAATGAGGGAGGCATTTTGCGCGTCTACCACATCTATTCCGTACCATTGCTCGGGGTTTCCTGTTGCACCGTCCCAATATCCGACAAGGTTTTCTGGATACGTGATAGGTACTGGCTGATTGCAACTGGTGATGCATATCGCCATGAGAGCCGCTACTGCGGCAAAAATTAGGGTTTTCTTCATAATACTTTATTATTGATTGATAATACTTGTTGCTGCATTGTTAGGGGCAGATTCTGTTCCTAATAGGGTCAGGATTTGCCGATACTCGCGGAGCATTTGCTCGCGATAGGATTGATCGTGTAGCAGTCGTTGCAGTTCGTGTTCGATATTCGTTTGGGTGAAACGACTAGCCACTAATTCTTGTATCACTTCTTTGTTGGCGATAATATTCACCAAGGTGAAGTGCTTGATTTTAAACATGATAGGCTTGAGTATCCATTCCAGATACTTGCTGCCTGCCACATGATAGACTGCCGTTTGTGGACAACCGATAAGGGCTGTCTCGAGGGTGGCTGTACCCGAATTGACCACTGCTGCTTTGGCTTCAGAGAGCAGTGTATAGGTGTCGCGTGTTAAGGTTTCGCCTTGCAGGTATGGCGCATAAAAAGAGTCTTCTATGCCAGGTGCAGCAGTGACCACAACCCGATATTGGTCTCCTGCCACTTGCCTCGCTGCTGCCAGCATGGTAGGCAGACAATGGCTGATTTCGCTGCGGCGAGAGCCAGGAAGTATGGCAATGGTGAATTTTGAATTTTGAATTTTGAATTCGTTTTCGCAGCTTTTTAATGCTAAATTCTTAATGCTAAATTCTCTGATGCAGTCCGCCGTCGGATTGCCTACATATTGACACTGATACCCATACTTAGCGTAAAACGCTGGTTCAAAGGGGAATATGCCTAATATCTTATCGCAGTATTTGGCAATGCTGTGTACGCGCCATTCCTTCCATGCCCATATTTTTGGTGGAATATAATAGATGATGCGCGTGTGTGGTAGATGTTTGCGGCAGAACTTGGCAATACGCAGGTTGAACGAAGGATAGTCTATCAGAATGAGCGTGTCGGGTTTCTCCGCGAGTAGTGCTTGTTGTGCCGTCAGAAGATTGCGGCGCACCTTGTGCAGGTTGGCAATCACCGCCACAAAGCCCATATACGCCATTTCGCGGTAATCGACACGGATATTGCAGCCCTCGGAACGCATCTTATCGCCTCCCAAACCCACAAAAGACGCTTGCGGATCTTTTGCCCGCAATGCTTTCATCAGATTCGAACCATGAAGATCGCCCGATGCTTCTCCTGCAATGATAAAGTATTTCAAACGACTAATCCTTTAATTCTTAATTCAAAATTCTTAATTTCCCCCCCCCTATGCCATAAACGCTATACTGGCAATCAGGTAGGGCAATGCACCTATCAGCACGCCTTTGGCCAACTTCCATACTTCCATCGTGTAGAAGACGAACAATAGTGCCAAATTGGGGAATATCCCCACTTGCATAATCTTGCCCAAAATTGGACCCATCAAATTCATATCAAACGCCTCAAATGTGTACCACAAGTTGAAACGTTCGATATAAACATATCCTACCAGGACTGGCAAGGCAAGTCCCAGTAGGATACCAATCCAATATTTATCAAATCTCTGCGTAGGCTGTTTGGTCTATGGTGCAGGGGTGTACACTAACATAGTGGTTGTTCATTGCCCAGATGTCGGTGTCCTCTGCTTCGGGTTCTATATTGACAAATTCGCCTGTTAGCCAATAGTACTTCTCGCCCTTCTCGTTCACGCGCTCTTCCATCTCTTTTTGCCAGAAACCTCGGCATTGACGTGTCCAACGCACACCTTGTAACTCGCCAACGGGTGCATTGATGTTGTAGCAAACACCGTATGGCATGCCCTCGTCGATGAGGTGGCGTGTCAGTTCGAGAATGTATGACTCCATATGGCTAAAATCGGCATCTGGACTATGGTCATCAATCGAATATCCTATTGATGGAATAGCGTGTTCTGCACCTACAAATACGGCTCCCATTGTACCAGAGTAGATGACATTGATAGCCGCATTCGAGCCATGATTGATACCGCTGGCAAGCAGATTGATACGCGCAGGATCGCCATCGAACAGCACATCCAATGCCAGTTTCACGCAGTCGCTGGGTGTGCCATTGGTGGTATATACTGTAGCGTGTTGGTGCCACTCTTCCGTGCCCCAATTGGGGTCATTGAGTGGACGGAGATACATCGGTTGCTGCACAGTGATGGCATTGCTCATGCCGCTTCGTGGCCCATCTGGGGCAACGACAGTCACGTGCCCCAGTTGGGTCAAGATGCGTACGAGAGTGAGGATACCTTTAGCTCCCCAACCATCATCGTTAGTAATCAGAATCTCCATTAGCCTACTACTGCCCAAACTACATCAATCACTTTCTTTGCCAATTCGTCAGCCTCCTCCATGGTAGCTGCCTCCGAATATACGCGGATGATAGGCTCGGTGTTTGATTTGCGGAGGTGTACCCAACCATCAGCAAAGTCAATTTTCACGCCGTCCTTATCGTTGATGCGCTCGCCAGCAAATTTGCCCTTCACTGCCTCCAATACCTTATCCACATCAATCTCTGGAGTGAGGTCAATACGGTTCTTAGAGATACAGTAGTCTGGGAAGGTGGCGCGCAACTCGCTCACCTTACAGCCCTTTTGTGCTAAGCTGCTGAGGAACAATGCAATACCTACCAATGCGTCACGACCGTAGTGGCTGGCAGGGTAGATCACACCACCATTGCCCTCGCCACCAATCACAGCGTTGGTGCGCTTCATCTCGGTAGTCACATTCACCTCACCTACTGCACTGGCGCTGTATGAACCACCGTGTTTAACGGTTACGTCGCTCAAGGCGCGGGTAGATGACATATTGCTTACTGTGTTGCCTGGGGTGTGGCTCAGTACATAGTCTGCCACGCTGACCAAGGTATATTCCTCGCCGAACATCTCGCCATTCTCGCAGATGATAGCCAAACGATCCACATCAGGATCCACCACGAAACCTACATCGGCTTTGCCCTCACGCATGAGGTCAGAGATCTCAGTCAAGTTTTGTGGGATTGGCTCTGGGTTGTGTGCGAAATGACCTGTTGGCTCGCAGTTGAGTTCGATGATATTCTTTACGCCTAATGCGCGCAAGATAGCTGGGATAGCCACGCCACCAATCGAGTTCACGCAGTCAATAGCCACCGTATAGTTCTTCGCTTCAATAGCGGCTTTGTCCACCAACTCGAGTGCCATCACGTCTTTCACGTGGTCCTCCAAGTAGTCGCGACGGGTAATCTTGCCCAGGTCATCTACTTCTGCAAAGTTAAAGTCCTCTGCCTCTGCGATAGCCAATACCTCTTTACCCTCTTGGTCATTGAGGAACTCACCTTTCTCGTTCAGCAGTTTGAGGGCATTCCATTGTTTTGGGTTGTGACTGGCGGTGAGGATGATACCACCGGCTGCCTTCAGACCCGTTACTGCCAACTCGGTAGTTGGAGTGGTCGCCAAACCGATATTAATCACATCATATCCCATACCAATCAAGGTACCGCATACCAATTGGTCCACCATCTCGCCACTCAAGCGAGCGTCACGACCTACTACGATTGTCTTGTTGTCTGGAATCATTGCTTTGCGTTGTGTAGCGTACGCAGCGGTGAAACGAACAACATCCACTGGGCTCAAGCCCTCTGCAACGCGACCACCAATAGTGCCGCGAATGCCTGAAATACTTTTTACAAGTGCCATAATATTAGAATCGTTTAATTTGAATTTTCATGTCATATCCGAATGGAACCACATTGCTGTTTTGGTCGGAAAAACCCAATTTGCTGGGGCAGATAATCTTGCATTGCGCCCCTGTGTACTTCATGTGCTCCAATGCAATCTGCCAACCTGCACATGAGGTCTCGCTCGATACGAGATATTGCAACTCGGTAGGGTGAGGTTGGTCGTCCGAGTTCCAGAAGCGTGTAGTATCGGCATAGGCATCCAATGTGTATTGGATATAGCGCAATAGTACTATATCTTTTGCCTCCAATGCAGGTTTAGTAGTATCGCCTGCTGCCACCAGATGAAAATAGAAGTTGTCGTAATCGGGTATCTTCCAATACACATTGTCGTCCCATTGAGTGGGTTGTTCCGTTACAACTTTTATTCCTTGTCGCTGAATAAAATTCTCAATCAGTTTTTTCTCTTCCTCGAGGGCGTTAGAGTAGGTATTGTTGTTGCATCCTGCGAGGATGATACCCATAAAAAGTAAAATATAAATGCTTAATTTTTTCATTATTCTTTGATTGTCAGTGTAATAACTAAGTTTGTATAGGGTTTGATCAATGTGGTTCCTTCGGTGCCGTATGCGGTGTACCATGGTGCCACGATGCGCATTTGTTCGCCTCGGCTCATCTGCTTCAGGCTACGATTGATAGCCACAGGCAAATCGCCACTGCCAACGGTAAACTCCTCTGCCACGTCGGCCAACAGGGGTCCTGCCAGTTCTGCCATCTGCAGGTGCAGCAGCACCTGTTCGCCTGCTTGCAACGTTTCGGCGTATAGTTTGACCGTCTTAGTGTACCAAAAGCCAAACTCATCCATTACGTAGGCAACCGAGTCGTTTTTTACCCAACGGCTACATGCTTGGTCTGCGGCACTTGCCATTTGCATATTGAACGCCATTTGTGCCATCAGTGCGGAGTCCACCTCCTGTTTCTCGCTCATTCGGCGCACGGTTTGCGGTTGTTGCGTGCAACCCGCCATGACCAATAGCCCATAGCCCATGACCAATAGCCCAAAACCAATACCCAATCGCCTAATCACCTTATCGCCTAATCGCCTCATCACCTCATCGCCTCACTTCGCTATGCGAAGCAAGTATTGTCCGTATTGCGTTTTTTCCATAGCGGTGCCTAATGCGCGGAGGTCATCGGTGCTGATCCAGCCTTGGCGCCATGCTATCTCCTCTATGCAACTCACATAGAAGCCCTGACGGTTTTGAATCGTCGCGATAAAGTTACCTGCGTCCAACAGACTATCGCAGTTGCCTGTGTCCAACCACGCAAAACCACGCTCAAACAGTTTCACTTGCAGTTTGCCCTCAGCCAAATACACCTTGTTCAGATCCGTAATCTCGTATTCGCCACGAGCACTGGGCTCCAATACGGCTGCTTTGTCGCAAACCGTTGAGTCATAGAAGTATAGACCAGGGATAGCGTAGTTGCTTTTTGGCACTTTGGGCTTCTCTTCCAGCGACAATACCTTGCCTGTCTCATCAAACTCTACCACGCCATATGCGGTAGGGTCTTGCACTTCATAGCCAAAGATGCATGCGCCGCAACTACCGCTCTCAACCTGCTTCACCGCATCGCGCAACATCTGACCAAAGTGCTGACCATAGAACATATTATCGCCCAATATCAAACAGCCTGGCTCACCATTCAAGAACTCTTTGCCCAACACAAAGGCCTGCGCCAAACCATTGGGTACTTCTTGAATCTTATATTCAAAACGCATGCCAAGGCGACTGCCATCACCCAGCAACTCCTCAAACATAGGCAAATCGCGGGGAGTAGAGATAATCAATACCTCACGAATACCTGCACGCATCAATGCAGACAAGGGATAATAAATCATCGGCTTGTCATATACGGGCATAATCTGTTTGCTAATCGCCTTGCTGAGCGGATACAAACGGGTGGCGCTACCGCCTGCTAAAATGATTCCTTTCATAATCAATTCGTTTTTATTGCATTTGGGTGCAAAGGTACAAAAAAAAATGCACATTTGCAAGAAAATCGCGCGAAAGTTTACTTTCAGGCGCGATTTTCTTGCAAATGGGCTGCATAAAGCGAAGTAGCTTCGGGGGAATGCGCGTAGCGCAGGCGGCGTCCGAAGGTACAATGTTTCGCTTTATGCGAGGACGAAGTCCGCATTTTACAATGCTGCAATCACTTCTATTTCTACCAAACCGCCCTTTGGCAATGCGGCTACTGCCACTGCTGAACGAGCTGGAAATGGTGCAGCAAACAAAGTTGAGTACACTTCGTTCAGCACAGCAAAGTTGGACATATCGGTCAAGAAAACGGTTGTCTTGATCACATGACTTGCATCCGTGCCAGCAGCTTTCAGTATTGCTGCCACGTTCTTCACGGCTTGTTCAGCTTGGCTACGAAAATCCTCGCCCGCAAACTCGCCAGTCTGTGGGTTGATACCCAATTGTCCACTCGCAAACAGCATACCGTTTGCTTTAACTGCTTGACTATAAGCACCAATAGCAGCAGGTGCCTCCGTTGTTAAAATAATCTCTTTCATATGATCTCGTTAAATATTAAATATTAATTATTAACTATTAATTATTAATTATTCCACCGTCACAGGCAATACGCCTACTGCCTCAATCTCGCCTGTCAGCACTTTCGCAGCTGCTTTTTGGTTGCTCTCGCTGTCTTTGTATGCTACCAGCAGACCGCCCAAATCCTCTTTCCAAGGCAGGTCGCTCAGTCCGTATGGGCTGCCATAGTGTACCAATACGGGGTGGTGTTTCTTCACCAAACGCTCCAATGCTTGCACATGTTCTTCGGCGATCAAATCTTTTCTTGAACGTCCACGAGGGTCGTGGCATGCCAATATAACTACATCATAATTAGCCAATTGCTTATCAATGGCATCAATATCCTTCTTGCTACTCTTCTTGTCCAGTGTAAAGTAATGCACGTCTCCTTCTTGCCTTTTCGCCTTATCGCCTCCTCGCCTCATTGCCTCTTTCAGCAAATGCTGGTACATCAGTGTGGTAGAGTCCACCATGCCTGTTTCTGGGTTGTAGCCTGATAGTCCTTCTATATCGCCATACTCGCGGTGCATTGGAATGCGTTTTGCGTTGTATGCTACATAGGCGATCTTCTTTGTTATATCCAGCGGAATGATACCTAACTTATTGTCTACCAGTGTCATACTCTTATATGCCATCTCTTGAACCAATGCCATATGTTCGGGTTTCTTCACGCGTTCTGAGATACCGGTGGTGTCCACGGTGGCATCATAATTACGCTCCAACATTCCGAATCGTGCTTTCATGCGTAAGGTTTTTTTGACGCGTTCATCCAAGTCGGACAAATCGCATTCGCCACTATTCATAGCTTCCTCCAGGCGGTCAATCGATGCGATAATATCTCCTGGCTTCAACAGAATATCTACGCCCGCTTTGTAGGCTGCCAAGGCTATCTCTGCCGACTCCATATTCTCGCTCACTCCTTTCATGGTTAGGGCGTCGGTCACAATCATGCCTTTAAATCCTAATTCTTCTCTAAGCAACTCAGTTACAATAGGATAGGATATAGATGATACGGCGCTATCTAAGGCTGGAATATGCAGGTGTCCCATCATCACCATCTCCACTCCGTGCTTGATCTGGTCGCGGAAGGGGAACAATTCCAGCGAGTCCAGACGCTCGCGACTGAAGGGCAAAACAGGCAAACCTTTATGCGAATCCACCTCCGTGTCACCATGACCAGGGAAGTGCTTTGAGCAGGCAATGATACCTCCGTCTTGCATACCCTTCATGTATGCTCTACCATATGCAGTCACTTTGTCGCGGTCTTCGCCAAACGAGCGAGCGTGGATCACAGGGTTCTTAGGATTGACATTGATATCCACTACTGGGGCGTAGTTGATATGGATATTCACCATCTTGCATTGTTCAGCTACGGCCAATCCCATCTCGTAAATCAGTGAATCTGAGGGCAATGCACCCAATTGCATTTGTTGAGGGAAGAATGGAAATTCGCCAAAGCGCATCGAAGGACCCCATTCGCCATCTATGGAGACAATCAACGGAATCTTCGACATCTTTTGTAGTTCGTTCATACGATTGAGATAGCGTGGCAGACTATCTTGTATTACGAGCAGACCGCCTATGCCTTCTATTCCGACCAAGGTGTCAGTCATCAGCGCATGTCCGTCTGAGAAGATGTAACTGTCTGTTTGTGAAACAATTAGTTGGGCCACTTTCTCTCGTGTGGTCATTTTCTTCAGCGTGCGTTCCACTTGTCGCTCTATGCGATTAGCTTCGCGATTCTCGGCGGTGCCAATACGTACAACGTTGAAAATAAACAATAGCATGGCGCAAATGCCTGCAATCTCAATGATTTTTTTGTTTTTCATGATCGTATATTTCTTATTTTAAAATTCTTAATTCAAAATTTAAAACTCTTAATTCAAAATTCTTAATTCTTAATTCAAAGTTCACTCTTCCCCAAATTCCCTACAAAGGTACTGCTTTTTTTTGATACCTGCAAATTTCTGCACGAAATTTTATAGCGCACCCTTTTCGCTCATAGAATCCTTCGACACATTCCCGATACATACCCGATACATACCCGACACATACCCGATACATACGTATACCCCATGAATACCCCACGAATATCCTACGTATATCCCGTGAATACCCCACCCAAAGAATCTCTATGCCATACGTGCGCGCGCGCGAACCTTATTTATATACGCGTGCGCATGCATGAACATTACTTATATCTCTACGTACTCTCTTTGCGATTAGTGACAATCAGCTACTTACAAGGAAAATGATGTTTTTTAACACTTTTTTGGCGTAAAAATTTGGTCGGTCCAAAAAAAAACAGTACCTTTGCACCCGATTTGCGCCTGAGGTTAGTGAACTTCTGAAACGGCAAAAGTCACACTGGAAAATGTAATGCTGAAAATCAGCCACTTATAAAGAAAGTGATGAATTTATTGAAAAAAGTTACTCAAAAATTTGGTCAGTCCAAAAAAAAGCAGTACCTTTGCACCCGATTTGCGCCTGAGGTTAGTGAACTTCAAAAATGGCAAAAATCACACTGAAAATCGTAATGCTGAAAATCAGCCACTTACAAAGAAAGTGAAAAAATAATGCAAAAAAGTTACTCAAAAATTTGGTCAGTCCAAAAAAAAGCAGTACCTTTGCAGCCGATTTCGCGCTAAACGAAAATCAAGCGCAAAATCACAGTGATCTTTGAGAGATTGAAGCAATAATGTAGTACAAGAGAGTAGGAAACTACTCAATTGGGAAACTGAAAACGTGTAATACGATTTTTAATATTATACGGTTCCCGTTAATTAAGTACACAATAGATATCGGTTATTCTGAGCTAAAAATTAATTTTCTTTTTACAACGAAGAGTTTGATCCTGGCTCAGGATGAACGCTAGCGACAGGCCTAACACATGCAAGTCGAGGGGCAGCACGGAGGTAGCTTGCTACTTTTGGTGGCGACCGGCGCACGGGTGCGTAACAGGTGTGCAATCTGTCCATAATCGGGGAATAGCCCAGCGAAAGTTGGATTAATGCTCCATGTGAGTTTTAGAGGCATCTCTTTAACTTGAAACG
>JAZOOG010000032.1:0-75061 GCA_045654945.1 Paludibacteraceae bacterium
GTTTACCCATAAGTAGTTCTCCTTTCTGGTAGATTAATCCATACTCTTTGAATTTCGGTGCAAAGATAATATTTCTTTTGCACTTATCCAAATTTCTGTTTTTTTTTCTACCTTAAATGTCTACTTTTTCGATAGCAACACTGCGATTTTTCTCTATTATCTATTCTCTAACTCGCTCAGCGAGCCATTACCTATTACCTAATCTATATTGGTGGAACATATTACCTGACAATCGTCTGGGGCTTTTGCGCCTGCATCGTGTATGTACTCGCCACAACTATGACAGCGGATAGTGCCTGATTGGGGATTAACTATAGAAGTACGAGCACTATAACTATCACAAACTATATTTGCATCAACCATTCTTTGAAGAATGGATCCTCAATCTCATAATGATTAGAATATATTACATACCCCAGTTGCTGAAGTCTTTTGAGTGCGCTATAGATGGTACTTGTTCTATACTCTCCTGTTTGAAACGCCTCACTCTTTGCCAAACGCATTAGAATCCATTTGGCTGTACGATTAAAGGTATTCCAGATGCGTTCGTAATCCAATCCGTGCGTTGTAACAATATGTTCAATGGCAGCACGCATCGCATCCTGTTTTTCAGGCTGAAGCATACCCACTTGCCATACATACGCCGCCAATTGCTGCGAATAATACGGATGACAATCCGTGTAATCAAGAATTTTCTGGGTCAGCAGATTCGTCTCATTGGGGAAACAAGGCTGCAAGCGGAGGGAGATAAACTCTTCAAACTCTTTTCGAGGAAGTTTTTGCAAGCGCATTAAACCACCAAAGTGATAGAATGGTGACTTTTTATTTTCAAAAATATCAGTCATCATACTTTCTTGGCTTCCTAACAAGATATAGTTGATATGCTGCTGATGTTGCATGATTGCTCGCAGCTGTTTTTCCAGATGAGGCGACAAGTCGCGTATCTCTTGAAACTCATCAAAAACAACCACCAATCTATTTTGATTCGTATAACAATTCTCCAACAAATTGAGTGCATCTTCTAAAAGCACAATAGAATCTTGTGTCGGTTGGAATCCCACCTCAATAGCACCAGAAATCGGATTAGCTGTCAGAGTCGGTACAACACGAAAATGCATAAACTGATGACGCAATTTCTCAAGCGGATGCAATTTAAACAACTCTCGTAGTATTTTTGCTGCAAAATCAGAGACAGACACGACTTCTTGCAAGTTAATGGAAATAGAAGGTCTCTTAGTCTGTTTTACTGCTTTGCGTACCACGCTACTTTTACCAAAACGACGGGGGCTAATCAAAATGAGGTGGTTGGCACTATCTATAAAGTGGCTGATATATTCCACTTCCTGCACACGATCTGTAAAGAATTCCTCCTCTACAATTGTACCAAATTTAAACGGATTTTCCATACCTTATTCTTCGATAAATATTTCTAAATCAATAAGATCAATCTATTACGATTTTTTTCGTAACGATTTTCTCCGCAAAGGTACTATATTTTTCTGACACTTGCAAGAAAAAATCGCAGAAAGTTATCTTTTCTGCGATTTTTCTCTAATATCTAACTCGCTCAGCGAGCCCATCTCCTATAACCAATAACCGATAGCCAATCACCAATAGCCAATCGCCTATAGCCAATAACCAATAGCCAATAACCGATAGCCTAATGCTCTTTATTGTCGTTGGTAATGCCCTCTCGTATTTCAGACAAGATATTCTCCAATATATACAAATCGCTCATTAAGTGAAGCCCATAGGCAGGATTGGATAATTGCTGAGCGGTTTGCGTAGAATAATACAAATCCAACGCACGTTCTGTATCGATTTGCAAGGTCTTAGCTAACAGCATAATGATGCTGGCCTGTTTACGCCATAAAACATTATCTCTCATAGCAGCATTTTCTTAGTTATAAATCGATTTAACAAATGTGAGATACTGATTAATGACCTCCTGATTGAGAATGCAGATTTGATGATTTACTTTCTTGTATCTCAATTGTCCTAATGCTTGTTCGGCTGTAATGATACCTTTTTCATAATCCTCCACCGTATCAATCACATTATCGTTGGCTACACCACCCTCTACTACATCATATTTAGCAGAAACAGTCTTTCCTTTACGGCAGTCCACCACATATTGGAGCCATTCTATGTTATAGGAGTCAAATATTTTGAATATATATCCAGCTTCTATCGCTTTTGTTTTATCAAAGTGGAATACGCTAACAACACCTTTCTCGTCACGTCCCTTGCGCATTGCGATAAGATTGGCCCAGTCTGAGGCTTGTTTGCGAATAGACGTAAGATAAAATCCCCTTCCAAAGTCAAGGTTTTTTCTTCCAACTTTAGTTAAAGGTTTTGATACCTCCACGTTTGATCCATGGTATAACGTAATCATTTGTTTATTCCTTTCCAGCTTGTTCCCAATTACGGAGTGTTTCGAGAGTATCTTCCACAACCCAATCGAGGCTTTGTGTATGAAGGTACTCATAGTGCTGCATCAAACGTTGGCGTATCAAATCTTGCGCTTTAAGACGCTGATACATCACATCGCTTGTTACTTGCTGTTTCTTAGCGGTTGCTTCTATTGCCATGACGGCGAAATGCAATTTTCGGTATTGTTTAGAAGACAGTCTCATAGTTATTTTATCTTTCCGATGCAAAGGTACAACATTTTTCTGACACATGCAAGAAAAAATCGCAGAAACTTGTCTTTTCTGCGATTTTTCTCTATTATCAAGCTCCCTCAGCGGAGCGGTCTATTAGACTTTAGGCGAGCCATGATCGATAGCCGATAACCGATAACCAATAGCCAATAGCCTATCGGCACGCCCTTAATGCAATATCTTATGCACTTCGTTCTCGCCAGTGATGACGTATACGCCAGTTTTGTTGAGAACGTCTAATTTCCTATTAATCATACTATTGCATTTATTTTGCCCGTTTTTTCTTTAAAAATCACCAGCATTTTGTCCGCTTTTTCCGAGAAAAACAGTCAACTTTGTCCGTTTTTTCCGCTGCAAAGGTACTACATTTTTCTGACACATGCAAGAAAAATCGCAGAAACTTATCTTTTCTGCGATTTTTCTCTATTATCAGGCTCTCTCAGCGAGCCCATCTCTTATAGCCAATAACCAATAGCCGATAACCAATAGCCTATCGGCACGCCCTTAATGCAAAATCTTATGCACTTCGTTCTCGCCGGTGATGACGTATACGCCAGTGGTTGGGAGAGCGACATCTACTGCGGTTTGCACCATGCCGTTGAAGAGCAATACACCTGTCGCAGACATCACGCGCACATGTTGTGGCTCCGCCACGGCAATGTTCACACCACCCACAATATCCGTGATAAATAGGTCATTACCACCACCTACGGTTGGGATATTGCCGCCTTGGTTGCCTGTAGGAGTGTTCTCTTTGTCATAGATAATTTTACCCGAACGAGAGATTGCTTTGGCTGGCATGCCTTGAGCATTGGTAGGCACATAACCATACAAGAACGCAGTGGTAGGATAAATAGTCTGATTGTCTGAATATTCAATTGGTTCGAATACTTCAGAATTCAAGAACGGAGCATCAGGGTTATACATAAACACATTGTCTCTATCTGTATCCATATAAGCAAATGTACTATTTCCTGTCACTTTAACCTCATCTGGTAATGGATTACTTTCAAACACATTACCAACGATGGTATCATTGAAGAAATCACTTCCTTTGATAGTTTGAGTTCCTGCTACACCTTCAAATATAAGGAATTTACCAGACCAATAATCCCAATAGGTACGCTGATCCAAAGAATTTTCACATGCTGGACAATATGGGAACATCATAGAATATGTTTCACCTTGATGCAATAGAATACCATCATCCATTGCTGTATCTGGGAGCATCTCCCAATTTACTGCAAATGAGTATTCTATATCTCCAAACTCGTCCTCACTTTCTGTCAACTTCCAATTTCCTTTGTTGTGATTGAGGTAGAAGTTTGCATCACGCCAATTGCTACCATAGTATGGTACTAACACCTGTCTATCACGCAAATGATAGTCACTTCTTTCTCCCTCAAATCCATCTTCTGCAATCGCCCATGTACGGTAATCCTCAAAGATTTCATCAAACGAGTTAGATGTACCAATGGCCATTGCCACACCAAAGAAAGCAGCAAAGTCGGCATTATAATTAGCTTGCTCCTTCAGAATGTCAGCACGAGTCATGCCAGCCTTTTCCAAATTCTGCAGAGCCGTTTCAGAATATGATTCTACTACCCAAATCTTAGCCACATCAAAAGGAGCAGTAAATGTTTTCCAAATATCCGCAGTCGCAGTGGTGATATAATACACCTTATCTGTAATAGTATATGTAGTATCACTCAACACTTGATGTTGGGCATGATTACCTACTTTCGTAGGTTCACGTCTAATATATTTTGCGCCATCAAAGAATGACTGAGCAATATCAGGAACTATAATAGGTGCCTTGTACTGATATTGTTCCTCACCATCAATCGTATCTTTCTTACTAATAACAGTATGGATATTCTCATCTATTTCACAATAAAGCAAATATTTCACTTCCTCATTCTTTTCGATAGGAGTATCACCACCTACAGTACCTGTGATGTCTTCTATACCAGCCGTAATCTCGGTCATACATGCTTTCCATGTGGACATTAGTTTGTCTGTCTCGGCCTCTACACCAGCAATACCATCGGGTAACCAGAGATAGATATTTCCATTTTCATCTGGGGTCACACTATTAACTCCATAAGTATTATAACTACACTGAGCATAATACTCTTTCAGGCCTCCAAACATAGAGATATTGTTGGGGAAGTTAGTCAGCGTAACCAATCTACATGCGTCTTTATCCTCGCTACACTTATATTCATAACCATGTGCAGAAGTATAAACAAATTGTCCCAATGGTTTTCCGTTTGGTCCATCTGTAGGAGCGCCACCCTTGGATGTTACGTGTTGACATGCACGCAAAGGACAAAGCGAACCGCCATACACGTATGTATTTTTAGGACAGCGCAAACAACTTGTTTGGTACTGATAAATAGGTTGACCATACTTATTCGTTCCTACTTGTTTTTTCACTTCATCACCATTTGCGGTTGTGTCTATGAGATAGTATTGCTTATATGCTTCCTCTACCCACATTGGTTCTACCGTGATGGTACCATCATGGAAATTAACAGTTCCACCTACCGCATCGGTACCAATACCAGTTGAAAGTTGAATACCAACATTATCACCACCAAATTCACCTGAACGGTAAGAAATAGCAAGTGTAGTTTTATAGTTGGTAGAGACAACTTGCGCATTTTGCAACTCCACTCGACCTCCATTGAAATTAACTTCAGTCAAAGCGTTACCTAAGTCTATTGAAGGTGCATTATTGCTTTGTTTCTTCAGACCTAAATATCCATTCGTACGCATTGTAGCAGTAACAGTGCCTTCGGCATCAACTGAAACTGGCCACAAATCATCGAAGTTAAGGGTAGTCTTAGTAGTAATCTCATGAAATTTTGAAGCCATGTGCACATGGATTGGAGCAGAGATTTGAGTTGCTTTCATGGACTTCAAGAGCAAATAGAAACATCCATAATTACTCTTAAACAAGTTATCTCCCATAGTGTGAATGCTTACCTCAAACGGATCCACACCTTCCAATTCTGTAAGCGATTCCACATTCTCAAATACCAATACGCCACCTGAGCCACGCACATAGTTGTCTGTATAGGTATCACCACCCTCTTTACCGTTGAATGCATTACCATACTCTGTCTTATTGCGGCTAAAGATATGGCAGTCTTCCAAATACACATCCAATTTTGCGCCGTGTTTACCTCGGAAGAACCAAACGCCTTCTTGCTTGAGGTTGTAACCTGTAGTAGCATATGGAGCAAAACCTGTCATATACACACTCAGTTTGTCTTGTACATCAATAAATACAGTATGCGCTGTATCTTGCTGAATAATACCCTCGATAGCGACCTTATTACCCACATTGACATTGTCAATTTTTGCTACCGCTTCATAGCCCTTATATTCACCAGTAGTATTCAATGCTTTTCTGTATATGTAATAAGGTGTCAGCGCGTTAGAACCCTCCAGTGTAGGATATTTCTTAGGTTGAGTAATATTCGTTGTACCGTCCGTGGTGGTTGTCTCACCATAGATAAACAAGTAGTCAAACAATGCATAACCATTTTCATCAAATGCATTATTTAGATCCACCTCATGATAATTGTACTCAGTATAAGGTTTATCATGATAGGTATAACCATTAGGAATACCTGTAAAGATACCCGTCTTTGCGCCCTTAGTAATATAGTTCTCTGCACCCAAGAGAGGAACAATGGCCATCAAACTATCATTTTCGGCATTGTATATCTTAATCTCACCTTCATCCAATGCATTCGTTTTGAGCCACTTTACACCAAGGACAATATCGCCTACCTTATTTACACCTAAAGCATGTGCATATGCACCATTGTGACTCGTTTCGGTAGTAGTGATACTCTCTTTCTCACTATCATTGATAGAATAGTTGATTACATCGGTCGTTAAAGCAAATGCCTCATCGTTATCCAAAACGACTCTTACTTGCTTCAAGTTGATCGCTTTTAGGGTCAAATTATGTTGGACATGCGTCGTGTCAAATAGCATAGTCTCAGGAGTAACTATCACTTGAGGATAGCCTTCAATGACAACGTTAGAAATTACGACATCACGAGAGAATTGAGGTGAATGCGTTATAGTCACATAACGTGTTGTGTAGTGCAAATTATGAATAAGCGTATTTCCTTGCGATACTCTATTTGCTGGATTATGAGGATTAAAGATACGACCATCTACACTCTCCGTAATAGTCCATTGTGAATCATCTAACTGTGATGCAGCATCAAATCGAATAATACTTGGTGCGCCATTGAATGCAAATGTGATATATCCTGTGGCCTCCGCTGGGGTTTGGAATGTAATTTGCTTGGTCACACTATTCCATTTTGCATAACGAGAATCGGTTGTTACAAAGTAATAACGCTCGGCCTCATCTATAGTTGTACGAATAGGCAACTCTTGAGGGAATTTGTATGTGCGTACATATACTGTTGCCACATCCGTTCCTTGACTAACAGATAGGTTATAAAGTCCCTCTGCAGCAGAAGTTGGAACATTAATTGCTATAGAAGATACATAGTACAATATATTCTCATCCTCTTTCACAGGTGTTGTAGATAGAACCTCACAACCAAGACTGCCCGTTATCGATGCTGTACAAGTTGGTTGGGTATGCGTCAACTCTATCGTCTTGGTGGATAGTTGTTCTGTCTTGTAATAAATAGGCATATAGAGGGTATCTATGTCTGCCTTGATTGACAATTTTGAAATACAAACACCACATAAAGTACCTTCCTCATCCGATTGAGCACCATATTCTATCTTAACATATCGCGTCGTTGGTTTCAACGACAAAGTCTGAGTTTGATCTGCCAACAATGATTGAGTCCATGGCATCACATCTTCACCATCAATTCTAAAATCACCCGTAGCAGATTGCTGAACTCGCCATGCATTGACACCATTTGGAGTGAAAGAGAGACGATCTGGCATATCCTTCATCTCAATAACCCAACATGCATTTTTTGCAAACTGCATACAATCAGTTGCATCATTATACGTGATACCTGAAGTCAATGCATCTACAGTAACACCTGTAAATGTGCGATCCGTAGTTACACAATATGGCAACAAACGTGGGTCTGCATATATCTTAGAGGTAAACAGCTCAGAATATTCACCCTGTGTGAATGTAAATGTAGCCTCACAAGTCTTGGTTGGATCACTTGGAGTACCCACTTCCGCTGTATATCCATCCTGCCAATTGCCCGAAAGAGTAACCAGATTATCCGCATCAGTTGTCTCGACTAATGTCCACATACCCTCTTCTTGCGGAACAACTGGATTGTGATTATCCGTGGAGCCATAATAGAGTACTGACCAGTTCCAAATTGCAGTTGGCATGATAGTCAAATCCATTTCTGCATATCCCTCTGCAATTTCAGCAGTTGACGCTTGTGTTGCCACAACATGAATAGTCACTGGTTGTACTACATCACTTAACTTATTGGCTGTCAATTTGTAATTATTATTAACCTTTACATTTGAAGCGATAAGAGGATGAGTCTCCGCTCCATCATATGTGAATAGTACGCCATCACCTGTACCCATATTTCCAAAGAGTTCATTGATACTCTTTCCTTGATATACTGTGTCATTTTGATTTGCAAAAGCCAGAGTATTGGGTCGTTTGTTCGCTATGGCATTCAAGTTGATAATCACCGTTGTTGTCTCTGTATGCTGATTATCGTCTTTGTAACTTGCGGTTATAGCTAACTCACCACTAATGTCTTCTGAGAGCGTATATCCTAATTTTGCGTTAGATAGTTTCTCCGCTCCAGTACCAAAAGCAAAGTTAAAAATAGGAGTTGGATTAACACTGCTTGTCCATTGTGTAGCAGACAATTTTGACACATTATCCTCCACAACAGTCACTACGGTTGTCGCTTCCGTGTATTGGTTTACGAAACCATCAATAGTAATGATAGCACCATTTGCTGCTGGTTTATCATTGATTGCCACAAAGAATTTAGGTTTGTAGTCCTCTAAAGCTACCAATTCAACATTAGAAGTCAACTGTTGACTACTTGTGAATGATTTGGCTACCACCTCCATAGTTTCAATATGTGGTTCGCCTACATTATGCTTATTTTGTGATTCGTACTGTACTTTGATACGTAATCTATAATAACCATCAGCATCTTTGCCATAATTCTTTTCCGTCACTTTAAACTTTGAGTCTGCAGGCAATTTCACCTCGAAATTATCTTTAGTAACAGAACTACTTACTCCTTCCATCAGCGTACAAACCACATCATGTGTTACCACATCATCAGGTAATGTCACTTTAAAAGTATCTACAGGAGCAATAGATGCTATCTGCAATTCTTGTGGAAGCATCCAACGTCCCAAATCTTGCACATAGGTATAATTGCCTGTTGTGGTCGTTTCATAATGATAGTCCGGATTTTTGGTTGTATCATTATGCAATCGAGCATTGGTAAGCGGAATCTCATAGTAATTAGGAGTAGTATTCTCTTGAATACATTGATAAAGCTTTGTACTATTACTTCCCTGCACCTTAAAATTCACTTTTCCACCACCAGTTGAAGTAATATCTGCACCAAACTCATTATCTTGCTGGGAAGCCGCTTTACCACCTTTAGCAGTAGTATATAAACCATCCTTGTCAATAGTCACCAATCCATTGACGAGCCACCTTGCATCATCAGGCGTATAGACAGAGGGGTCGCGTTTTTTAGTTCCTGTGATAGTACTATCTGCCTTAATTGTCCAACCATCTTTGTATTCAGCGTGAGTAGGAGTATATTCAACTGGTGAAAGCACTTCATTATTACTATTAAAGAATCCAGTATTGTGCTCCTTATCGTATACAAAGACTTGATTATTGATATTAACTTCAGCATTTGCATTCACCGTGAATGTTGAGCCTGCTAAAAATGCAATAGGATTAGAGATTGTCCCCGATACATCATCTAAAACAATATCTATATTATTGTTGACAGGCAACACAAAATTAGCACTGGAGATTTTCACATGCACTGGCGCTTTTATGTAAGGTGCGATAGATGCTAGGGCATCGATTGTTGCTAATACTTCTCCAATAGGAAGATTCTTAAAAACTATCTCTATTTTGTCTATCGCTGCTTTAGACTTATTCGTTCCTTTTACATAAATATATAACCTATCTGCTGATTTATCATAATATTTGATGCACTCTGTACCAGAAGCTAAACGCAAGAATCCTGACTGATAACTATTTTGATCAGGAACTATAAAATCCGCATTCGCTTCTATATTCGCAACTGAGATAGATGCTGCCGTAGAGACACGCTCAACGGCACCATATTTTATAACTAATTTTGTTTCAATACTTTGAACGTAGTATTGTTGTGCAGGAAACACCTTTTGATCAGTACCTGGTGCATCCAGATTTAGTGGGTTAGTGCCCAAAAGGGCGAAATTTTCTTTCAATCCCCAGCTAGCCAAATACCCCATATCAAGACCTATCAAATCCATTGTAGCACCACCACCACGCCAATCGGCGATTTGGAAACTTTCATACACGATAGCACCATTTTCGGCAATGACTTCACTCTCATCTGGTTCACCCGTTATATATCCTAAACACGACAAGATACCTCCAGATTTTACATTGATTTTACAACCAGGATTCATAGTAATACGTCCATAGGTAATAGGCACACCATTGAATGGCTGCGCATATGACATTTTAGCATATACACTAATATTTCCCTTCACATCTATGGTGGTCGTTGTATCCATGATTAGGTGAGATTTGCACCTAATACTCTTCGCATTATTGACTGACACATAGTCACTAATATCCACATCACCTGTTCGATACGTATAGGCATCATCACCAGGAATAAGCAAAGTATAACCTGCATCAATAGTATAGTTACCTCGAGGCAATAGACCACCCTTACCATATACAGACACCACTTTTTTACCCAAGGTTTTGGCGACTGCAAACGCATCATCCAAATGGGCATATTGCTTCGTCATATCCGTATCCAACACAACAAACAATGCATAGTTATTAGGGACAAACTCCACCGTAATAGTAGCATCACTCTCAAAAGGAGCTGGTACTGCAGTAGAATTATAATCATAGGTAGGTGCACTATTCGCACGCGTAATAATCCACCTTCTGAAACGATACCCTTCTTTAGGTTTCGCTACCAATTCAAATACCTTGTCATTTGTATTTCCATCACTAATTCCAAACACGCCAGCAGTCAGCGTCTCATTTGAAACTTCTTTCACCTCTCCTTTACCATTATTTTGCTCAAAAGTATAGATTCCACCTTCTTCTGCAGGCACAAAACTTACTGTTGGGGCAGGACGAACAGTAATGTCTATAGCTACTGGTTGCGAATTATATTCTTCAGTTAAGTAATTAGAATCTCCGTCATCAGGAGTTAAATATAGTTGATAGATCCTTTCACCGATTTCTATTGTTCCTGTAGATTCCGTATTTTTTGACAATCTAACATCTTTTATATCTGTCGCTCCCGTCAGCCCTGTAATAGGTTCCACCTTAAACATATCACCCGCGTTACTGCTAAACGATGTGGTTACAGCTTTAGTATTTGTAAGTGTAATCTCTCGCGTACCTGAAGATAGCGATCCGTCAGCAGCAAGCAACAATATTATTTCATTATTGTCGCCTGCAGGATAAATAATCCGACGAAAATCCGCATATCGAGTTATACCTGCATCAGCATCAGTAGTGGAGGTGTGTGTATCACTAAAGGACCACTCTTCATTTGTTTGCACTCCTTCTGCATCATACCAGCCAACCAAACAACTTCCGGCATTAGCCTTGGCATAAAAATAGTAAGTATGACTTGTCTCAGAAGTTTCGCTGCCATCTGCGCCTGTAGCATCTGTCGCAGAACTTTGCCACTGAGACTCCTGCGTTGGCTCACCTTCTGTTGTACTCACATACACCTTTCCACTTCCTGTTGTTCCTGTGCGTAAATCCGCTGTCGCTTTGGAATAATACTTTTTATCACCTCCACCGCCAGCAAAAGCAGTAATAGTAATGAAACACAAGACACAAGTCATCGCCAATCGCATGACACGATTGAACAACGACAATTTAGAAATTTGAGAAAAAATACTTTTCATTTTTTATAGTTTTTTTTGTTAATATTCTTTTTTGTTTGCTGCGCTCATGTTACATGCTCGCCACTGCAAGCGTTACATGTCGCAGAGCGACGTTGTTATGTTATATGCGCTATAGGCGCGTTATTTTCGTATCTATTTGATGAAGCATAGTGACTATCCATGCTACATCATTACATAATATGTTCAATCGTTTTTTCAAAACGCTTTTTTAGTGTTATCGCCTTAAGGCGGGGTGTTTATTTTTGTGCAGATAAGAAATCTGTAAATTCTTCTAAACTGCGCTGGAGCACACTTCCTACTTTCAATTGCTCTTTATATTGTGCCACCATCGTGGGACTCATACTGCGATTAAGTGCGTAGCGTACCACTTCTGAATTAGCATCTTTACACATCAATATACCTATACTTGGATTCTCATTACTACGGCGCTCTGTTTGATCCAGTGCTTCCAAGTAAAACTCCAATTGCCCTAAATCGCGTGGATCAAACTCGGTAGTTTTTAGTTCAATGGCAACTAAACATTGCAATGCTCTATGAAAGAATAATAAATCACAGCGATATGTTTTTCCTCCTACTTCCAAAGCATGCTCTTCATCCACAAAGAGAAAATCTTTTCCCAGTTCCACAATGAAATCACGCATGTGTTCCACTATCCCTTTACGTAAACGCGATTCCTTATATTGCTTTGGCAAGCCTAAGAACTCTAATATCGCCCTATCCTTGAGTAGCACCTGTGTTTGTGGATAGGTATTTTTTAGAGCCTCTGATTGCCATTTCTTATCACTCAACATGCGCGAATAGGTATCCGCTTTGATGGCACGCTCAAGTTCCTTATTCTTGAGATGCTCATATTCCGCGTACAGGATATAGAATATATATTGATCTGTTGTTGTGCAACATTGAAGTATGATTTGATGATTAGTCCAACCTGTGCGTGTCAATAACTTTGGTAATTGTGCCATTTGAAATGGCACAATTTGTCCATCGCCTATTTGTGCCGTTCTAAATGGCACAATTTCGGTATTATGTATTGGTGTCACCGCTGGTGGCACACATTCATCAGGAGCAGAAAGTAGTCTGAGAGAATTAGCTCGTTCTACAAATTGTGCAGATGAATAAACATCGTAGAACTGTACCATCTTGTAAATTGTACGCCTACTCCAACCTTTGAGTGTAGGGTCCTGCGTATGGATATATTCAGCCAATTGTTGCACAACCTTTGCTCCCCACTGAGCATTCTTTATCCTATTAGACACATACGCACCCACATGCCATGCGGTCAGTATTGACGCATGGTTAATCGTTCGAACAGCCAGACTACGATGGTATTGGATAATCTCCAATACAGATGCGAAGTCTTTATTCAAACTTGTAGATATGTATGAACTATTGCTCATTGCTTTGGAAAAACTATATACTGCTTAATCACTATTATTATCCATGCTACTACCATGAGGATATGACTCCAATCCACTAACACATGTCCCCAAAGAGTCATCACTGCCATGGCAATGCACCAAATTGTTAATAATCCAGTGTATGGCAATGCCCAATACTTGCGCCAGTACCAAAAGATAAGTGGCAAGGGGTTGAAAGGAATGATTAGCCAATTCCAATCTGTACAGCAGAGGTCGGAGAAGCAAATCAAGTAGGTCATAAAGCAACCTACAATGGTCTGCGCTGCCAACATCAGCCAATCGAAATAGGGGCGTTTCCACAAGAGGTTAGCAATGGATAATATGAGCAACAGGATTGCCAACACCATCGGCGTAAACCATCCGTCCGCTACTTTGGGTTCGCCCTCAACCAATATATTAGGTTCACTTGCCAGCAGTGGTTTGCCGTTAACCTTCGCTTGCTGCCAAGCGTGGACAAGAGACATAGGGACTATCAATTGTCTATCATTAGTATGCACAATATCAGTTTCGTTACCTGCGATAAACACACTGATAAAACGCATCCACATCGAAGGTTTAGTATATTCAAAGTACATCTCACGAGCAGTGTGCGGATGTTCGTACAACGATCTGTCATACACAATCACAGTTTCGTCCAATGCCTCTTTCACAAATTCCAATGCAGTGGTAGCACAACCGCGGTGGTAGTAGTCGTAAGGAAGACGGATACCCTCTGTCAAATGCTCGTCCAATATGCGCCAAAGTTCGCGCTTCACCTCTATAGGGAGATTGAGCGTGTACTCATATACTCCGCGACCTTCTTCACGATATTGGGCACAATATTCATCAATTGGGATAGCAAACAGACCCATCATCAGTTTGCCTGCGAGGAAGTCCAGCACCCTGTTTTGTACACCCTCGCTCTCGTAGGAGAAGCAGTAGTCCATGCCGAAAGTAGGACATTGCAAACGGAGACAAGCATGACCAAGAACGGAGTACAACACCGTGCCTGGGTCTGCGACCAAAAGGGATGCAATCACAAAGTCCTCCGCTGTGCGATCCACGTTGTCATTGAAGACCGTATCCACATACTGCCCCTCTGCATCCACAATCTGTGCGGATACGGAGAAGGTGCCTGCCACGAGGAGCAGGAGGGAGAGGAGGAGCGATATGTTCAATTTACAAATTGACAATTTACAATGTACAATTTATTTACTATTTGGTTATTTTATGTTGTCGCCCAAGGGCGGGGTTAGTCAGTTAATAGTTAATAGTTAACATCTTTTGCGGCAGAGCCGCTTGTCTATTTTATCGAAACAACAGCAAAATGATAACATCAGCAAGTGGTATCGGAGTGGTAACGATGGAAGCAAGGTGGAGATCAAGAACGAATATATCGCATTGGATTTTCCAGATTTTCTGGTTTTTCCAGGTTTTAACAAAATACGGAAAATCTGGAAAATCTGGAAAATCCATCATACTATTTGCAATTTCGCCTTGCTCACCTCGTGGATACAATCTACTCATAATGAAACGATTGCATAAACTTAGTAAGCTATCATAAATAACACTACTATCCATTCTACGGACTTCCGTTGGACAACCTGTGAGCCATCGCATCATGTCCGTAGAAGAAGACTATGCTAATTGCTTTTTCTATTGTTTCAATACTTCAAAGGTCACTGGGCGGCGGAGCCGCGGGTTTGGTGTAGGGTGTAGAGTGTAAAGTGTAAAGGCGCGGGAACCTTTATCGCTTCGCTCTAAACTTTGTTTGGTGTAGAGTGTTGCTTTGGGCAATTGGCTATAGGTGATTGGCTATAGGCAATGGCTTTTTCGCTTCGCTCAAATTTTATGTTGTCGCCCGAGGGCGGGGTTTGCTATTTGTTTCGCGACCACCATAGGACATCTATAGGACATCTATAGCACTTCTGTGGCTCATATTTGTGAACAGAGTTCAAAGGTCACTTGTGCGGCGGAGCCGCGGTATATTTTATCGAAAAAGACTGAAAAACACACCATCTATTCTGCTTGCAAAACGATTTTCGCCCAAAAGTGTTCTACCTGCAATACACTTTCTTCGCAAAAGTGTTGTGTATATAAAACATTTTTTGTAATTTTGCAGCGGATTTCGTTGTTTAACCAACAATCCGAACAATTATAACCAACAATTATAACAATCGAACTTGACATTATGGAACTATTATTTATCCGAAATCAAGAACTACTCAACAATGTTTCTACAACCTTTGTTCGCTCACGAATGAACGACATTCCATGGCAAGAAGCACGCCTCATCGCTATCCGCGGCGCAAGAGGTGTTGGTAAAACCACCTTGATGTTGCAATACCAGAAGTTACACTATGGCAACACACAAGACCGCAAGTCGTTATTCGTGCGTCTGGATAACCTGTATTTCACGCAACACACCTTAATAGAAGTAGCAGAACGTTTCTACCAACAAGGAGGAGAACTGCTCTTGGTGGACGAAGTACACAACTATCCAAACTGGAGCAAAGAAATCAAAGAAATCTATGATACCTTTCCTCATCTGCGTGTGGTATTTAGTGGTTCATCGCTGCTACACATCTTGAATGCAGAAGCAGATCTTTCACGTCGTTGCCTCAGCTACGACATGCAAGGACTATCCTATCGCGAATACATGATTATGTATCATAACATACATCTACCATTAGTATCTCTAAGCGATATTCTGCACAATAGCGTGGCTATCTGCGAACAAGTCAACAAACTGTGCCGTCCGTTGGAGCATTTTACACACTACATGCAACAAGGTTACTACCCTTTTGGTGCAGAGGGTTTTGCCACATACAACCAACGCTTAGAGAACACCGTTGACCTATTGCTGAACATAGAGCTGCCTCAACTCCGCAAAGTAGATATTGGCAATATCCGCAAGTTGAAGGCACTACTGTCGATCCTCGCAAGCGAAGTCCCAATGTTGGTAGATACCGCTAAACTATCCACTCTGTTAGGCATCAGTCGCAATACCCTATTGGCTTATCTGGAATATCTGGATGAAGCCAAACTGATTAGACGGTTGTATTCTGACGACTTATCGGTCAAAAAAATGCAAAAACCAGATAAGATTCTAATGGATAACTGCAACCTACTAAAAGTGCTTGCTCTCAAAGAACCTAATATCGGTACACTCAGAGAAACATTCTTCTGTAATCAGTTGGGGTATCAACATCAAGTAGAATACTCCAAGCAAGGTGATTTCCTCATTGATCATCAAATCACATTCGAGATTGGTGGACAAGCCAAAGAAGGAAAACAAGTTGCTGCGGTTGAAAATGCCTACATTGTAGCCGATGACATCGAATATAGTTATGGTAACAAACTACCGATTTGGCTATTTGGATTGCTTTACTAAACACAATATGCTGGCACGACGCAATGTCGTGTCAGTTTTTTTCAGTCTATTTCAATACCTCAAAGATCGCTTTGCGGCGGAGCCGCCGTTTTAGGTTAAAGGTTAGAGGCGAGAGGTTAAAGGCGCGGAAACCTTTATCGCTTCGCTCTAAACTTTGTTTGGTGTAGAGTGTTGCTTTGGGCAATTGGCTATAGGTGATTGGCTATAGGCAATAGCTTTTTCGCTTCGCTCAAATTTTATGTTGTTCGCCCGAGGGCGGGGTTAAAATAGAATAAAAATAGAAATAGAGCCGTAAGCCCTATTTCATTTATGATAGCAGGAGCAGTGGAAATCACAAACTCTGCTTGTATCCTACGAGATGCGTATTACTACGGTTTGAGACAACCTATCGGCACCACTAACGTACCATCTTGCATCTGAAACGCCTTTTCGCCAACCGCAGTCAATACCATGCGAAAAGCAGGTTCTCCCACACGAGCCGTATCAATTTTGGATGCTAATTGCTGTAATTGCTGAGCCGCCAGATTCACATTATCCTGACCACCTAATTTGATTTCTATCAAAGCATATCTACCATTACGCAACTCCATCACCACATCACATTCCAACTCATCCTTATCTCGATAGTGATATACTTTGGCGTCTAACGCATCCGCATAAACACGCAAGTCACGAATAGCCATCGCTTCGAATAGAAAACCAAAAGTTTTCAAATCGCTGATCAAATCCTTAGGGCTAATACCCATAGCAGCCACTGCGATACTGGGATCGACAAAATAGCGAGTTGGTGAAGTTCGAATAACGGTCTTAGAACGAAGATTGGTACTCCATGCTGGCATATCTTCAACAATGAATATCTTACGCAAAGCCTCGATATACGAAGCTACGGTATTTTCTGCCAACGTATTATCATCATTCGAAAGCATATCTTGGCGAATAACACCAATGGAAGTTTGCGTTCCTTGCAAACGCGCCAATGAGCGAAGCAGCATACGACTACGATTTTGGCTACGCAGCGTATTATCTACACGCACAAAATCAGTTTTTATCACAGCATCATAATAGTCACTCGCCACACGCAGAGCTGCTCTTGTAGAACGCCCCAAAGCAGAAGGCCATCCTCCACGACAAAGCATGAAAGCAATGTCTTCTAACTGATGCTTGTTCTCTCCTTTTATAGCCAAATCACCATCGAAGAGTGCCTGAAGACTGACATCTCCAGTCGATTCTTCAGACTCCCAAAGACTCATTGGCCGCATGGTAATCCATGCAAAGCGTCCAGTACCAGTATGCACAATCTTATCCGATTCTACTGGAACGGCAGAGCCTGTGAGAATGAATTGTCCTTCCTCATTACGAGTATCTACTTCATAACGAATATTGTCCCATAATTCAGGAAGGGTTTGCCACTCATCAAACAAGCGAGGAACAAGTCCACTCAATAGATGCGAAGCACTCGTAGCAATCATACTCTTGCTTTGCTGCAACACTTCAGGGTTAGCCAACATTACCGTACTACGGGCTTGCTGGAGAGCCGTGGTTGTTTTGCCACACCACTTTGGGCCCTCTATCAACACTGCACCTACTTCTTCCAAACGTTCTGCCAACAATTGGTCCACGACGCGTCTTTTATACTTCTTTTCTGCCATAAATTTACCTTATAAAATTTGACGCTGCAAAGGTACTACTTATTTTTCACATTTGCAAGTATTTACGCATTTTTTTAAGGCGTTTGGCGCAAAATTTTTGAGGTGTTTGGCGGAAAATCGTTGAGGCGTTTGGCGGATTTTCGGCACGTAATCTCATAAATGAAACTACATTTATTCTATTTCAACATTTCAAAGGTCACTTGGGCAGCGGAGCTGCCATTTAGGTTAAAGGTTAGAGGCGAGAGGGCCTACCCCCACCCCCTCCCTAAAGGGAAGGGAGTTTTTGTCGCTTCGCTCTAAACTTTGTTTGGTGTAGAGTGTTGCTTTGGGCAATTGGCTATAGGTGATTGGCTATAGGTGATTGGCTATAGGCAATGGCTTTTTCGCTTCGCTCAAATTTTATGTTGTTCGCCCGAGGGCAAGTTAATTTACTATTTGACCATTTACAATGTACAATTGATGTACAATTGGGTTATTTTTATTCTAATGATTCTAAATACAAAAAAACGGTAACTCCGTTTTGTGGAATTACCGTTAACTTTAATGTATTACTTATTTAATAAATCATGCTCTGAGGTATAATGCGATGGATATACACCGCCTCATCTGTCATCGAATACAAGATTGCCATTCGCTCATAATTTAAGCGGCGGATGGGTGAACCCAACTGAAAAGATAACTCGGGCACTATAGGAAACAAATCTGCATTTTGCTTCAGCCACAAAATCCGCTGCTCCAAACCAGCAAGATAGCGTTTAGCAGTCAAAGGAGCACAACATTGCTGAACGATATAGTCATTGAGATTGACGATATCGTTATAGGCATCGGCACTATATCTAATCACGCGCATCATTCAGCCTCACGAATATCATTCATGCCATAGCGTTTGCCCATGTCAGCGTATGCCATATCCCAAAATTCTTCGTGAGAATAATGGGCTTGACTTTGCCAATTAGGATTGACCAATGGCTCCTCGTGTACGTACACGCCACCATCATAATTCACCTGTGCTTGCGTATTCATAATTACTATTGATTACTTTTGTGCTGCAAAAGTAGTATTTTTTTCTGACATACACAAACTATAAGAGAAAAAAGTGCATTTTTTCTCCATTTTTGGTAATTCCACTATTTCAAAGATCACTTGGGCAGCGGAGCTGCCATTTAGGTTAAAGGTTAGAGGCGAGAGGTTAAAGGCACGGGGCTTTTATCGCTTCGCTCTAAACTTTGTTTGGTGTAGAGTGTTGCTTTGGGCAATTGGCTATAGGTGATTGGCTATAGGCAATTGCTTTTTCGCTTCGCTCAAATTTTATGTTGTCGCCCGAAGGCGGGGTTAGTCAGTTAATAGTTAATATCTTGACAATTAATAGTTAATAGTTAATAATTAATATCTTTTTACTCTAATGATACTATATACAAAAAGCGGTAATTCCGCTTAATGAAATTACCGCTTTAATTATACAATCAAATATACTATATCAGTCTTTTAGACAGCCTATAGGGATAACATATACTCCATCCTTTCGGCGAAAACCTACCTTGCCTCCTGTAAGAACTATCAACAAGTCTGGCTCACGAATAGGCACCTGCTTCTCAGTCAAATTATGCTCACGAATCAAATCCTGCAACTCCAACAAATGCGCTGCACCTGCATCCACCTCAGCACTTCCCAACTTACACTCAATAAGCGCGTAACGCCCATCGTCCAAATGCAACACGATATCCGCCTCCAAACCATAACGGTCGTTGTAATAAGACACCGTAGCATATTGATCAGCTGTATATGCCTTCAAATCACGAATACACAATTGCTCAAAAATAAAGCCAAATGTATTCAACTGCATCTGCATAGATTCTGGTGTTAATCCTAACAATGCTACAGCAATACTGGGGTCACAGAATGCCCGTTTTGCACCACTGCGGATTGTAGTCTTACTGCGTATGGCTGGGCACCATGCATCTACGTCTTGAATAACAAATAATCGCTCTAAAGCGTTCACGTAATCCATAAACGTTGGGCGACTGCAATCCATCTCCTCTGATGCGACTACATCTTGCAGCATTTGACTTGTCTTTGCTAATGTAGATATGTTTCGCGCGTACGAGCGCAATATTTGTCGTGTAAGTTGCGAACTACGTCGAACACCATCTATACGCACTATATCAGAATTACAAACCGTATTCACATAATCACGCGCTACGGACAATGCTGCTTTTTTACTCTTTGCACTCACAGCAGCGGGCCATCCACCACGGCATGCAGCGTAAATCAAATCATCTACTGAGAGATTGGACAACACATCGAAATCCATTTGAGGATTATCAAACAACTCCTTAAGTGAGATGAGACCATTACTCTCTTGTGATTCCCAAAGACTCATTGTACCCATTTGCAAACGAGAAATGCGTCCCGTACCAGAGTGGCGTATCTGTGATTCATCAACCACATTGGAACCTGTCAAGATGAATTGACCCGTCGTTTGGCGTTTATCCACCTCTATACGAACGGCATCCCACACCACAGGATAATCCTGCCACTCATCGATCAGGCGAGGTGTTTCTCCCTGCAAGAACAACGAAGGGCGATTTTGAGCAATCATATCATAGTTGGCTCGCTCGTCTGGATCTTGCAAGCGAATGATTGATTGGGCTTGTTGGGCAGCCGTAGTAGTCTTACCACACCACTTGGGGCCCTCTATCAACACGGCACCCATTGCTTGCAAACGTTGGTGCAACAATTCATCTGAAATACGCTTAAAATACCTCATATCTGTATCATTTTTCAAATCCGCTGCAAAGGTACTAATAATTATTGAATTACACAAATTATTTTACATTTTTGATGCATTTTGTTTTACATTTTTGGGGCATTTCATTTTACATTTTTGGGGCATTTCACTTGGAAAAATTGTGGTAAATACCATTCTATTTGATATACACAAGAACTATATCGTTATGAATAGTTCTCGCGTATATGCGGTAATTTCAATATTTCAAAGATCACTTGGGCAGCGGAGCCGCTGTTTTAGGTTAAAGGTTAGAGGCGAGAGGGCCTACCCCCACCCCCTCCCTAAAGGGAAGGGAGTTTTTGTCGCTTCGCTCTAAACTTTGTTTGGTGTAGAGTGTTGCTTGGGGCAATTGGCTATAGGTGATTGGCTATAGGCAATAGCTTTTTCGCTTCGCTCAAATTTTATATTGTCGCCCGAAGGCGGGGTTAATCAGTTAATAATTAATAGTTAATATCTTTTGCCGCGGGGGATCTCGGCGAACCACCGCCGAGGGCTAAACAGACGGCGGGGGTTAATTATCCTTTCTGGATCACCCGAATATATTCGGGATAATGAACAAAGAAAGAACAACTACCGTGAGCAGCAATAAACAAAGAACAACTACTAATATGTACACATGCGCGTCGCGCATGTGTACATATTATATTATTACTCCGCCAATGTTGTGGTCAGTTGACCTTCCAACTCGGTCAGGAAACGCACATACAAGTAGCCATCTGCATCCACATGCTGAGCCAAAGGAGCCAAAATAGCCTTGCTCAATACCACATTGCCCTCTGCAGGCACCTCGGTATAGTTCACAACATCTTGGTGATATATAGCCACTGCGAACTCGCAGTCCTTAGCCACGAAGGTATGCAACGCACCCTTACCTGTCCAAACGAGGTTCACACCACTTGCCAACCATGCCTCATAATCAATACGATAAATGTCAAATGCAGCACCAAGGTTCAATGTGATTTGTGCCACTGGCTCGAGCAAGGTGCTTGCTGCCACACATGGGTTCACAGGTTTCTCCTCTGGGAGAACGGTGAGAATCAATGTAGCTTGGTAGTCGCAACCGTTCGCATCTTGGAGAGTGATGGTATATTCGCCTGACTCAGTGTAAGTTACACCGTTCCACTCGTAGGTCTCGCCGAAAGCAATAGTCATCTCCTCGGTGGTAGCAGGAGTCTGAGGATGAACGGTGAGAGTGAGGGTGATGACGCTATCGCAGCCATTCACATCTTCTAAAGTCACGCTATACTCGCCTGATGCCGAATATTCTTGACCTTGCCATGTATAAGTCTCTCCATAGCAAACAGCTGCCATCTCTTTGGTCACTAGCACTTCTGGAAGAACGGTGAGGTCGAGAGTCACAATGCTATCTGCGCCGTTGGCAGCAACGAATGTTTGGGTATATTTGCCTGTCTCATTGTAGGTTTGACCGTTCCAATCGTAGGTCTCACCGAAGCAAACAGCAGCATCGAAAGAGGTGTAAACTGGGTCGAGTACTGGACCTTCAGGATCAGTTTCTGCTGGTTTAGCAGAGGTGAAGGTAACATATCCCTTACGACTGGCATTCATAATAACATATATAAAGCCATCACTACCTATAGAACTTTCCCATGAATTTACAACGGCATCTGTTACTGTTTCAGTGCTATTCGCAGAAACACTCACTACGCCTAAACGATCAGGGTCTGCTGTGGTAAAATTACAATACGATGCTAAATATACGCTCAAGCCACCCTTTTGCTCCCACGTTATAGTAAACCCATAATTTGCCCAATCATTGTAACGAATCCTATATTTAGCTTGATCAGAAGAAGAATAAACAAATCTTTTTCCAGATGTAATTAAAATTGTCTCTTCAATACATGATGATACATTCCACAACGAAGGTGTTAGCGTAGTCGCCTGATTACAAACAAAACGTACATAAACGTAATCGTCTGTAGCACCTATACTAGATATATCCCCTTTCGAAAGTTGTAATTTACGCTTGTTAGCCTCTTTGCTAAAAGGATAATAAGTAATCTCATTTGCTCCATTTACATCAAACTCTGGTGTATTAGATACATGCATAGCCATCAAATATTGCGTATTTGCCAAGAACTCTGTAGACTTCCAAGTTTTAGGGAAACAGAAAACACGATTGTCGTTTGCCTGCAATTGTACAGACTCATTATGTTTCAACAGAACAGCATCACCTTGAATCTCACCCAATGGGATACGCTCAACCACTAATTTACCAGGCGCATTTGACAACACTTTCGCGTAGTAAACGCCTTTTCCCGTCCACTTATCAATGGCTTCCTCCATGTCTGAAGGATACAACTTATACGATGTTGTATTAGAAATATCATATTTTGCTTTAACAAGCACATTTGCATCTACTGGATTAAATTCACAATCCTGCTCTGCCACCCAAACACACGCAGGTTGTTCACCAACCCATACAAAACGAACACTATCATTTTTCCATTCAGAATAAGGCAGTACAAACATGCTTTCTTTGTCGTTTGGATTAATATCTATTGTATCTCCTAATAATACATAATGTCCATTTTCAAGACAAGATTGATAAGTTGTATCTGGAGTCATACGGATACTACCAGACTCATAAAAACTTACCTTAACACGCGCTTGAATATTATGCGTTAGACCATATTCAGTAAGTTGCTCACGATACATTTCACCAATAGATAGTGTCCATTCACGTTTACCATCACTTCCAGCTTCACTACAAACAAACTCAACAGGCAAAGTGACTCCCATCACTCGTAATATATTAATTACACTATCCAATTTGTGATCATGACTGTAATTACCATAATCACAAGTAAAATCAATTTGTACATCTGGTCCGTAGTTATACAAACTATTGTCTGGAATAAAATACACTTCCATAGGTAAATCATATGTCCATGCAGTGTACCAAACTTCAGCAATTCCCTCTGCTGGGTCAACTTCTACATGACCAGTATAACTATTATCTACTGGAATAGGGTCTTCACAACTAAGACCCGTTTGCGCCATCACTGAAGTGGCGAAGAACACTACCAAAAGTGTTGAGAAAAGTTGTTTCATATCAATTAGTTTTTAAAATTTACAATTTGACAATTTACTATGTACAATTGATGTACAATTTTCTTATTTAGTCATTTACTTGTGTACGAGATTTTCTGCGCAAATACATAGTTACGATATACAACAACGCGATGAGCAACAATGGAAGAATGTCGCCAACTGGAACCCAGAAATAGCGTCTGTCTCCATAGTCATAATAGCCAGGGTCACCCATAGCAGACTGATACCAATCCAACCAGTCATCAAACGTTGGTGGATCACCCATACCAGAGTTCCAAAAGTCAGCTACAAATTGATTATACACATCTTGCAAAGATGAACGACTGAAATAATAACCAGCTTCATCATCAGTACCTTTATAGTAATTGAGACCATATTTATTTACCCAATTATCAAACCATACCCACCATGAATCACCAAAACCAGCTGCATTCTGTCTTCCGCGGACATTGGAGCGATTGCCACCGAACATACCTGAATATTGCGTGTTATTGGCTGAAGCAGAATAATCTACTACAGAACCAAAACCATAGAAGCCATTACCTACACTTGCGGCATTGGTCATAGCCATCGCTGGATTCTCTGCCAACATCTGAGCTGGGTTATCGCCAGCAGCAGAAGACATCTCGCCACGGCGAGCGGTGCTATAGGCAATAGGAGAGGAGATAGAGGTGATAGGCGATGAGGCGATAAGGCTATTAGGCGAGGAACTACCACGCATAGCACCACCCATAGCAGCGCCACCGTTGCCACCGCCACCATAGCTATTGAAGGTCTGGCTGGAAGTGGTGTAGAGACCTTGACCGCCCCCCGCACCACCATAGGTTAAAGGCGAAAGGTTAGAGGTTAAAGGCGCAGAACTTACACCATATGATACCGCGTATGAAGAAGACACCGCACTATGGCGCATAGCACGAGAGGGTGACAAAGTCATCACTCCACCGTCGTTGGTAGGGCCCGCGAAAGTAGCATTGGTATACGCCGCGCCACCAGAATAGGCAGGGGCGTCACCATAGGTATCGTGGATATTCCATCCTAACTTCTCATCATCTGCCGTCCGCAACCACACTACTCCACCGCATAAGACCGCTACCAGAACAACGGCAATAAATACATTTACGTTTCTTTTCATCTTACTTTTTAAAAATTCTTATATCTTATCAAACAAACTATTAATCAATTATTTACCCCACTCATCATCTGAACCTTGTTTGACCGATAACCGAATCCCTAAGAAACGATATGCACAAAACAAAGCGCAGACCTCGAGTTGCCTATTCGCAGTTCGAGGCCTTCGCATTGCCCACCTAATAAATAAACAACAGGAAACCTACGCTGATATGACAATACAATACACCCAGAACGGTGTATCGTACTATGAGTCATACCCATAGGCATCTACTGTTACTTTGGTCTCTATTAGGTTTCAAAAGTTGCGAAGTTTCGAACTACAAAACACAAAGCGCCAATAAACGCTATCCTAACCCAAATCGGTCATTAGACCGTCCCCAGTTCCAAATATGGAAGTAAGCATTGAGTTTCTGCATGTTATCAATCCTTTTTGGTATCTTTCTCATCTCTTTTCAGTCGCGTAGCTCGCTACGCTCCTTCAAAGAAGCCGAAAAACCTACTCAAAAATCATTTGATAACATTTACAGAATCCAATGAACGATTTGGGTCTTCAATATGTCTAAATCCACCCTTTTAACGAAGAGACACTTCCCTCCAGCGTAGATTCGGGTGCAAAGGTACTACTTTTTTTTGAATAATCAAAAGATTCTGGCATAAATTTGCAAATAAAGTGCATTTTCTAAAAAAAAAGCACTAAATCTTAAGAAATTACACTTTTTTTGTTATGGTGAGGCAAAGATGTTTGTAATACACTAATAGACAATTACTTAATGGCGTAGGGTGTAGGGTGTAGGGTGTAGAGTGTAGAGTGTAGGGTGTAGGGCGTAGAGTGTAGGGTGTAGGGTGTAGAGTGTAGGGTGTAGGGCGTAGGGTGTAGGGTGTAGAGTGTAGGGTGTAGAGTGTAGGGTGTAGGGTGTAGAGTGTAGGGTGTAGAGTGTAGGGTGTAGAGTGTAGGGTGTAGGGTGTAGGGTGTAGAGTGTAGGGTGTAGAGTGTAGGGTGTAGAGTGTAGGGTGTAGGGTGTAGGGTGTAGGGTGTAGAGGCGGGGATATAAAAACAACGGCTGCGAAATCGCAGCCGTTGAATGGTATAGCATACTGTGTATGGTGTCGGGTGTAGGGTGTAGAGTGTAGGGTGTAAAGTGTAGGGTGTAAAGGTGCGGATAAACTTTACTTCACTACTGCACCCTGTGCATTGTAGCGTTTGCCATTGAGCAGGATGTAGAGATAGCCACCCTCGATGACTTTAGTCTTCTCAGCATCTACAGTGATGTCCTCTACCGCTGTGCCATCGCCTGGTTGCACGTACTCCGCATGGAGATTATCAATATTGAAGGCACCAGAACCTGACAACAGGTTGCTACCACCTACCAACTTCAAGCCCATGAACTGATAATCCACACCTGCTGGCAACTCAGACATATCAGCCTCTTGGTACAACCAACCTGCATAATCAAGGTCGCAGATCTTAGTATACTTGATATCACCATCGGTAGCCCACTTAGCATACAAGGTATTGAACGAATAGTCGGCACCTACATACATACCCAACTTAGACTCGCTATTACCCACAATCAGCGCAGGATTGATGGCATTAAAGATAGCCTCGCCACCTACTACATCAAAGGTGTAAGCCAACTTATTCGAATAGGAACCAGCATACTTCTTGTTCTTGTCTGCCAATACCGAAAGACCCGATGCATCAATAGAAGTCTCCTTATCTACCACGAAGAAAGCAGCCTCCATCTGATCAATCAAAGGCAATGTTGGCTCTACTGCATCACCCGTACGGAATGGAATAGAGATAGTCTCGTTGAGCAATACGCCATCCACATCCGAAATAGCAGGATACAGTACCAACTGATAATCTGTATTAGGCTTCAAGCCTGCACTACCAATCTCATAAGCTGCATGGCCGTAAGGAGCAGGTGCTTGATTGAACTTCGCATTACGGGTATTAATCTTAATCTCCTTGCCGTCAGGACCAATAGGCGCATTGCCGTTCATATCCAACAGTGCCACATTGCTGCTTACTGTCTTATTGATAATCTTAGCATCGAACACCATGATAAACGATGGGTTGAGAGGCACGTTGGTAGCACCTGCGGTTGGATAGGTTTGTACTACGCTCACCGAACCACGGTTGCTGGTAGCGAATTGGAAGGAGAATGGTGCTTGGAGGTGATTCTCATACACCGTATCAGGGTGACATGCACCTGTACCCAAAGTAACTGTATAAGTCACACCTGGCTCAAAACGACTGGCAGGAGTGAAACGAAGGGTATGGTTGTCATCCTCAAACGTGATGGATCCCTCGACTGCTGGAGAAATCTCGAGCGCAGCAGCAGTAGCCTCGGTCTCCATATCCCAGTTGAAAGAGATAGAAACGGTAGTAGATACCAATACGGTCTCATCTGCACTTACCTTTGGACTATAATCAATCACCTCTGGAGGTGTGCTGCGAGCCATAGAGAGTGCGAAGATACCATACGAAATCTCGTTGTTCTTCACCTCAAGGGTTTGCTCTTGTGGATAGTAGCCCTCAGGTTTTGCCTTGACGGTATAGGTACCTGGTTGAAGGTTCCAGAAGTAGTATACACCGTTGTAGAGGGTATCTGTAACATATGTGTCAAGGAGTTGCTCACCTTGCCAGAGCTCAACTACACCACGGTTGATAGGACGATATACGTCGCGGGTGTTCTTGCGAGGCTTGTAGTCAGGGAAAGTTTGCAATTGATATACATCGTGGATCTTACCACCAATAGCACCGTAAGGCAACTCACCGTTGCAGAAGTAAGAATAGAAGGTCTTGGTAAATTGGAAAGACTCTTGACGCTTGTAGTCGATATTCATCAGACGATAGGTCTCAGGCAGATAGTCGTGCATCATACCCTCGGAGATGGTGCCAGGCACCTTCAGGTTACGCATCACACCATAGCCATTGCTCCAACCCATGATGGTACGAGCGAAAGTCTTATCACCCGCAATCATTGGCTCGCGTGACCAGCAACTGACTTGGTTGGAGTATTGGTTCTTACCCATCAACGATGTGATAGCACGTGCCTCGTTGCATACCCACTCAGGCACCTTCTCTGGATAACCATTCAAGCCATACTCGTCACCAGGGGTAATACCCGAGTGGAGTTGGAGGATATAGTTGGATGGGTTACCAGCATTAGAGTGGATAGAGAGCATGAAGTCTGCATTCCAGTTGCTTGCCTCCGCAGAGATACCAGACAAAGAACGGTCGTCGTCGGTGGTATTGGTAATACGAGACATCTTGGTTTGGAAGCCAAGGTCGCGCAACATAGTATCGAGGCGGAGACCCTTGTCCAAGTTGGAAACACTCTCCCAGAAACTTTGCTCACGAGTATAACCCGCAGCCTCATTCACCTGATTACCAGTGATAAAGATAGGATAGAGATACATCAAACGGTCGTCGGAATCATAGCCACCGTGACCAGGGTTGATGTAAATCTTGTAGTCAGCAGGATTGGTGGAAGAAGCACGTTTAGCTTGGCGCTTCATCTGGTTGAGCAGGGAGCCATCGATCTCCTTCACCAAGCGAGGCATCTGTTTGCGGATAGGCTCCTCGGTGAGGTTGAGTTGGAGAAGACGGATCTCACCATTCTCAGTAGCGTAGACAATACGGCCAGACTTGGCGTCCACATCAGGGTACATACCCATACCCTCTGGCGCGCTCAAACGTTGCACGAGGGAGCCGTCTACAGAGGCAATCATGATGGATGACTCGGTAAAGTAATAACCATCGTGGTTATCGTCCATACCTACTACATAATCGTTGCCATACCATACAGGTGCATCGAAGTCTTGACCGAGGTTGATAAGCTCCTTACCATTGAGGTCGCAGATAGCTGTACCATGCTTGGTATTGAAGAGAATCATAGTTTGGTCTGGAGAGAGCGAAGACCAGATGTAGTTGACATCGCCATGAGGCTTCAGTACCACCTTCTCGCCATTGCGATAGAGGTTGAGATCGAGGTTCTCGTTGTCCACGCGGAGCGTTGCTGTCTCATCTACCTCGCGGTAAACTGCTTGGCTATTAGCAAGATAAGTAATCGTCTCTGCATCCACAAAGCGTGGGGAGAAACCTTCGCCTAAGCGTGTGTCGCTCAACACACGGACATTTGCGCTCAGCGAAACGCTAAGGCAAATCATTGATAGAAAAGTAAAAAGTTTTTTCATAAAAGTATTGTTTTAGTTGTATAGGGTTGTATAGGGTTGTATAGGGTTGTGGAGAGTTGTTTAGCGTTGATTGCCGAGGACGGTGTAGGTATGTCCGTTGCGATGGATATAGAGTTGACCGTTCTCAATAAACTTGTTAGGCACAGTGGTAGAGATGGTGTTCTCCAAACTCGTTTCTGTTCCGTCGTCCTCGCCATAGAGTTGGTAGATACCAGGCAAGGTGATATAGCGTTCGCCCTTCTCCGTACTGGAGACAAAGAAGAACTTGAGGGACTCAAAATGCAAAGGATAGATAGCCACGTCTGTACCAAACTTCTCCTCTACAGGTATGACAATCTCAAAAGACTCACCAGCCTGAGCAGAAGAAACATGGGTTATGTCAGTAGCCTGTTTTGCATTATTGGCGCGAATATATACCACAATTTCGCCAAAAACAGCATCGGATGTGATAGGAATACGAATGGTATCAGGGCGCGAATACAAAGGTGCGTCACGCAACAATTGTACATATGGTGGACGAGCCGCCTTATAATTGAGCAACACGTTGACTGGTGCAGCAGGATCTTCTGGTACAGAGAAGGCTGGTTTGAAACCCGAAGAGGCCTTAAAGGTCCAGTTGTCTACCAGGCGAAAGTCATCCCAGAGCATCTCGTGGCCAGTAGGTATCTCCACATGCACGAGGATAGTGTCAGCAAACTCACCCAACTGACCAATAACATGGGTTGAGCCATTTGTCACGCCCGTCACAGCACCCGTCTCATCTACAGTGGCAATCTCGGGATTGAGCGAAGTCCATGTGAGTGCGCTTGCCAACAAATCAATCGTGGCATTACCCACCGAACCTTGCACCTCCACGGTATAAGGATGCGCAGCATCGCAAAGCACGGAGTCCAAACGAATAGCAATAGGTGCAGATGAGATGAGACGCACCTCCAATTCGGTAGTGATATCGCCCAAGTGTGCATACAAGGTGCCGCCATTCTCGCCTGATGCCAAGAAGCGACCGTCCGCCAAAATCTCGCCTAACTCTGGCGCACAAGAGAGGGTAACGCCCTGTACATCGGTGTCAATCATCACACCATATTTATTATAGCCCAAGAACTTAGGCGCAGCCACGCCATAACGAGGCAAGGAATAGATGGGTTGATAAGGCGCAATAGCAGCAATGGTGTTATCCACCTCTGGCACGTTAGCCACAGCGAACATACCATTACCGCACGCACGCTCGGTGCCATCAGAGCCATTGTTCATTGGACCCATATTGCGGATATAGAGGCAGGAACTACCACCACCGTCCCAGTTGACCGCTTTGTATGCGCCATAATGGTGGATAATCTCGCCCAAAATCTTAGTTGTACAGCCGGTACTTACGCCACGGCCGTCCACCACGAGGAAATACTGGATTGTACCATCCTCAGAGGTACCAAAAGCAGTACGAGGGTGGTTCTCGTTCCAGAAGTTGGATTGCTCTACCTGACCATTGTTCACAATCAAGGCATAGGTGTCACCACCAATGCATTGCGCCACGTCTACTTCCTGGCCGTCAAAGACGAGCGACATATTGATGGTCACCTCGTCGCCTATATTGATAGCATTCAAGACATCCGCCATAGTGCCATGACCAGAGAGTACCACTTTATCCGCAGGGATAGCCATAGAGCCCACCTGCTGTTGCTTGTCCACAATCTTCAGCTTCATTGAGCCAGAAGTCTGCCAACGCTCGCCTGGCAGCAGTTCTGCCAAAAGCTCCGTACCATAGGCGTTGGTCAAAGTAGTAGCAGCATTATGCTTGTTGTAGAGTACCAGTTCGTTTTCGTTGCGATCGTAGTTGACATGGTGGATCTTGTGGGTAGCTGTAGCTGTTTGCAGCTCAAAGGAATATTGGAGATTGGTAGCCAAGATACCACGGTTGTTCTCATCTACTCCACCCGCACGGCGTGAGGTGGCAGCCGAAGGCGTATGCGCGAACTCGCTATTCACCACGGTGAGACCTACTGGCAAACCTACATCGCCTTGGGTAACAAAGAAGTCGCCGTTGGTACCACCAAAGAAAATCTTGGTGTCTGTTGTACTACGAATAGCCATATTAGATGGGCGTTCGGTGCCGATGATCTTGCCTGTACCCAAGACCTCTTCGATTGTCACATACGGATTCTTGGTATCCACCGTCATGAGCCAACAGTCCAGACGACCATTCTTGGTGGCTGAACGCAGCATGCGCAACTCATAGAAAGTAGCACCAGGACCCACAGGGTACATAGACAGGGTGTCGATGGTGTAATCAATGCCATTCAATGTGATATTGGCAAAGGATGTAAGACTAACGCAAAAAGCGAAAATGGAGAGTAAAAATTTCTTCATGGTATATCTGTTTTTACAAGTGAATATACAATATTTGGAATTTGCGTGCAAAGATACTACTTTTTTTTGGATTATGCAAACGTTTGTGAATTTTTTGTAAAAAAGGCGAGAGGCGAGAGGCTAAAGGCGAGAGGCGAGAGGCATGGAATAATATTATAGTGCAGAAATATTATAGTTCTGCACTATAATATGTAAATCACATTTAACCAATACATTAACTAAACACAAAAGCATGCAGCATTCAAAGCGGCAACGCATCCTTATATCAATATATGCGATGGCAAAAAGACAGTATGGCCATCAGCATGGATAGGGGAGTTCTTCACAAAAAAGGCAAAATGTACTTTCTGTCCCTTTTTAACAAACGGTAAAAACGGTACTACTGATAGCAAATCAGCATATAGCCTATCGACATCCTCTTGGGTTGTCCACTTACATTCAGCGATTAAGACATGTTTTTTATCCAACGATTCTGCTACGACATCCAATTCTACTTGTTTACCTTCTCCATTGTTATCGAATATTTTTCCCCACCAACGAGAAGCCACTCCATATAAATGGCCATCAATCTCACGTCCAGAAACAAAATCTCTACATAATTGTTCCCAACAGATAGATACATATTTCGAAAAATGAGCATCTATAATTTGTTCTACCATATCAAATCGTTGCAACTCAAGCAGTGAATTATAAGGAGCTATAAATCGATAGAAGAATCGGAACAAAGAATCCTGTACTGAATAAATACTCTTCTTAGAATTTTTCACGCTCTCTCCATAAGGTACTTCCCTACGCACATAGCCTAATTCTCGCAGATTAGCCAATGGTTCTGACAACGCGGTGGATTCTTTTCCCACACGTCCAGCTATTTCGGAAACCCTGTTCGCACCATTACCAATCACAGAAAGTAGGGTTGTTGCTTGTACAGTATCACGCATATCATCACGCAACAATCTCACGGGCTCCTCATGCAAAATGCCTTGCGGGTCAAGCAACAATTGGCGGATAGCCTGTTTGTTAGTCAGGTATTGTGCACGAAGTTCCCAATAACGTGGAATACCACCCCAGACAGCATATTCCTCTATTGCCTCTACTGCATTACAGCCTAAGGCTTGCATTATATATGGTGTAGGAATTGGCTGTAAACGGATTATCTCATGTGCCAATCCATACAAGGGTTCGCGACGATCAAGTACATACCCGTGCATCAACTGTTGGGACGAGCCACATAGTATCAAATCAAACTTCAGTTGCTTAGTATTCAGCAGTTTTTGAAGGACAGATGGTAAAGAAGCGCAACTCTTGACCAAATAAGGAAACTCATCAATGCACAATACGACACGAGATGAGAGTTGTCTATTAAACGCTTCTAATAGCGTTTCCCAGTCAGGATATGTTACCCGATCAAAACCCTCAAGAGTAGTTGCAATTGATTTAGCAAATAACATACGTTGATGCACTTCTGAAGTTTGGTCACTCAAGAAATACACACTACCATTCCGCTCCGACAGAATATGCCTCAACATAGTGGATTTGCCTATGCGTCTCCTACCATAGAGTACAATAAATTGTTTCTCATCACGTGCTAAAGCATTCGTAATACGCTTTATATCGTTTTCTCTATCCAAAAATTCCATAAAATTATAGTTCTAAAATATAATATTTCTACTCTATAATATGTAAGTTGCTGAAAATCCGCTGCAAAGGTACTATAAATAAATGAATTATGCAAATATTTTTCATATTTTATTCACCAAGTTGAGGATTTTTTTGCGATTTCATTCACCAAGTTGAGGGTTTTTTATTCACCAAGTTGAGGATTTTTTGGGCACAAAAAAAGAGTGTGCCCTGAAGGACACACTCTGAAAAGATAGATTGTCTATATTATTTAGAAAATCTTATTTTACCTCTGAACCGAGTACGTTGTACTTAACGCCGTTCTTGATTACGTAAACTTGACCGTTCTCAACTACCTTGCGAGCAGCGATAGCGTCAGCCTCTACGTTCTCAAGACCGTCAGCTACCTCACCGATAGTGAAGGTGTAGCATGCATAACCGTTGTTGGTAGCATAGATGTACAACTTAGCGGTGTTACCCTCTACCTCTACAGAAGGCACAGCGGTACGGCAACCGATAGTGAGTGAACCAAGACCGTTGTGAGGGAAGTACCAAAGTGGCTCCATCTCCTCGAAAGTACGGTACTCATCAGCAAACTTATAGAGAACAAAAGTTGAAGGTGGGTTAGATACGGTGTGACCACCAACCATGATGAGGAAGTACTCCTCGCCAATTTGGAACTCGCAAAGACCGTTCAAACCAGTATTCAAAGTAAGAGTCTCACCCTCGTTGTTGGTTACAGTAGTACCATAGGTCTCGTTGTATGCGAAGTCATCGATCAAAGCACCATCGATGTCAAAGAGCATAGGAAGAGTAGAGAAACCGTCTACATAGAACAAGCTACCCTCTTCGTCTTGTGGGAAGATTTGAGGAGCTGTACCAAAGCTGGTTGCAGTATTTGCCAAATATTTGTCAACCTCTGGGTCGAGGTTCATGGTGATTTGCTCAGCAGGAGCTGCAACACCGTCAGTGATCAACCAACGATAAACATTCCATGAGTTAGCATCAGCAGCCATAACCACACCATTGGTCTTCACATCACCTGCAACACCAAATGCATCAAAACGGAATCCGTTATCGGTAAAGTCTGGGTTGTCATAGAGACGCTCATCAATGATTAATGTAGCCTCACCGGTCTCAAGGTCAACGGTGTAGATTTGGAAAGAGCCACCACCACCAGTACAAGCACCAATCAAGCAGTTGCCAGCTTGGTCAAACTTGATATCGTTATGTGCCAATGTAACGGCTTTAGCCCAAGTACCATCTTCTGTTTCTCTCTCAAAGAGATGCTCGCCTTTGATTTCAAGTGGCTCAAGCATTTCACCAGTTGCGCCATTTACGCGAACGATTTGACCTTTCAAAGGAAGTGTAGAATTAGTTGCAGCATCATTAATGCTAAAAATAAAGTGCATGATACCATCTTTCACAGCCATACCACGAACGCGGTCTGTTCCACCAGGAGCATTAGCAGCAAAGTTATCCTCAACAGAAGAGATTACCCAATTGTTCTTGAGGCTGTACATGCCATGACGAGTTGGGTAGGTGTAATCCTCTTTTACGCCAGCAACAGCCAACTCAATACCTGCTGGATCACCAACGAATTGGAAACCATTGTACCAACCTGCTACAGCCTTAACAATTACTTTAGATCCGATTGGGAAATTAGCAGGGTCAAGAGACATTTTGTAGCAAACAGCAGTATTACCAATAGCGTCCTTAACGGTTGGGTTGTTGTAAGAATCATAAGATTCAATCACCAAACCAGGAACTTGTACGTTAGTTGCATAATATTGGAATACAGTATCATTAATAAGAGCTGACAAGTCTTCAAGTTTAACAGTTGCAGGCAATTCGCTTGCTTCAGCAGACTCAACAACTGCATTCTTCACCTCAGGAGCACCAACGTACATAACCTTAAGACCCTTAACAATGATCTTATCACCTACTTTGCAAGTAGGAGCCTCAGTGGTATAAACGAGGATACCACCAGTTGCATCTTGAATGTAAACGTTTTTACCAGAAATAAAGTTAACTACACCTGATACTTTAGTTTCACTATTGTCAGCCAATGCTTTCACCTCAGCGATACTTGGGATATACTCAATCCACTTCGCATAGAGTGTACCAGTAGTCTCTGCATTAATTGTAGTCACTTTCTCACCTGAGAAGTCAGCAGTAGCATACCAACCATCGAATGTAGCACCTTCTTTGTAAGGAGCATTGAGTACGTACTCCTCAGTAGGTTCAGTTGGATTGGCAAAAGCACTCTTCCAATAAGCTTGATAAGCAGCAACAGAACTTACACCGCAAGTAGTGTAGTCAGCTGATTTTGGCCAACCAGTATGTTGCCAATCTTTGAAGAATGACTGCAAGTTGTAACGCATTGATGCAGAAGAAGATGAAGCAACAGCGACACCTTGCTCTGCAGAAACCTTGTCAACATATGTGGCTAACCAGCCCCATTTGTCAGCACCTGCACCTGCAAAATAGGTAAGGTCAATAGTTGCTACAGCAGTAGGAATACCTTGGTTTGTAGCAGTACACTCTGCAAGAGGTAGCCATGTTGCGGTTGCTCCTGTAGCAGCATTGTAATCTGCGTTAAAGTCAGCATACATGTCTTGCGGAGTCAAATAAGAACTCTGTACACCACCGTTGAGTTCGTAAGTAACGGCAGCAAAAGATGTTGCAGCTGCAAGAATAGCTGCGCAAAAGATTGAAAATCTTTTCATAAATGTTGTTGTTTTTTTGGTTAATAAATTGCTTCCTCATCCGTGGGGACACGTCCTCCGTGGACCTTGGTTGCGTTAAGTAAAAATTGTTGTTTTGTTTGTATCTCCTATGGCGCAAGCGCCATGAAATCTTATTTTTTCCAGTTTCTCCGACTCTGATTTTATTGCCAGAATCTTCGGTAAATATAAGCCACCTTATTCCACACACCAACTATACGAATTGTATGGTTATTGTGTGGTTATTGTGTGGTTATTGTATGGTGCGGGTCGCTATTCTGCGGCATTGCCGAGAACATCATAACGCACACCATCACGGTAAATAATCACTTGTCCATTTTCAACCGTCTTTACAGGCCGGCTGTAGATATAGTTGTTATCGACGGCTGAAGGTTGATCCGTCAAAACCACTTGGACTACAGGCGAATACTCTGTCAGACCACCTTCCTTCATCGCTGCCACACGAATATACCATGTACCTAAATGCGCATTATTCTTAGTAGAGGGCTCAAAGGTATATGAGAAGGTATAGATGTCCGTGCGGAATTGCTTGGTTTGGCGTTTAGGGAAGTCAACATTCTGCGAGAACTCCACTTGGAAACCAGAAGAAGCCTGTTGCTTCCACACGACAGGGATGGTTGTACCCACAATCGTTTGTCCGTTGGCAGGCGAGATGATTTCAGGCACAGGCACATATTGCGCCATGGTACGCACCTTGATAGGGTCTGACACCACCGTATTGCCAGCAAAAGTGACAGAAGCACGGATATAATAGTTGCGTGAAGCCATCAAAATACCTTCAGGCAATATGATTCTTGGAGTGGCACTCACATCCATAAAGACGAGGGCATCCGAAGCCATGGATTGTGCAGTAGCCACCTCAAAGGTGTAAATAGCATCGCTAACCTCCACGCTATCGCAAACTATGGTAGGAACGACAGGAATAGTGTCCTCGTTGGCAGGAGAGACAATACCAAAGAAAGAGCCACTGAACGAATGAATATCCGAATAGGTATCCTCCTTATTTATACTACGTGTGCGCACGCGCCAATAGTAGGTCTCGTTGGAGTCAAGCCAATAGATTTTTCCCACGAAGAAAGTGGTATCCATGGTCTCATACTCGTAATCCACTGTAGCAAAGTCAGAGGACTTGGACAGTTGGAAGAAATAGGAGTCCGCCTCTGGAGCCGCGCTCCACTTGCAGTAGCAAGGCAAGAGTACTTGGGAGTTGTTGGTAGGATACTCCAATGTGGTGGCAGCGGATTTGCCCCACGCGGTATTACTCATCGTGCGAGCAGGATACTCGTTGCCAAAACGATCGAGCACAGCCACTGCATATTCCATTGGGAATTGGGTCGTCTCATTGGCGAATCGTGAGATATCCATCTTGTTGGTATAGGAAGTACCCAGCAAGTTGATTGCTCTACCTACTACGCCTATGCGCCCTACCTCGCTTGCAGTAAAACGATACACCGCATAACGCAGGTTAGATGCAGGAGCGTCCCAAACGAGTGAGTCGCCTTCTACGCGGATATTGCTGACATAGAGGCAATCATCGGTGCGGTACCATGTCATCTGTGGAACGACAGCAGGTAGCGGAGTAGCGTTGTTCTTGATATTCTGGATAAAGTTCTTGGTAGCCAATCCTGTGTTCAAGCCATACCAGCAGAATCCAGGCGCGCCAAAGCGGTCGTAGTTGCGGTTGACATTGATTTGATCCACAATCTCGGAGGCATAGAACTCGGAACTGCCGAGTTTAGCCCCGTCTGCACGCAAGGCACTGAGACTCTGGCTGACATAATTATGTCTGCCGAAATGCGCTGCCATATCCGACCACCAGCGTGTGAGTTGGTCGTAGTCGGACGAAGAGCCAATCTTCCAATAGACTTGAGGAGCCATATAGTCGATGGTCTTCTCGTTGTACCACGCGAGAGGATCGGCATAGATACCGTTGTATTGCCAGTCGCCACCGATAGGCGAAGGTTCTACCCCGTACTTGTCGGCAGAAGCACCTGCCTTACCCGCAGGACCAAGACCAAAAGTGACCCAAGGTTTGATGGCCTTGATGGTGTCGTTGACCATGCGGATCATGAGGTTGTTCTGCGCACGGCGCCAATCGGCACGCGACATCACGCTGGAGGCAGTGTCCTTGTAGGCATTGTATTGTACATCGTCGTAAGCGTCCACATAACCCGATTGGTGGAAATAGTCATCGAAGATGACACCATCGATGTCGTAGTTCTCCACAATGTCGGCAATCACCATGCATATTTGCTTACGCACCTCAGGCAGCGATGGGTTGAGAATGGTGATGTCACCACACTTCACGAGCCACTCTGGGTGGGTATTGTGATAGTCCTTTGGGTGGTTTTTGCCGTATGTAGCATCGGAGCTGGAGTAGCGATACGGATTGAGCCAGACGTGCACCTCAATACCCTTGGCGTGTGCCAAGTCAATGAGTAGTTGCAGCGGGTCGTAAGTAGGTTCCTTGCCACGTGTACCTGTGAGGTATTGGCTCCAAGGTTCGTACTTGGAGTTGTACATAGCGTCGGAGAATCCGCGCACCTGAAATAGCACCGCATTGAGATTGGCTTCCGCCAAGGAATCAACGATATTGGCCATCTCCTTTTGTTGCTTGTTCTGTCCTGCTTCGGTAGCTTGGCTATGCGACTTAGGCCAGTCGATAGCCCACACGGTAGTGAGCCATGAGCAGCGGAACTCGCGCTTGGGCAAAGTCTGGAGGTTAGGCTGTGCTTGGAGCGAAAGCGCCAAGCACAAGCCTACAGCCAGGAATGATATTTTATTCAGAAATTTCATTAGAACAATTTAGAAGGTGTGTTGTTTACCACCAATCCGTATACGCTTGGTCCCTCGATGAGGCAATCGATTACATCGGTAGCCACATTGTAGCGATAGATACCAGTAGGAGGATAGAGGCTGCTTTGTGGACTATTGTTACGGAAACCGAAGTATACGCAATCATTTACCTCATCGTATGCCATTTGGCAGATACCTACCGTCTCGTCAGTATGTCCTTCTATAGCAGGCAAGTTACCTGAGAGGTTGGAAGCAAAGCTCATATTGTTGTATTTTTTCTCGTATGCTCTCATTGCATTTTTAGAAGGACCTACAGCATCCATCTCTGCGTATGTAGCAACAAAGAGACCATTGGCATCAGCATCTTTGAGAGCAACGAATAGTTTTGGAGTTGCACTCTTGCTGGTGTAAACAAATGAACGTGGCTTCATACCGTCAAACATAATACCTGCTTTTGGTTTATTGCTATCATCACCTGCGGGAATAGATGCAGGTAATATATCAGAATCTTCAAAACGATAGATACCATTACCGCTATAGAATTTACACCAGTGCCATTTGCCTTCAATTTTACCAAACACACCACCAATACTACCATAAGACCAGCCATTAGCATAATAACCTAATGTATTGTGCTGAACATAATAAGGATACTCTGATGCGCTATACATTTTGTCGCGGTCTTTCAAAGGCACCTTGATGATACCTGTATTACGGTTAGCATAGTAGAGGTCTTTACCCTCGATATAGCCATAGAATGGGTCATCAAAAGCGGCTTGACCGACATTGGAGATCATGGTTTGCACCTTAGAACCGTCTTTGGCGATAACAGAAATCTTACCATCGCCCAACACGCCGTTGACATCGTTTACGTAGTAGAATTGCTTACCTGCATCGAGTACATAGAGCAACGAGTCTTGGAAGAGGAGGTTGAATGGGTGTTGACCTGAAGATACGCCCAAGTCGTATGGATTAATCTCCATATCCTCTGGTTGTTGGTCATTGGTCAACTTATACGCCATGATACGTCCACCTTGAACTGCATAGTAAAGGGTTGGCACCTCCTTGTCGTAAGCCACAGGCACATTCTTCACTACATTATCCAAAGGTTCGTCACCGAGGATTACCTCAAGTTTCACCTCTTGAGAACCTACGTGCCAGAACTTCACTGCCTCTGGCAATGGGATAATAGAGTCGGTAGGTGAAGTGAAATACTCAGCCTCGAAAGTAGTAGCCTCAGAATCATTGGCGTATTTAGAATCAGCAGGGAAAGTCCATTTGAAGATAGCTCGTTTATTTTTTGGGTTAGGCAACTCCACCTCGAATGAGATAGGGGTTTTACGTACCTCACAGATATCCGCATCTTCTGGATACTTGATTGTTACCAAAGGTTTGATAGGTGCAATCATGAGTACTTGTTTGAGGACTTTGTCGGCCACACTGAGTTGTACATTGTATGTACCTGCTTTGTCAAAAGCATGGGTAACGACATTACCAACTGTATCAATGATACCATCTGCGTTGAAATCCCATTCAGCCAATCCCTCGGTAGGTGAAGTATTGACGAAGGTAATCTCAGAATCTACATAGAAATCGAGATAGTATTTTGGCTCAGCCTCTTGATCGATATAGTACTCAAACGAAATAGGATCTTTAGGCAATACTTCCACCTCTGGTACATTGTCAATACAAGACACTACACAGAGTGGCAAAAATGCCATCAATATGGTTTTCAAAAAATTACTTTTCATATTCATCATGTATTAATTCGTGTTAGTATTGCATTAGTTGATAGAAATCTCTTTAGCGTCGGTCTTACTATAGGTGCCATCCTTGTCATAAACGCGGAGTTCGGCATTGATATAGTAACTCTTTTGGTATTCAACCGCGTAGCCATCTGCACCTTGGATAAGATCCATGAAGGTGATAGAATCGTTCCAAACGCGGTCAATACGCTCTTTGATATCATCATATACGTACTCCATGTGGTCAAACTTAGGTGTGACTGTCATAGTGGTATCAATTGATTTCCAGAACGCAGAATCCCAAGTTTGGGTGATAGGATTCCACTCCATGTGATGGAAGACTGTATCTTTACGTTTGATATTCCAGTTGGTATCAACCGCTAAGATAATAGAGTCAAACTGAGTGGTACTGAAGACAGAATCATTTTGTTTGAAGTGTTTTACCCAAGAAGCAGAGTTAGCATCGTAGGTTGAGTCGGTAATCCACTCAAGGTAAGGCATGGTGTCACGCATATTAGCAGTCGTAGAATCGGTCATCAGTCCCATTCCTTGGAAGGCTTGCATATAGGCATTGTAGTTACGCTCATCACCGTTGTTCAGTTTAGCAGTCAATTCTGCCTTGAAAGTAGTAGGCAGATCCTCGCTAAAGTAAGCCTTCAGGTTCTTAGCAAAGCCAACAGTATCAGCAGGTTTCCAAGAAACCATAGACAATGTACCACTGATAGGGAATGCATCTTTCAACACATAGGCATTGACACTTGCATCGGGTTTGTCAGCCACAACCATACCCGTATCTTTGCCCACCCAAAGGTCCTCGGAGTGTGGATAAGATTGGATGGTTTGTAAAACGCGTTGTTGCTCTACAACACTACTTGCAACGCTATGCGAAACGGCTTTGATCAAGGCGCAAGATACGGATTTCTCCTCTTTCATATACAGATCGTACCACACCTCAGAGTGGTCAATACCAGTAACAGAAGAGTAGTATTGCGCGGTAAAGCCCATGCTTTCACCTGCTTTGACAGCAGAACTTTCGACAGTCCAATAAGCCTCTGGACCCACATGGCCTGTGATTGTGTCCTCGTCGAAGAAATCGTGTTTCTCGCAAGACGCAAAACCCAAGATAAGCAAGCCAAGTGCAACTATTTGAAATTTAGTTTTCATATCAAAATATATTTATTTCAGATTCAATAATATTACATCCACTCGATACCTGGATCCAACGATTGTGCTGGTCCGTTATGTTTATGCGCCCAAATCAAGCGTTTTTTCAAGATACGATAATCCAAGATTTTCTCGCCAGCCGCGTTGGTGGTATAGTAGCCCATGCGGTCGAGCTCTTTCTTGTTGTACTTGGTTTCGGTCTCGGTATCAGCATTCAAACGGTTAACCCATGCATTAGGAGACAAACGACCGTCGATCTTATCCGCAAAGTCTTCAGCGGTACGCCAGTATGCTTCATACAAGTTGTATGGACGGCGCAAAGAGTAGGTCAGAGTGAAGTTGGTAGAGTCGTTCTTGAACTCAGCCACAGTACCATTGTGTACATTGTTCACATCATATACATAAACAGGTTGTGCTGCGTTAGGCACTTTGTATGAAATACCGTTGTTAGAAGAACTGTAGTTATAGCGACGCATATCTGTCCATTGCTCTGGTTGAAGATACATGGTCACATACTTCTGTTGCATCAAATCAGCGATAGTGAACTTGGTCTCACCTGGCAATTTGATATTGAAGAAACGGTTGTATTGATTCTTCAGGTTGGTACCTTTGGTACCCGCTTGGATTTCCAACTCGCTGAGGCCATAGCGCTCCATGTTGTACTTGGTAGCAGCCACAGTAGTCTCGTATGCACCCTTGATATCATTAGCCCAGTATTGTGCCTCTGCCTTTATGAACATCAACTCCTCGCGTGTGATGAGAGCGATGTAACCTGTGTTTTGGGTAAATGGGTTATCCGCAGCGAGCAAGTTAGGATAGTTGACGATAGTCTTATCGATATCGCCACCGATATTGCTCTCCAAGTGACGCAGAGAGTTGTTCTTCTCTTCCGTACGTTGTTCGATCATGCGTGAAGCACGAGGGTCCAAAGCGTAGCCACGGGTAGTCTTGAAGAGACCGTCTTTGTGGTCATAGCTACCCAAGATACCATGCATAAAGAATGTGGTAGGGAGCGAAGAAGCGAGACGGTTGTCACGGCTCTCCCAAGAGTTAATCTTAGGAGCATAAGGACCCCAAGGGCAGTTAGACTCGGTTACACCACCTGGGTAGTAGTAGCGAGGTTCGTATACATCAACGCCCTTTGGATTAACCATAGGCCATTCATTGAGTACTTCGTCAACCATAGCGATGATCTTTTGGCAAGTAGCAGGGGTGTTCTCCCAGTTAGGCAATTTGCGCAACCAGAGGCGAGCTTGAATAGCCTTGCAGAACATTTCCCACTTGTCCATATCACCTGCGTAGATGCGATCCATCTTCTCGTTGATAATCAAGTTGGTTTTTGCATCTCTCCAAGTTGGGTCGTTATAGAGTTTGATGAGTTCCTCAGCCTCTTGGTGCATCCACTCATATACTTCGGCTTGTGAATCATAGCGAGGTGAAGCACTTTGGTACACCTCGGAACGAGGCATATCGCCAAAAGCGTCGGTAGTAAAGAGGGTAGACATCAACATGATGGTACGACCAATAAGTACCGCGTTGTAGTTGCCCTTCTCCATAGCAATCTCGTTCATCTTTTGGATATTAGCACCGAGATCGTAGAAGTGACGGCGCCACATTGGGTGACGGTTTACACCGAGGAACTCCCAACCTTGGCTATAAGGATAAGAACCCGTTTGGCTCTTGCCAAGTGTAGTGAGGGCTTGGCACATGTATACGCCATACTCAGCATGGTCGTAGCAGATCTGTGAAGCATAGAAAGTAGCCACTGGCAACACTTGGTCCACAGAAGTTGTGATAGGGGAATCCACAGTGTAATTCACATCCAAGAAGTCCTCACAACTGGTAAAGAACATTGCTCCAAGAAGAGCAGATATTATAAATAACTTTTTCATATTCCTTAACATATTAATCGGGTTAGAAAGAAGCAGTAAGACTGATGTTATAGCTGCGTGTAGAAGGCACTGGGCTATTATCAATACCCGCAGAACCTGTACCACCTTGACCCGTTGATGCGTTACAAACAGGGTCAGTACCTGTATATTTGGTAAGAACGAAGACGTTGTTGCAAGTGAAGTTGAGCTTCAAAGCCTTCAATGCCTTTTGGTTCTTCATGAGTTTAGCAAAGTCATAACCCAAGGTTACATAGCTGAGACGAATGTATGAACCATCCTCGATGAAGTTGGTAGATACATTGTAGAAGTAGTTGATGATATTGGTTTGGTTGAGGGTAATAGGCTTCGTATTAGGCACATACTCCACATTACCATTCTCATCTATTTGCTCCATCACACCATTGAATACGACTTGGCGTCCACGGTAGGTCTCAAGAATCTTGTGGTTACCGCTGGAGATGAGGTTACGACCTGTCACGTTGAGCACATCGCCACCTAAGCGTCCGTCAAAGAGGAATGAGAATTGTACGCCATAGATATTCATGCTGGAGTTAAGACCTGCTTGGAAGAGTGGCTCGCGGTTACCAATCAACTCGTTCTTATTAGGATTGATTTTTGGGAAACCATTAGCATCCACGATGACTTGACCTTCCGCATTGCGTTGGTAATCCTTACCCGTGAGGGCTGTGGTAGAACCGCCGAGATAAGCAGAAGTGAAGACATCACCATACTGAGGACCAGTGATCTCGTGCACATCCTCAGGGAGACCAACAACGGTACCACGGTTGAGACCGAAGTTGAGACCCAAAGTCCAGTTGAAGTTTTTGCGTTTAACAATATCTTGGTCAAGTGTGAGCTCCATACCATGGTTGCGAATCACACCCTCGTTACGTGTTTGGAGGATATAACCAGATGATGGAGATACGCGCACGGTAACGATTTGGTTATCCACCTTGGTGTTGTAGTATGCCACATCGAGGCGTGTTTTGTTATCAAACAGCTTGATATCCATACCCACCTCCCAAGAATAAGACATCTCAGGCATCAAGTCGCGCGAAGCAGAAGACATGGTAGGGTCAATACCATAACCACCGTCAGGATAAGTACCAAACTGCTTAAATCGACGGTCATAGAGGTTAGCAGGCGCATCCTTACCAACGACAGCGTAGTTACCACGAATCTTCCAATAAGAGAACCAGTTGTCTTGAGTTTCGTTCAAGCCAGGAATCAACTCAGAGAGGATGATACCACCGGTTACAGAAGGATAGAAGAATGGGTTGTTGTTGATGGTAGATGACCAGTCCCAACGACCTGTAACAGAGAGCGAAGCCAAGCCCTTGTAGTCACCACGGATCTCACCGAAGTAACCGAAGCGGCGGCGAATAGAGTGACCTGCTGTGCGGTCTGAGAGCTCCATCCAATCGCGGTTGGTGTTAGACAAGCTGTATGTACCAGGGATAATGAAATCCACACCATAGTTAGACATAGAGAAACCTTGGGACATCTTGAGCTCGGTACCGAGCATCACATCGATGGAGAAGTCTTTTGGCAACTCAATCTTGTAGCTTGCGTTGACGCCAGCTGTAAAGAGTTGGCTACGGCTCATGGAAGCAGAATATGAACCCAAAGAAGATTTGCTCATATTCTCGATATCCTCGCTGGTGAGGATATAGTTCTCAGGATCGAGGTAGCCACCTGGCTCCTTAGAGGCTTTCCATGCCTCGTATGCGTAGTAAGCATCCCAACCAGCATCCATACCAGCACCTGGTTTGTAGTTCTCTGGCTCCTCATATGTAGGTTTCTTCACCTGTTGTACCACATTGCTATCATCCCAACGTGGAACAGAGTGGCTATCAGAAGAAGAGTGACTAACGTCATAACTTACACGACCAATAATCTGGAGGTTCTTAATAGGCTTGAGGGTAATGCTACCATTGATCACATTACGAGTAGCCTTGGCTATGCCATCATCCTCGTAGATACTATAGAGAGGACTCATAGGAGAACCATATTTGAATGGCTCGCTCCAATAGCGGTAGCGTGGCAGACCATTATCATGCTTATAGTCAGTGATATCATCATTGATAGGCCATCCATAAACAGAGCTAACGCCACTGGTAGAACGTGATTTACGGTCAGTGATGTTGACACCCGCTTGGAAAGTGATCCACTCTGCAGGGGTGTAGGTAGTTTTGATGAGGGCACCAAAACGAGTTCTATAGTCCTCAGGAATGATACCTTCGGCATTAGACCAGTTAGCAGAAGCATAGGCTTGGAATTTCTCAGAACCACCATTGACAGAGAAGTCATACTTGTGGTAGAAGCCAGTCTTGAAATAGTTGCCTAAGTTATCATAGATAACATCGCCTTCGCTCAACATAGGACCCCAACCGCCAGAAGTCTTATCCTTGTAGAATCCTTGCGCACCAGGAGCATATGTCTGTTGCAATTGAGGCAAACGTGTAGGCTCATCCCATTGCCAGCTACCGTTAGCTTGGACTTTGATCTTGCCCTTCTCGCCTTGTTTGGTAGTAATCATGATGACACCGTTAGCAGCATCTTGACCATAGAGAGCAGCAGCAGCCGCACCCTTGAGGACAGTGATATTCTCAATATCATTAGGGTTGATATCCGCAGCAGAAGAAGCACCACCAGAGATAGCCACACCATCGAGGATAAAGAGAGGCTCGTTGCTTTGGCTATTATTGACAGATGAGATACCACGGATAATAATTTGGCTACCAGAGTTAGGTGAGCCACCCGCATTCGTAACAGATACACCCGCGATTTTACCTTGGAGTGAGTTCACGAAGTTGGCACTCTTATTCTCTGTCAGCGCATCACCACCGATGTTTTGCACAGCAAAGTTCAAGCGTTTTTTCTCTTGAACCACACCCATAGCGGTTACCACCACTTCTTCCATGGCGATAGCGTCAGCACTAAGACGAACATCCATTTGAGGACCCGTCACCTTCAGTTCTTGAGTAGCCAAACCCACATAACTTACAACGAGAGTCGCATCATCTTGGACTGTCAATTCATACATACCATCAAAATCGGTAATCGTACCATTTGATGTACCTTTCTCAAGAACAGAAGCACCAATTACAGGCAGGCCGTCCTCGGTAGAAATAACCACACCCCTTACTGTGACACTTGCCATCATTGCAACAGACAACAAGGAGCAGGTTAGTAGAAAGAATAGTTTCTTCATAAATTAGATTGTTTTTATTGTTTTACAATTTTATGCTTGATTGTCAGCACGATAAGCATCCACTGCTTTCTTCACACTACCATGTAGGAGCAAGAGGTCTTTTGCCTTGTCATATTCAAGACCCAGTTCCTCAACGATCATTCGTGTACCACGGTCAACAAGTTTCTTATTGCTGAGTTGCATGTTTACCATCTTATTACCCTTAACGCGCCCCATCTTGATCATCGTGATGGTGGTAATCATGTTGCAGACAAGTTTTTGCGCTGTACCTGATTTGAGGCGAGTAGAACCTGTCAAAAATTCAGGACCTACAACTGGCTCAATAGCGATCTCAGCCACCTGACCTACTGGAGACTCAGGGTTGCAAGAGATAGAAGCGGTCAAACAACCAAACTCGCGTGCGCGCTCGAGCGCGCCTATTACATAAGGTGTCGTACCCGAAGCCGCGATACCCACTACCGTGTCAAGAGTAGTGATATTATGGTCCAGCAACTCTTGCCAAGACTTCTCTGGATCATCCTCTGCATTCTCCACAGGATTACGCAAAGCCGTATCACCACCTGCAATAAGACCAATCACGAACGATGGTGGCATACCGAAGGTAGGAGGGATCTCACTGGCATCCAACACACCAAGACGACCACTGGTACCAGCACCCATATAGAAGATACGACCGCCCTTTTGCATGCGCTCAACGATACCTTCTACCAATTTCTCTATTTGAGGAATGCATTCCTTGACTGCAAGAGCCACCTTTTGATCTTCCTCATTCATCTCCACGAGCAATTGACCTACTGATTTCTGGTCTAAGTTGTCGTGCAATGATGTTTGCTCTGTTACTTTTGTAAATGCCATAATAGAAAATTTTGAATTATGAATTTTGAATTATGATCACATTGTAGGCACAACATCCTTCTTGTGGTACTCTTTAAGACCCTCCATAGGACCTTGGAGGATTTTGCCCACTTGGAAGCCATTGTCAGCCATCACCTTCTTCAATACATCTTGGTAATAGTAAGCGATTGAACCAATAAAACCTACAGGAAGAGCAGGATATTGAGGCAAGATACGCTTCACGAAATACTCGAAGTGATCATAAACGAGTTGTGCAATCAATGGGTTTTCCATATTCTCAGCACAGAATTTGCTGAGGGAGGCTAAGTAACGATTAGGGAAAGGCTTGCGATATACATTATCAATCACATCAGCTGCGGTGATACCATATTGCGCTTGGAACTTCTCTTTGAGTTCCTCGCTCAACTGATTCTTGAAGAGGTCAGATACGAGGCGTTTGCCAAGCACCGCACCACTACCTTCGTCGCCCAAGATAAAACCAAGAGCAGGTACATTCTTCTCAATCTCCTGGCCATTCCACAAGCAAGAGTTACCACCAGTACCCAAAATACAAGCCACGCCACGCTCTGCGCCCAATACGCCACAAGCAGCACCAACCATATCCGAGTACACCTCTACCTTGGCAGACTTGAAGATAGACTCAAGCGCGTAAGCCACTACAGGACTCTTCTCTGGCGTACAACCCGCACCATAGAAAAACACATTGGTGATACTGCCTGCCCACATGGAACGAGCCATCTGAGGGAGCAATTGGTTATTTACACTATTCTTAATGGCGTCAGAAGTTTGTTGGAATGGATTGATACCATCGGTAAAAAACTCCTCACAATGATCATTGGCTGCCATCAAACACCAATGAGTTTTGGTTGAACCTGAATCTGCTATTAAAATCATATCTGTAAAATTTAATTGTTATTTTCATTTTTCAGTGCCTCTCTCCCCAACACACACCACACCAAAAGCAGTTTGCAAAGGTACTATTTTTTTTTCATGCGCGCAAGAGTATACGCCCATTTTATGTTGTATAACATATAAATAACACTTTTTTCACAAAAAAGAGTGCAACCGTTTGCATAAGTCGCAAAAATATTGTACCTTTGCAGCACGATATATCATAAAATCTACTAAAATATGAGAAACAATCTTAGTCAAATGATTTCTCTCAGCAAAGTTGAGGAGAAATTGTATCGTCCTGCGAATGCGTATGAGCAATCTCGCGTTACTCGTATGGAGCATGTAAACACCACCATTCATGAGACTCCAAAGGAGGGCATTTCATGGGTTTCAAATCGTATCGCTAAGGTCATCCGCGAACGCGAAGCCAGCGGCAAGAAGACCGTGCTATCATTGGCATCGGGTCGCTCTATGCGCGACATCTTCGTTGAGCTCGTTCGCCTGCACAAGGAAGAGGGTTTGAGCTTCAAGAATGTCATCATTTTTGGTTCTTACGAGTTCTATCCACTGAGTGATTCATCATTGGGCAGTATGGCACAAATCCAAAGCCAACTGATTGACCACATTGACATTCTGCCAGAGAACGTACACACCTTCCCAGGCGATCTACCAAAGGAGACAATCTTCTCATTCTGTGAGGAATACGAGAAATCGATTGCTGAGGCAGGTGGCATTGACATCCAAGTATTGGGCATTGGTCAATGGGGTAATATTGCGATGAACGAGCCAGGTACACAACCTAACTCATCGACCCGTTTGGTGATTATGGACAACAACTCTCGCGTGGATGCTAAGTCATTGTTTGGCAATGTAGCACAAGTGCCAACCTGCGCTATCACATTGGGTATTGAGACCATTCTCAAAGCCAAAGAAGTGATTCTCGTAGCGTTTGGTCAGCACAAAGCTGGCATTGTGAAACAAGCTATTGAAGAAGTGGCTTCTGCCGAGTGTCCAGCATCGTTCTTGCAACTGCATAAGAACGCCTCCATCGTATTGGACTTGGATGCTGCCAACAAACTGACTCGCATCAATCACCCATGGAAAGTGACCAACTGTGAGTGGACTGACCAATTGGTTCGTCGCGCTGTAGTATGGCTCTGCGAGCAAACCAAGAAGCCTATTCTCAAACTCACCAACAAGGACTATAACGATTTCGGACTGAGCGAATTGATTACCAAATACGACTCTGCATACAAGTGCAATATTAAGGTATTCAACGATCTGCAACACACCATCACTGGTTGGCCAGGTGGCAAACCAAATGCAGACGACAGCAACCGTCCAGAACGTGCTAATCCATTCCCAAAAGATATTGTAATCTTCTCTCCTCACCCAGATGATGACGTAATCTCGATGGGTGGTACATTCCAACGATTGATTAACCAAGGTCACAATGTGCACGTGGCATATGAGACCAGCGGTTGTATTGCCGTTTGCGACGAAGAGGTAGTACGCTTCATGGACTTCATGAAGGGTTACAAACAAATGTTGTTGCCTGAAGATCAAGTAATTGAGAAGAAGTACGACGAGTACATGAACTTCTTCAAGAACGAGAAAGTAGGCGACAATGACACCCGTGAGATTCTCAACCTGAAGGCACTTATCCGCCGCGGTGAGGCTACCGCAGCATGCCGTTTCATGGGCTTGCCAACCGACCATATCCACTTCTTGAACTTGCCATTCTACGAGACTGGCACTATCAAGAAAGGTCCTCTCTCACAAGCCGATGTGGACATTGTGAAGGCTCTCTTGGAAGAGGTAAAACCACAACAAATCTTCGCTGCAGGCGACTTGGCAGACCCTCACGGCACACACCGTGTATGTCTGGACGCTGTACTCGCTGCATTGGATGAACTGAAGCACACCGCAGCATGGGACGAGTGGTTGAAAGACTGCCGCATCTGGATGTACCGTGGTGCATGGATGGAGTGGGAGCTTGACCTCATTGAGATGGCAGTGCCAATGTCACCAGAGGAGCTCCGCTCGAAACGCAACTCTATCCTCAAACACGCCAGCCAAATGGAGTCTGCTCCATTCATGGGCGATGACGAGCGTCTGTTCTGGCAACGCGCAGAGGACCGCAACCACGATACAGCGAAAATGTACTCAGACCTCGGCTTGGCAGAATATGAGGCTATCGAGGCATTTGTGCAATATCATATTTTGTAAGGCTATTAGGCGAGAGGCGAAAGGTTAGAGGCACGAATAGCGGCTTTGCCGCATGCCCCAGCCTTTACACCTTACACTCTACACTTTATGCCCCACACTAAAAAAGAAAACAACCAATTAATTTATTAAACAAATATGAAGAATATCACATGTTTTATTCCTTTCCAAAGTGAGGAACAAGTACAAGCTACCGTAGCGAACTTGAAGGCTCAAGACCTCGTAGCTGACATTCATTTCATTCATGGTGACATCCGTTCGACAGCTAATGTACGCGAGATTGCTGCTAAGGCTAACACCGAGTACACCTTGATCTACACTAAGTACACCACCCTCTCATTCGTTCTCTTCGCTCTCGAGCGTATGGAGGCATTGATTGAGGACACACAAGCTGCTATGGTTTATGCTGACCACTTCAACCAAGTGGGTGAAGTTCGTACCAACGCTCCTGTGATTGACTACCAATTGGGTTCAGTTCGCGATGACTTTGAGTTTGGTTCTGTACTCTTCTATCGCACCAGCGCACTGCAAGAAGCAGTTAGCCGCATGGACGTAGATTATCAATACGCTGGTCTGTATGACCTCCGTTTGAAAGTGAGCCAAAAGGGCGCTTTGGAGCACATCAACGAGTACCTCTACTATGATGTAGAACTCGACAACCGTACCACAGGTGAGAAGAACTTCGACTATGTAGATCCAAAGAACCGTGGTGTACAAATCGAGATGGAGCAAGCTGTTACCCAACACTTGAAAGACATCAATGGTTACTTGGCTCCAGGCTTCAAGGACGTAGACTTGCTCGGTGGTGGCTTCGAGTATGAGGCATCTGTAATCATTCCTTGCAAGAACCGCGTTCGTACTATTGGTACCGCTATCAAGAGCGCGCTGAGCCAAGTAGTGAAAGCTCCTTACAAATACAACGTTATCGTTGTGGACGACAACTCTGAGGATGGCTCTGTAGATGTAATCAAGAGCATCGTTGCTGAAGGTCACGAGAACCTCGTTTATATCGCTCAAGACAAGACTTGGCACGCTATCGGTGGTAACTGGAACGTAGCTCTTCACCACGAGAAATGCGGTCGCTTCGCTATCCAATTGGACTCTGATGATACTTACTACGATGAGAACACCGTACAAAAGTTCATCGATGCATTCCACGAGCAAAACTGCGCAATGGTGGTTGGTACCTACCAATTGACCGACTTTGACGGCAATATGATTCCTCCTGGAGTAATCGATCACAAAGAGTGGACACCAGACAACGGCCGCAACAATGCTCTCCGCATCCACGGTCTGGGCGCACCACGTGGTTTCTATACCCCAATGCTCCGCACCATCAACTTCCCAACCACCAAATACGGTGAGGATTATGCAGTTGGTTTGCGCGTAAGCCGCGAGTATCAAATCGGTCGTATCTATGACGTAGTTTATAACTGCCGTCGTTGGGATGACAACTCTGATGCTAACTGCGATATCGTGACCATGAACAACAACCACTTGTACAAAGATCGTATCCGTACATGGGAGTTGAAGGCACGTATCCAAATGAACGAAGGAAAATAATTGTGCCATAGGCACGTTCAATAGCGCATGCGCTGTTCAAAATAGTTCAGCGCTTCGCGTTCAACATTGAACTACATTGAACCATGTTGAACAACATTGAACAATTATGAACCTCTATACACAAATATCCGACATGTTCTCCCGCGAGTTGAGTGCTCACGGGAGAGCATTTCTTAATTACGAAGCATTGGCAGGGGTCGAGAAGAAAGATATGACTATCGACGGTTTCCCTGCACAATTATTTTTCAATCCCGCTCGTGTACGCAGCGTGATGGCAGATGTCAGCCCCGAAGCCCTGCAAAAACGAGCCTGTTTCCTCTGCCCCGATGGCATTGAGGAACACCAACTCACCCACAATTGGGATTCACCTACTGGGCACACCTATTATATTCGCGTGAACCCATTCCCTATTTTCTCACCGCACTTCACCGTTTCTTCATCCGTGCACGAACGCCAAGAACTATTGCCTCACCTTGAGGCCATGTTGCACTTGGCAAAAGAACTGCCCGAGATGACTATTTTCTACAACGGTCCTATGTGCGGCGCCAGTGCCCCCGACCATATGCATTTCCAAGCTGTGCCTCGCCACAGCCTCCCGATAGAAGACCACTTTGACACCAACTATGCTAACGCTATCTTGGTGCAAGAAACGGATTTACAAGACCATTTGGCAGCCGTCAAGCGAGTGCTTTCTTTAGGCACTATCCCCGAGGAAGCCAGTCAAACAGGTTCACTCACCATTGGCGCCAGCCATGCCGAAGAATATGAACCCAGATGGAATATTGTCACGTGGCACGATGTTAAGTTCCATACCGTCATTTTCTTCCGCAAGGAATCTCGCCCTATGTGTTTCTTTGCGCCAGAGGAAGAACGCATATTATTCTCCCCTGCCACGGTAGAGATGGGCGGTATTGGTATTGTAGCCAATCGCGAGAGTTTTGACCGCCTCACCCCAGAGAAACTCCGTGACATCATCCGCGAAGTGGCAGATAGCATCAATCAATAAACAACTATATCGTGAAAACTTTCCCTTTCCTACTCTGTCTGATGAGTTTTTTGGGCTGCAAAGCAGTTGACTTCCGCTCGGTGGATGCAGATACGTTTGCGCAGGTCATTGAAGATACCACTATTGTGCGACTGGATGTCAGGACTGCCAACGAGTATGCGCAAGGGCATATCCCTGGTGCACTACTCATAGATGTGACACAAGCTGACTTTATGCAAAAAGCAATGCGAGTCCTTCCCAAAGATAGAACCATCGCGCTCTACTGCCGCTCGGGAAGAAGAAGCAAGACCGCCGCTCAACAATTAGCTAAACATGGCTACCAAATAGTAGAACTCAACACGGGTTTCAATTCGTGGAAAGGTGAAATAGAACGATAATTATATTAACAAATAAACCCATACACTCATGAAACACGAAATTGCCGTGGGCGTAATGACCGCCCCAAAGATTGAGGCCGTGATTCCAGGTCCTCATTCCACACCAGAACACCCAACATTCCTACTAAAGAATGTTCGCATTGGTATTGGTTTCCATTGGGACCGTCTGGAAGACCAAGAATTTGAAGGTACTCTCGAAATACGCGACAATGCAGATGGCACACAAACAGCCATCAACCGCCTCGATGTAGAAGACTATCTCAGTTCGGTAATCACCTCAGAAATGTCTGCGACCTCTTCGTTGGAGCTATTGAAAGCACATGCCGTTATCTCCCGCAGTTGGGTACTCCGTCCTATCATCAGTCCATCTACCTGCACGGACAAGCCTGACTTGAGCGACCCAGATCGCCACGTGATTTGGTACGAAAGAGATGCCCACGAGGGCTTTGACGTATGCGCAGATGATCACTGCCAACGCTATGAGGGTATCACCCGTCGTGATGAGCACCCCGAGGCGGCTGCCAATGTGCAACAAGCGATTGACGCTACCCGCGGACAAGTGTTGATGTATGACGGCAAAGTGTGCGACGCACGCTTCTATAAGTCTTGTGGCGGCGCAACAGAGTTGTTTGAGAACGCATGGGCAAACGAGCATTATGACTATCTCGAGCCTGTTCGTGATGAGATTGGAACTCCCCTACCCGATTTGACTATTGAGGAGAACGCACAAGAGTTTATCCGCACGTCGCCATCGGCATACTGCAACACAACCGACGAGCGCGTTCTGAGCCAAGTATTGAACAACTATGACCAAGAGACCAAAGACTTCTACCGTTGGACGGTACAATACACCAAAGAAGAGTTGAGCGAGATTATCCGCGAGCGCTCGGGCATTGACTTTGGCGAGATACAGGCCTTGGTGCCTATCAAACGTGGGCCATCTGCTCGTTTGTACGAGATGCAGATTGTGGGTAGCAAACGCACAATGGTGATAGGCAAGGAACTGGAGATTCGCAAATGGTTGAGCAAGAGTCACTTGTATAGTAGTGCCTTTGTGGTGGATCGCAACGAGGAGGGCGACTTTATATTGACAGGTGCTGGTTGGGGACATGGTGTAGGTTTGTGCCAAATCGGTGCTGCCGTGATGGCAGACAAGGGCTACAGCTACGAGCAGATTTTGGCACACTACTTCCCAGGCAGTAAATTAGAAGTTATTTAAAAGCCTACCCTAAATCCCTCCCTAAGGGGAAGGACTTATACATGCTAAGAAAAAAAATATACATAGCATTGTGTTTGCTTGGGTTGGTGTGTGTAGCATGCCAACCTACAGCTGACACAAAATGGCGTAATGTAGGTTTTGATATTACTCAATCAGAGGACACAACACATATCACGGTTTACTCGCCTTGGCATAAAGGTCGAGTAATGGCTCAACATACGCTGACAAAACCATTGGAGCGAGTGGTATGCCTCTCCGCTACGCATATTGGTTTTATTCAGGAATTGGGTATGATGGATAAGGTAGTAGGTGTACCTCGCCCTGACCGTGTTTACTCTTTTACAGAAGCAGAACGCCAGCGTATCAAAGACTTAGGCGATGACATTCAGCCTAACATGGAGGCTATTCTACTCGCCAAACCCGATGCGGTGATTATATCCACTTATGGTGAAGGGGATGACATGCCTCGTAGGTTGGAGGCTTTGGGTATTCCTATATACTATTGCAACGAATGGACTGAGCAGACGCCTCTTGCTCGTGCGGAATGGATACGCTTTTTTGGTGCATGTTTGGGATGTCTGCCAAAGGCCGATAGTATCTACCAGGCTGTTAGTGAAGCGTATAGGAAAGAGGCGAAAAGTGAAAAATTAGAGGCAAGGCACATCATGTCTGGCATGTCTTTTCGCGGAACGTGGTATGTACCTACAGGTGGCACCTTCATGGGGCATCTATTTCGTGATGCAGGTGGAGCGTATCGCTATGCTGAACAACCTTCTGCTGCATCGCTACCTTTGACTATGGAACAAGCCCTACAGGACTTCGCCGAGGCTGATGTATGGGTGGGCTGCAATGCATATACGTTTGCCGAACTTCAAGCGATAGATGCGAAACACACATGGTTCAAAGCATATCAAACGGGGCAAGTGTATAATTTTTACCGACGTACATTGCCCAGTGGTGCGAATGATTTTTGGGAATCGGGTGTGGTTCACCCCGAGCGTATTTTGCAGGATTTGCGACAGCTGTTAGAAGGCGATACGAGTGCACTTTATTATGCTTCTCCTTTACGATAATCTCAGGGGCATGTTTATCTGAAAACTTTCAGCGAAAAATATTTGCTTAATTCAAAATATTTCACTACCTTTGCACTCTAATTTGGCATAGTAGGTTGCGCTTCGTTAGCAACGAACGTTCTTCGTATGTAGTAGTTAGGTAATGAATAAAGCAATGTTATAACTATAAAAATAAAAAACAATGAAAGTATTTTGTAAGACAAACGACGAGCAACCACGCAAGAAAATGGGTTGTTTGGGTAAAACTCTAATTGGTATTGGTGTATATTTTGGTGTTTGTTTCCTTATTGGTGCGCTGATGGGCGATATGATGTCCACACCTGCCACCAAACTGGAGGAGAACACCATCTATCGTATTGATTTGAAAGGTAATCTTGTAGAACAAGCAAGCGAAGAGAATCCATTTGACGCCATCTTGGGCGAGATGTATGGTCAATCAACAACGATAGTAGGATTGAACGACCTGCTCAGCAATATCGCTTTGGCGAAGGACAACGACAAGGTGTTGGGTATCTACCTCAAGGGCGGTTCGCTCGCTGCGGGACCTGCTTCTGCTAAGGCACTGCGCGATGCGCTCCTCGACTTCAAACAATCGGGTAAGTTCATTATTGCTTATTCTGATTCGTATACACAAACCAACTACTATATCGCTTCTGTAGCAGATAAGATCTTCTTCAATCCAGTTGGTACATTGATGTGGGATGGCCTGAGCGCACAAAAAGAGTACTATACTCGCCTCTTTGAGAAAATTGGTATTGAGATGCAAATCCTCAAAGTTGGTACGTTCAAATCGGCAGTTGAACCATATTTCCGCACTTCGATGTCGGAGGCAGACCGCAAACAAACCGAGCAATATCTCGGTGGCATCTGGAGCGAGATAAAAGCGGCAGTAGGACAAAGTCGCCAAATCACTCCTGAGCAATTGCACGCATATGCCGATGAGTGCATGTCGCTACAACCACAGGAGAAGTACCTCACCTACAACTTTGTGGACTCATTGGTGTATATCCAAGAGATGGATAGCGTATTGCGCACCTATGCAGGTACTAAAGACTATAAGCAGTTGTCTAACAGCAAGATGGCCAATGTAGAGCGCAATAAGGTGGAAGCAACAGACAAGGTGGCAGTCTTGTACGCAGAGGGTGCTATCGTGGATGATGGTGCAGATGGCATTGTAGAGGGAAAGATCTTGAAAACCATCAAGAAAATCTATAATGACGACGATGTAAAAGCAGTAGTCTTCCGTGTGAATAGTCCTGGTGGTAGTGCGGATGCGAGTGAGCAAATATGGCATGCGATGAAGATGTTGCAAGACAAGGGCATTCCTGTAGTTGTTTCTATGGGCGATTATGCTGCTTCAGGTGGCTACTATATCTCTTGCAACGCCGATTACATATATGCGGAACCTACTACACTCACTGGTTCAATTGGTATTTTCGGTACTGTACCTAATCTGAGCAAACTCCGTGAGAAAGTAGGTCTGGATGTGGATGGCGTATCCACCAACAAACACTCCGCATTGACTACCAATGCCGTTATCAATGGTATGAACCCTCAGGAGATGGCGCTCATGCAAAACATGGTAGAGCGTGGCTATGACCTCTTTACCCGTCGTTGCGCCGATGGTCGCGGTATGACCCAAGATGAAATCAAGAAGATTGGCGAGGGACGTGTATGGCTCGGAAAAGATGCTTTGGAGATTGGCTTAGTGGATAGTTTGGGTAATATCAACGATGCTATCGCAAAAGCAGTAGAACTGGCAGAATTGAATGAATATCAATTGGTTACATACCCAGAGAAGACTGATCCTATTGAGGAAATGCTGAAGATGTTCGACAACTCTACTCCAGAGGAGCGCCTCATTATGGAGATACGTGAGTTTGCATCCAAACCACGTATCATGACCCTCATGCCCGAAGTGACTATCCAATAATCTTTATATATAAACTTTCTGTAATAAAAATCGTATGAAAAAGTTACTGTTGTTTATTGCCACCTTGGCGTTGACCCCGCATGTGGTGCATTGAAACCTACCACCAGCTCTGTACAACCCACATTCTACAAGTATCGCTACGTGTATAGCCTATTGGACTATCCAAGGTAGCCAAAACGGCATTGGCATAGCGCTACATTTCTAAATGTCCCTTGATGTTTGATGTAATAATATTGAGAAAGATAGAAAATATAATAAATAGGGTGTATCAAAATTGATATGCCCTATTTTTATATAAGAAATTTGGTCATGTCAAAAAAAAGCACTACCTTTGTAGGCTGAAAGATAGAACGACCCGAAGCAACAATCACACAGCAAAAAATAACTGCACCATGAATTTATCGCCTCTATTAATACTCACCCTTGTTATTGGCATCATCTGGTTTGTGCCACTCGTGTGTCGTAAGATACACGTGCCAAGCATCGTGGGATTTATTTTGGCTGGTATCGTAATTGGTCCATCGGTGTTGAACCTCATAGATGATAGTCCAACCATCCAAATTCTCGGTTCGCTCGGCATGTTATATATCATGTTTCAGTCGGGAAGCGAGATTGATATTAATGATTTCAAACAATACAAGTACCGTTCCCTATTCTTTGGTCTATGCACCTTCTTTATCCCATGGGGATTGGGTATCGTGACCAGTCACTACCTATTGGGGTTCAGTTGGATATCCAGTTTGTTGTTAGGCGCAATGTATGGTAGTCATACGCTGATGACCTACCCTATCGTTAGTCGTTACGGTGTGCAGAAAAATATGGCGGTGAATATCACTGTGGGCTCCACCATGTGGGCTATCACGCTATCGCTCATTGTATTAGCATTGGTAGAAGGTATGCAACACGGTCTGCAGAGTTACACGGACTACATGATTCATCTATCAATATTAGCATTGTTCTTGCTGAGTGTATTATGGGTATTCCCTCGCTTTGCGCGCATGTTCTTCAAACGCTACCGCGACCCTATATCAGAGTTTATGGTTGTGATGCTGATGTTAGTAGGTAGTGCCCTATTGGCAGATTTGGCGGGATTAGAAGGAATATTGGGAGCTTTTCTTTGTGGCGTTTCGCTCAACCGATTATTACCCAACCGTTCGCCATTGATGCATCGTATTACCTTTATGGGCAATAGCGTTTTTGTTCCCCTATTCTTGATTAGCGTCGGATTGATGATTGACATTCACGCTTTTTGGAGTGGTTGGGCAACTGCTGTGATTGCCGTTGTGATGATTGTGACTAAGTTGGTAGGTAAGAGTCTTGCAGCATGGATAGCACAGGGTGCGTTCCATTTTGATAAACACGAAAGGCAATTGATATTCGGGCTTACACATGCAACCGCTGCAGGTACATTGGCGATTGTAACCATTGCATATCAAATGGGCGTTTTCCCCGAAGAGGTACTGAATGCTGCCGTATTGATGATATTGGTACTATGTACTACTGCCAGTTTTATTACCGAGCACGCAGCCAAGGAGTTGGCTCTGCAAGAGAGCGCTCAATTAGAGGCATACCACGAAGATGACTACTGGTTGTTGACCTCAGTAGGCAAGGACATACGCCCTACTTTGCGCGAGATTGGTGAAATGGCAACATTGGACAATATAGAGATAAAGCAATCGGCAGACTGGCAAGATGTATCGAACATGGTGGAGCATACGAGCAAATCGGTGATAGTGTATCACGAGGCGCAGCCTATCAACACTATCAACCGTTTGGTGGTAGCAGTACCACGCTACGCAGAGAAAGAGCGCGACTTTATCACATGCTTTGGTTTAGTGCGCCGTCTGGCAGGCGAATTGGGTGCCAAAGTAGTGTTCTACGCTCATCCCGACACGCAAATAGCATTGCAAACCATGTGTCGCCGCCCTGGCAAATACCTTCGTGCCTCATTCCGCAATATGGACGGTTGGGAAGAGATAGGCATCTTGTCGCAAACCATTATGGATAATGACATGCTGATATTGCTATCATCGCGTAAGTCTACAGCAAGTTATCATCCCCTCTTTGAAGATATACCCACTATGCTCACACAGCATTTCACACGGTTCAGTTCGATGGTAGTTTACCCAGAGCAGTTGACAGGCGGGCCCGATATGGACACCCTGCTTATGGAGATTCCTCCTGCGAGCAAGACATGGTCAATGATTACGCGAGTCAAAGGATGGATGCATCATCTTTGGGAGGCAATAAGGCAAAACTAAAACTATAAGTATATGTCCTATTTGCAACGATTAGCACAAGTATTTGTCCACGAAGTGGGCGAAGACCTACCCCAATACACCTTTGTATTTCCCAACCGCCGTGCTGGATTATTCTTTCGCCGATACTTAGGTCAAGCATTGACTCGCCCCATCTTCTCGCCCAAGATAATGACTATCAATGAATGTTTTGGCTCGTTATCCCATTTGCGTGTAGCAGACCAAACAACGCTAATAATACGCTTGTACGATTTGTACCAAAACCTGCGTCCGAACGCAAAACCCATTGAAGAGTTTTTACATTGGGGAAAGATGATGTTGACCGACTTCTCTGAAGTGGATAACCATTTGGTTTCCAATGTAGAAGCACTATTTGAAGCCGTGAAAGACATGCACGATATTGATGAGCATTTTCTCTCGCTGACCGATATACAACGCAATGCTATCAAGAAGTTTTGGGGCGATTTTTATGCTTCATCCGAAAAGAGTGGCAATAATCTACATCACCAGTTTATTCGCACATGGGAATTGCTGTATCCACTATACAAAGGATTGACTGACAATCTATTGCAGGATCAATTAGCGTATGAGGGGCTACTCCATCGACAGGTAATAGAGCATTGGGATACCCTTCCCGACACAGCCTTCTGTAAACACTATGTTTTTGTAGGGTTTAATGCCCTAACAGAATCAGAACGCCAATTGCTTATTCGCCTGCGTGACCGCGGTTGCGCTGACTTTTATTTCGACTACGAAGATGCCTATTTATCCGACCCCGAAAACCGCGCTTCATTGTTCAAAGACGATAATCTAAAGGCCTTCCCATCGCGCTATATAGTACCCAAACGCACACATACATTCGGTCCAAAGATAACCCTATTATCGGTGGACTCTACCGTAGGCGAAGCACGCGAGGTGTATCATGTATTGAACGAATTATACCCTACAAACACGCCTGCAAGCACCGATTTTACTCGAACAGCAGTAGTGCTTCCTGATGAACAGTTGCTGATTCCTTTATTAGACTGTTTTCCAGAAGGTGTAAAAAAAATCAATGTCACGATGGGTTATCCACTACGCGCATCAGAACTATACATGCTCATTGCCTATCCCGAAAAATACTTCCTACCGATGCCTACCACAGGATATGACATGATTACTACCCTACGCCAACGTATGAAGGACATGCATACAAAGGCCAATAGTGAGGCGTACTATCTGCTGACTAAGGCATTAGACATGATTGAAAATGCCATTGTCAAATATCCACAAGTGGTTATTTCAGCCGAAGCTGTCCTGCAAATACTGCGTATGCAGACCATGCAAAGCACTATCCCTTATACGGGCGAACCGCTGGATGGGCTGCAGGTAATGGGTGTACTTGAAACACGTGCATTGGGATTCGATAACCTGATTATCACAGGCTTCAACGATGATCTATACCCAGGACGTGCTCACAATAATAGTTTCATCCCCTACATTCTACGCCGTGGTTTTGACCTCCCCACACCCGAAAGGCAAGATGCTATTTTTGCATACAATTTCTACCGCATGCTGTCCTACGCCAAACATGTATGGCTGATAACCAATGCAGTAGCTGATGAACAACATTCGGGCGAGGTGTCACGCTATTTCTACCAACTACAATGGCAGTATGGTGTAGAGATAGAACAAGTGAACGTAGTCAATGCGCTGTCAACTCCAGCACCCAAAACAACCGAGATACCCAAAGATGCTGAAGTATTAGCATTATTATCCCAAAGACAAAAACGCGGTTTCTCTGCTTCGGCATTAAACACCTATCTCTCCTGTCCAAAGAAGTTCTTCTACCACTATGTACAAGGGCTTCATGAGCCCAAACAAGATGAAGATATTACTGCTTCGGATGCCACTATTGGTACCGTCTTGCATGCAGTAATGCAGACATTATATATGCCATATATTCAACGTATTGTCACCGCAAACGATATTCAACACATACTGGATTCGCTGACGGATGAACGTTGGAAGGAGTTGCCTATAGAGGCTGTTCGCACCGACCATTTAGCATTCTTCATTGTAAAGAATTATGTATGCAACATATTGCGCTACGATCAACAACAAGCACCTTTTATCTATTTAAATGGCGAACAAAAAGTAGACAGTAGGATAACTCTGCCACAAATAGGCAATATATCCTTCTATGGATTTATTGATCGCATTGACAAACAGGGTAACACCCTGCGGGTTATTGATTATAAAACGGGAAAAGTACATATCGAATACCAAGATATGGAACATATTTTCAGTCGTATCGAAAACCAAGATAAGGCACTTCAGACTATGCTATACTGTTGGATGTTAGAACAATATTCGCCACAAATATTGACAGATATAGCTCATATTTCGCCTCACATATATTCAGTCCGCAACATGGCCAAACTGGATGAAGTACAAACGCTTATCCACCAAAAAGGGGATACCGATTTTGTGTGGAATGAAGAAGTGAAACAAACATTTTTGGAAGGATTAACCACCCTGCTTCAAGAAATATTTAATCCTGCATTGCCTTTTGCTCCAACCTCTGTCAACAAGCGTTGCAACTCATGTGCATTCAACGCACTTTGCGAAGGATAGAAAAGGTAAGCTTCGACTCTACTCCATAGCCTGGAGTTTATCCTCCATTTGCAGCAATTCATCGCGCAATCGTGCTGCATTATCAAAATCCAATTCTTTGGCAGCTGCTAACATTGCACGACGTTGTTGCTCTATGGTTTTGCGCAATGCCTTTGCATCATAGTTTTGCCAAGGTGCCGTATGCCAACCCTCACGGATTTTATCTTCCAAGTGCTGTTTCTCCTGTTCCTCATGACGCAATAATGCAATCAAAGGACTATTCGAAATGGCTTTGTTGAGAGCAGTTGGTGTGATATTATTAGCCTCATTGTATGCAATTTGTTTGGTGCGCCTGCGCATTGTCTCATCAATCGTCATTTGCATCGAGCGCGTAATACGATCGGCATACATAATCACTTTGCCATTCACGTGACGTGCAGCACGACCTGCGGTCTGCGTCAGCGAACGATGATCACGCAGGAAGCCTTCTTTATCTGCATCCAGAATGGCCACCAGACTCACTTCTGGCAGATCTAATCCTTCACGCAAGAGGTTGACACCCACCAAAACATCATACACGCCTCGCCGTAAATCTTCCATGATTTGCACACGCTCGAGTGTGTCAATATCGGAGTGGATATAGGCAGAACGAACACCATAGCGACGTAGGTATTCATCCATCTCCTCTGCCATTCGTTTAGTAAGGGTAGTTACCAGTACGCGTTCCTCACGCTCCACGCGTTGGCGAATCTCCTCCATGAGGTTATCGACTTGGTGATCCAAGGGGCGTACCTCTATCTCAGGGTCAAGCAAACCAGTAGGGCGGATAAGTTGGTCAATAACAACGCCTTCTGAACGATGGAGTTCGTATTCCGCAGGCGTGGCTGATACATAAATCGTTTGTCCCGTTTTGCTCTCAAACTCCTCAAATGTCAACGGACGATTATCACGTGCGGCTGGCAAGCGGAAGCCATATTGTATCAAGTTGTCCTTGCGAGCTCGGTCGCCACCATACATAGCATGAATCTGCGGCATAGTCACGTGGCTCTCATCTATCACAAGTAACATGTCCTTTGGAAAATAATCCAATAGACAATAAGGTGGCGTACCGGCCTCACGACCATCAAAATAACGGCTATAATTCTCAATACCAGAGCAATAGCCCAATTCTTGAATCATCTCCAGATCATACTTCACACGTTCCTCGATACGCTTGGCATAGAGCGGTTCGCCCAATTCTTGAAAATGCAATATTTGATTAGCCAAATCCAATTTGATTTGGGCCATAGCATCAGCCAACTTGTCGGGATTGGTACAGAAAATGGTAGCAGGGTAGATATTGTAGGTGTCAAAGTCATCTATTGTATCAAGCGTGACTATGTCCAAGGTTGTAATAGCATCTATCTCGTTGCCAAAAAACTCAACACGTAGGATATAATCGGCATACGCAAGGGCTATATCCACCGTATCGCCTTTGACGCGAAAGCGTCCTCGAGTGAGTTCAGTATCGTTACGCACATACTGCGAATCCACCAAATCTTTTAGTAGTTTACTCATAATCAGTGGCGCATCCTTATCCACCGTGATACACGACTGACTAAAATCCTGCGGGTTACCAATACCATATAGACAACTAACCGAGGAAATCACCACCACATCTTTGCGTCCACTCAATAAGGCAGCAATAGCACTGAGTCGCAATCGATCGATCTCCTCATTGATGCTTAAATCTTTTTCGATATAAGTATCCGTGGATGGGATATACGCTTCGGGCTGATAGTAGTCGTAATACGAAACAAAATACTCCACAGCATTGTGCGGAAAGAACTGCCTCATCTCACTATATAATTGAGCAGCAAGGGTTTTATTGTGACTAAGAATAAGTGTAGGGCGATTGATTTCGGCGATTACATTTGCTATTGTGAAGGTTTTACCTGATCCTGTAACACCCAATAGTGTCTGCGCTTCAGCTCCCGCACGCACCCCAGCCACCAGTTGTCTGATTGCTTCAGGCTGATCACCCATAGGTTGGTATGGAGAGGTAAGACGGTACATGGTGTGTTATGGTAGCGGGTGTTAAGAGTTAAGAATATGGGGGCAAAGAATCATTTTACCTTTCGCTGGTTGAGTTCGCGTTGATATTGTCGCGCCACAGCACTATGTTTAGCATAATTGGAAGAAAAGACATGAGTACCCGAGAAATCAGGATTAGCACACATGTATAAGTAATCCGTTTTAGGTGCATTCAACACCGCATCTATCACGTCTGGACGGGCTAAACGGATAGGGCCAGGAGGCAAGCCTCTGTTTTTATATGTGTTATATGGAGAATCAATAGCCAAATGGCGCTTCAATACGCGACGCATTTTGAAGTTACCTACGGCATAAATGACCGTAGGACACGCTTGTAAAGCAATGCCTTTATTCAATCGGTTGAGATACAACGAGGCTATCAATGGATGCTCTGCAGTTTTATTAGTTTCCGAAGCCACAATACTCGCCAATGTTGCTACTTCAGTAGGTGTCAATCCTATTGCTTTAGCTTTTACTAAGCGTTCCTCGTTCCAAAAACGTTGATACTCCTTGTACATACGTGCAAATAATTGATCAACAGTCATTGTCCAATACACCTCGTATGTATTGGGGATAAAGAGGCAGACTGCTGTTTCGGGTGTTAAACCATATTGCGCAAGATAGGTTTTGTCGGTCAGTCGTTGGATCACTTCTGCGGAATCCAAGAGCAGTTTTTGTCCCATAGCACTTGCCAATTGTTGGGGCGTACGTATGGATTGGGTAAATGACAAACGAATAGGAGTTTCCTCGCCAAGTTGCAATCGTCTAATTAAGTGTTTATTACCTATTTCTACTGGAAAACGATAATAACCTGTTTTTGGCGATTGATACAGCAAATGTTTGCTATGCAAACGCCATGCTGCTTCTGATTGCACCTCATAATCCACACACATCAACGCATATAAAGAATCGGCAGATGCATTTGGAAACACATAATACCCATGAGTTTCGCCATCACGACTGATAAAGTTACAAACTTCCAAACGATAGTATTGCTGAATAAAACCACATGCTACAACGAGTAGTGCAACAATAGATATAATAAGAATCTTTTTTCTTTTCATAATCAAGTTATTTTATGGGGATTTCTTCATAATCCCCCACTATCTGCCATTGGCCACCTTACAAAAAAATCCATGTGCCTTTACTCAAGCATGCTTGGACCTGGCTCATGGATCTTTTTTTGCGGAAGGGACGAGATTCGAACTCGTGGTACAGTTACCCGTACGACAGTTTAGCAAACTGTTGGTTTCAGCCACTCACCCACCCTTCCTCGCGATTACGCGAATACTGACAAGTATTGTCTGAATGTGCTTCCTCTCGAAAGCGACTGCAAAGGTACTGCTTTTTTTTGGATTGACCAAATATTTTGGTGTTTTTTTTATCTTTTATGCAAAAATACACCTATTTTATGCTAAAAAATAAAGAAAACATCAGGATTCTACCCTGATGCTTTCTTTATGTAGTGCTTCCATCACTTCATGGATGACGGTTTTACTGAGTCCATATTGTTGCCCTACTCTATGGCAATGCTCCAATACTTGCTGATAGCGTTGGGCTTGAACGATAGGCTCATCGTGTTCGAGTTTCCACTCGCCAATTTGGCGAGCCACATCCGCACGCTTGCCTATAATCGCCCACAACTGCTCATCCAGCTGGTCAATCTCTGCGCGAAGTGATGCTAAATCTTTCATATTAACCTCTCAACTGCGCCATAGCCTCTTTGATGGTGGCAATACGGCTTTCAGCATCGGCTTTCTTCTTGCGCTCGAGTTCTACAATCTCTGGTTTGGCATTAGCCACGAAGCGCTCGTTGCTGAGTTTGCCCATTACACCACGGAGGAAGCCCTCTTGGTGCGCCAACTCGGCCTCCAGTTTCTTGAGTTCCTCATCCACATTGATGAACTTCTCGAGTGGTACGCTATACTCGGTAGTACCGATGATGAAAGATGCGCTACCAGCGCTCTTCTCTGCGCCTACGGCCAACTCTACATTCGCCAATTTCACTACCACGGCTGGCAATGCCTCTGGACAAACGAGGGTCAATACCTCTTTAGGAGAGATGTTCTTCTGTGCTCGGATATTACGGATAGCCGAGATGATGTCGAAGCATTGTTCAGCATTGTTCAGCAATTGTTCAACATTGTTCAATGATTGTTCAGCATTGAGCGGAGAAACCATCAAACTTTCGCCCTCTTGGCGCTCCTCAATAGCTTGCCACAACTCCTCGGTGATGAATGGCATGAATGGGTGCAACAACTTGAGCATCGTATCCATAAATTGGATAGTCTTCTCGTATGTTGCCTTGTCAATTGGTTGACCGTATGCAGGTTTGATGATCTCCAGGTACCAGCCAGAGAAATCGTCGCAATAGAGTTTGTAGATAGCCATCAAGGCCTCGCTCAAACGATATTTGCTGAAGAGGTCAGCCACCTCAATTTGTGCTTTAGCGAGTACTGCCTCGAACCACGCTACGCCCCATTGATTAGTCTCTGGCATAGCTATGTCGGCAACCTCCCAACCTTTGATGAGACGGAAGCAGTTCCAAATCTTATTGCAGAAGTTACGTCCTTGCTCGCACAGGCTATCATCGAAGAGGATGTCATTACCAGCAGGTGCGCAAAGCATCATACCCATACGCACGCCGTCGGCACCAAAACGCTCAATCAAATCCAATGGATCAGGACTGTTACCCAGCGACTTAGACATCTTGCGACCCAACTTATCACGCACGATACCAGTGAAATATACATGACGGAATGGCATCTTGCCGATATATTCATAACCCGCCATGATCATACGTGCCACCCAGAAGAATATGATATCTGGACCTGTCACGAGGTCTGCGGTTGGATAGTAGTAACTAATTTCCTCGTTGCCAGGGTTATTAATTCCGTCAAAGAGGCTGATTGGCCAGAGCCAAGAGGAGAACCAAGTGTCAAGTGCGCCTTCATCTTGTACCAAAGCATCTACGCTGAGGCCAGACTTCTCAGCTGCTGCCTCAATGTTTGGAGCAACGATGATCTTATCCTCTGGATAGTTCTCTGCACCTGTCTCTTCGAGCAATGCTTTCTCGTAGTACGCAGGAATACGGTGTCCCCACCAAAGTTGGCGAGAGATACACCAGTCTTTGATATTCTCAAGCCAGTTGCGGTAGGTGTTTTTGTATTTCGTTGGATAGAAGACGATATCATCGTTCATTACTGGTGGCAACGCAATGTCAGCAAAGTGCTGCATGCGGATGAACCATTGCAGACTCAAACGTGGCTCGATAGGCACATTGGTACGCTCGGAGTATCCCACCTTGTTGGTATAGTCCTCTACTTTCTCTACGAGTCCAACAGCTTGGAGATCCACTACGATTTGCTTGCGGCAGTCGAAGCGGTCCATGCCTTGGTAGACAGCTACATTAGGATAGATATCAGCCTCCAATCCTTCTACATTCACGTGCGCGTCCGCGGTGAATATATCATAGGTGGTAAGGTCGTATTTTTGTCCCAATGCGTAGTCGTTTACATCGTGTGCTGGAGTTACTTTCAAGCAACCTGTACCGAACTCAATCTCTACATAGCGGTCCTCAATCACAGGGATGACACGTCCTACTTTTGGTACAATGACGTGTTTACCCTTGAGCCATTGGTTCTTAGGGTCTTTAGGGTTGATACACATAGCCACGTCACCCATGATGGTCTCAGGACGAGTGGTAGCTACTACGGCATAGTAACCCTTCTCATCTTTGTGAACAACATTGCCCTCCGCGTTTGCCTCCTCGCCTACAGGCTCTACTACATAGTACTTCATATAGTAGAGTTTGGAGTGTTCCTCTTGGTAGATCACCTCCTCGTCGCTCAATGCTGTTTGGCGCTCTGGATCCCAATTCACCATACGGAGACCACGGTAAATGAGGCCTTTGTTATAGAGGTCGCAAAATACATCAATCACGGCTTTGGAGCGTGTCTCGTCCATGGTAAAAGCAGTACGATCCCAGTCGCAAGAGCAGCCGAGTGTACGCAACTGCTTGAGGATGATACCTCCGTGTTCCTCTGTCCACGCCCAAGCATGCTTGAGAAACTCCTCACGAGTCAAGTCACTCTTGTTGATACCTTGCTCTTTGAGGCGTTTGATAACTTTGGCTTCGGTGGCAATAGAGGCGTGGTCAGTACCTGGTGCCCAACAAGCGTTCTTGCCCTCGAGGCGAGCGCGACGAACGAGAATATCTTGGATAGTATTGTTGAGTACGTGACCCATGTGCAGTACACCCGTCACGTTTGGTGGAGGGATTACTACTGTGTAGGGTTCACGACCATCTGGCGTACTGTGAAACAGTTTGTTGTCTTGCCAGTATTGATACCACTTGGCTTCGATGTCTGTAGGATTGTATTTTGCGTCCATATATATAATAATGTATTAAAAATTCTGTTTCAAAAAAGAGAGGAAACCATATTCCTCCAAAATACGCTGCAAAGGTACAACAAATAATGCACATTTGCAAGAAAATCATACGAAAGTTCACTATCAAGTGCGATTTTCTTGCTAATAGACTGTATAATGCTGCTGTAGCTTAGACATACCGACCTGTGATACTATTTGGATTATTGCGGATGTCATCCACGGTGCCTGTTGCTACTACTGTTCCACCATCGCGGCCACCATCGGGACCCATATCCACAATATAGTCGCACGAACGAATGACATCAGGATTATGCTCAATGATAATCACCGTATTGCCTTTGTCCACCAATCGGCGCAAGACACCCATCAAGACACGGACATCCTCGAAGTGCAGGCCAGTGGTAGGCTCATCCAATATATACAAGGTATTGCCCGTGCCTGGACGCGCGAGTTCCGTAGCCAATTTCACACGTTGGCTCTCGCCACCAGAAAGTGTAGTAGAGGATTGTCCCAATTTGATATAACCCAAACCTACGTCTTGCAATGTTTTGATTTTCTTAAGGATATTAGGCTGACTCTCAAAGAACTCTACTGCTTGGTTGATGGTCATATCCAGTACATCCGCAATAGATTTGCCCTTGAAGCGTGCTTCGAGTGTCTCGCGGTTGTAGCGTTGTCCACCACATACTTCACAGGGTACATACACATTTGGCAAGAAATGCATCTGTATGGTCTTATAGCCATTGCCACTACATTCCTCGCAGCGACCACCCGAGTTATTAAAAGAAAAACGTCCCGCTTTCCACGAGCGGATCTTACTCTCGGGCAACTGCGCAAAGAGGTTTCGTATATCGGTAAAAACGCCTGTATAGGTAGCAGGATTGCTACGTGGGGTACGGCCAATAGGAGATTGATCCACGCCTATCACTTTGTCAATATGCTCTATACCCTCTATGCTGTCATATGCCAAGGGCGCACGCAAACTGCGGTAGAAGTGTTGGCTAAGAATAGGATAAAGCGTTTGGTTGATAAGCGTAGATTTACCACTACCACTTACACCTGTCACCGCTATCATCTGACCAAGAGGGAAGGAGACGTCCACGCCTTTGAGGTTGTTGCCACGGCAGCCACGTAGCGTAATCTTGCCTTTCGCCTCATCGCCTCTCGCCTGCGGGGTCCCCGAAAAATCTACTGATTTTTGGGGTACACTATCGCCCATTAGCGTAGCGGAAAGTTCTCCGCTAAGGTACTTGGCGGTGAGGGTGCCAGACTTCAGGAGTTCGGCTGGGGTACCGCTAAAGACAATGTGTCCTCCCAAGCGACCTGCTTTTGGACCTATATCGATAATATAGTCTGCTTGACGCATCATATCCTCATCATGCTCCACCACGATGACAGAGTTGCCCATATCGCGGAGCTGCTTGAGCGAGTCAATGAGACGTTGATTATCACGCTGGTGGAGACCGATACTGGGCTCGTCAAGAATATAGAGAACATTGACCAGTTTGCTACCGACCTGAGTCGCCAAACGGATGCGCTGATTTTCTCCACCCGAGAGGCTGTCAGAGGAGCGAGAGAGGGATAAATAAGATAGTCCCACGCTGAGCATAAAGCCCAGACGGGAGATAATCTCCTTGATAATAGGTTCTGCGATAGCACGTTGCTTAGTGTTCAGTTGAGCAGGCACATTCATCAGCCACGCACGGAGATCTGTGATATCCATGGCTGAGAGTTCGGCGATATTCTTGTCGGCAATGCGAAAACTGAGGGCTTCACGGCTGAGACGTTGACCTTGACAGACAGGGCAGGTGGTCCATACCTCTTCCTCCTTTTCCTCTTTCTCATCATCGCCCTGCTGTACATAAGCTAACATGCGTGTGTACCAATTCTCATCATCTTTGATGATATTGTCCAACTCCACCTCGTCTTTCACCTCTAACCTTTCGCCTTTAACCTTACCTAATCCTCGGCAGCAAGGACACCAGCCCTGTGGCGAATTAAAGGAGAATGTATGTGGGGCAGGTTCAGCATAACTCATACCTGTAGTAGGGCACATCAAGTGACGAGAGAAATAACGTATTCCCTCGCCTCTCGCCTCATCGCCTTCTCGCCTCATCGCCTGTGCACTATGCGCACAAACTGCCATCACGCCATCGCCTTGGGTCATGGCTTTGTCCACCGTCGCACGAAGGCGCTTGAGGTCTTCTTCGTTTTCGCCTTTCAGTTTAAGACGATCAATGACCACTTCAATCGTGTGATTCTTGTAGCGATCGAGCTTCATACCAGCGTATATCTCCTGTACTTCGCCATCGATACGAACATGCAAGTAACCTTTGCGGCGGATGGTCTCAAAGAGCTCTTTGTAGTGTCCCTTGCGGTTATTGACCATAGGAGCCAGTATCAGCACTTTCTGTCCTGCATACTCTCGAAGGATGAGGTCAATGATTTGGTTGTCGGTATATTGCACCATCTTCTCGCCCGAAGCATAGGAGTAAGCATCCGCAGCGCGTGCAAAAAGCAGACGAAGGTAGTCATATACCTCTGTAACGGTACCTACGGTAGAGCGGGGGTTGCGTGAGGTGGTCTTTTGGTCAATACTGATAACAGGCGAGAGGCCAGTAATCTTATCCACATCAGGGCGCTGCATGGTACCTATATATCCGCGCGCGTAGGAAGAGAAAGTCTCCATATAGCGGCGTTGTCCTTCTGCAAAGATAGTGTCAAAAGCCAATGAAGATTTGCCACTACCCGACAAACCTGTGATTACCACGAGTTTATCTCGTGGAATACGCACATCTATATTCTTCAGATTATGAACGCGTGCGCCCGTGATGAGTATGTCGTTGCTTTTGTTTGCCATAGTGCCGATACCTTTGCGCTGCAAAGGTACAAAAAAAAATGTATATGTGCAAGAAAAACTCGTTTTTGTTGCCATAGGCTACATTTTTTACTGTAGCTTCGAGGGTAGGGTGTCCTCGAAGTACAAAAAAATATGCACACTTGCAAATTTTTTAGTTGAAAGATTTGATAACTGTTTCTATAATATCTTAGTTGCCAAACTTAGCTTCTGCTTCGTAAGCAGCAAATGGGAAGATCAAGCATGCTGTTCCGTCCATTGTGGGTTCGTTGGTGGAGTAGTCATTTGTGGAGTCGTGATAGACCATCACATTGGGTTGATAGCGCATATAATTGATACCGCCTTCCATATTCACACCACGCAGACTATTGAAGATGCCTTGATACACAGGGCCATCCACCAGTCCACCTGTCGTATTGCCTATCCCCTCGCTAATCATAAACGAGTGAGGCTGAGTAGGATAACATTTAGCTCCAGGCAATTCCACAATCATACATACGCCCCATGGATTGCAGCCCAACAGCCAATCGCGCAACGACGATTCCATGTCGATATAGGTCGAGTCATTGGTTAATTGGCGATATAATATACATTGGGTCAGCATAGCCGTAGTGAGGTTATTGGAGCACCAGATAGATGGTACGCCATATAAGAAGGCTTGTTGCACAGGTTCCCCATGAATGGCACGCTGATAGACCGTATCAATACCCTTTTTCAGATAGGCAACAAACTCCTCGCGAGAACGATTCTTTGCCTCACTAGCTAAACGATAGTGACCGATATTCATAAACGGATACCATTGATAATGGCGAGCCGTATCGCTACCCATCCAAGGGGTGGTAGGCTCTTGTCTTCCATAGGAAACAGCCTCTTTGAGATAGGACTTGTTATTCGTCTTGCGATACAACTCATAAGCACCTAACTCCATATCATCCACCCAGTTAGTCTCTTCGTAGATATAGGGAGAGCGAACAGAAGCCGTCTGACTAAAACCGGGCTTACGAACGCCCAACTCGTAGGCATCCTTGGCTTTCTCGCCAATACGCGCTGCCAGTTCAGGATAGAATGGCGCCAAGATCTTGCTACCTAAAGCAAAACACGACGCATACTTGCCTACGATCGAAGAGGTGCCTGTCGAGATATTCATACCCTTGCCTTGCACCTGTGGCTCCCCCGTAACGAAATAAACAGGACGTCCATTATTCACACCCCAACCATAATCTGCTTGATCATCCTTTGGAAAACGCATGCCAATATGGTCACGGTCGTCTGCCAATTGGTTATAGAACTCCCCAGGTGCAGGATTCATACGGTCCAGCCAATCCATACCCCAGCGAATCTCATCCACAATATCAGGAATACCATTTGCTCCAAGCGTGCCGTTAGTTTGGCACATATCACCAAACAACTCAGGATATTGCTCATAAGCCAACATCATCTGATAGATGGCATTGGCAGTAGTCGTAGCGTATTGCAAGCAGTCACTCGCGTCGTGCCAACCACCACGCACGTCTATATGTTGCCCCGTCTTGGTGGGATGGTAAATGATATACCCATCTTTCTGGTGGCAACTATCGCCCGTAAATGGATTCCATCCGCAGCGTTGTTGACGCATATAGTTGAGCGGAAAATCCGCCAAACCGTCATACACATGTTTGCTGATGAGAAAACTATCCGACACCGCCTCGCCAATCTTCAATTGATGCCAACCTTCCTCTTTGAGGTCGGAGAAATCGTAGCGAGTATATTCCCAACGCCCACTATCACCCGTCATGATGATAGCAAACTTTTTCGCTTCTGGCAGATAGCCAATCTGCGACACACGAATAATCTGTTCAGCCATTGCCAAACTACTGATGCATAGAATGCAGAGAAGTAATTTTAGACGCATGATATTATAAGTCTTGTAGGTTACTAAATATAGATACGAATATGAATGTATCAATATGAGAGGCATTATACCATCAAGAGGCATGCAGGTGCACGCCTCTTGATTGATATTTTTGACTATAATATTAGTCTTTGAACTTTGCGCAGAGGTACTCGCGGTTGAGGCGAGCGATGTTAGCCAAAGATACTTGTTTTGGGCACTCAGCAGCACATGCACCTGTGTTGGTACAGTTACCAAAGCCCAACTCATCCATCTTAGCCACCATAGCCTTAGCACGAGCAGCTGCCTCTACCTTACCTTGTGGTAAGAGAGCCAATTGGCTAACCTTTGCGGAAACGAACAACATAGCAGAGCCGTTCTTACATGCAGCAGCACAAGCACCGCAACCGATACAACTTGCAGCATCCATTGCCTCGTCAGCGTGAGCCTTAGGAATTGGAATTGCGTTTGCATCAGGTACACCACCAGTATTAACTGACACGAAACCACCAGCTTGCATGATCTTGTCGTATGCCTCGCGGTCCACCATCAAGTCCTTGATTACAGGGAATGCACGGCTACGCCATGGCTCGATAGTGATAGTCTCGCCATCTTTGAACTTACGCATGTGCAATTGGCAAGTGGTGATAGCGCTGTCTGGTCCGTGTGGGTGACCGTTCACATACATAGAGCACATACCGCAGATACCCTCACGGCAGTCGTGGTCGAATGCGATAGGATCTTTGTGCTCGCTGATGAGTTGCTCGTTGAGGATGTCAATCATCTCCAAGAACGAAGCACCTTGGAAGATGTGTTTGAGTTCGTAGGTCTCGAAATGGCCTTCTGCCTTTGGTCCAGCTTGACGCCAAACCTTCACTTTAATGTCAATATAT